>NZ_CP092473.1:2095000-2460833 GCF_014287515.2 Roseburia rectibacter
ATGGCAGTAAATAACAAGACAGGTTTAGTCAGTGATATCTATCGTGTAAATTTTGGATATCATCCACAATGATATCAGGACTGATACATGTTCCGAAACTCTGTTGGAGTACAATTTTTTATAATTTTAAACATCCGCATAAATGCGGAAATACTATTATAACCGGAGTGAATGGCCACTTCGGTTATATTTATATTGGGATCTAACAGAAGTTTTTCAGCATATGAAATCCGCTGGTTGTTCAGGTATTTATAAAAAGAAATATTTGTAAATTCTTTAAACAATCTGCTGAAATGATATTTTGAAAATCCTGCTAAAGCAGCAACCTGTTCTAAGGTAATATCTTCTGTACAATGCTGGTTGATATATTGACAAATACTGATAAATTTATCAATATACTCTTTTTGTTTTGTTGGTTTTGTGTCAGCAAATTTTGCCGGGGTACTGGCAATCTGTCTGCCAATCAAAACGATAAGCTGTAAAAATTTTGCATAAACAGACGTCTCATATAACGGTGTATCAGAGAGATATTCATCTCTGATTCCAAACATAAGAGACATAGCTTCCTCGTGAATGGCAGGAGCCTCCTCCGGAGTGATCAAAACAGCCGGCTGTAAAAAAGGCAGAAATGCAGTAAACTCTTCAAATGGTTTTCCACTGTTCATATCAACCTGAAAAATAATTCGTCGCCCATGACAGGCTTTCATATGGTGCAGAGTACCCGGAATAATAACAATAATGTCTCCTTTGCGCATATGAAATGGAATCTGATTGCAGTCTACATCATATGTTCCTTCTGTTGGCATGATCAGCTCGATGGGTGTATGCCAATGAACCGGATATTCTTCATAATCAGTATTATCAAAAAGCATAAGGGATGAGTTATTTTCAAATCCAACTGTTTCACGAACACCATCTAAATATTTTATCATTCAAATCTCCTTTTCTATGTAAACTTCCTTAGAATTATTTTTTGCCATGTTCTGCATAAATCAGATTATATGTATTTTTTAAATTGATATAAAAATATAAATTTCATTACGAAATATTGCATTTTATTAATCGAAAATCTATTGCTGTTTCTTAAGATATATATACAATATATCAATTTTAAAAACAATATCATTTTATAAAAAAGGAAATGTGCACAAAAAATATAATAATATTTTGAAAAATACTACCAAATTATGCAATTTGTACTTTGAATTAAATACAAAAAAAGCAAGAATTGATTATGAAAAAGCAATTATTGTATAGAGAATAAAACAAGTAAGAAATAAGATAAGATTGTCAAATAAATCAATTCACACAGTCAGAATATCTGACAGGTGAAAGAAGGGGGTTACATATGAAGTTAAAAAAAGTTTTAGCAACAGGTCTTTCCTTATTGATGGCAATGGGAACGATAGCAGGTTGTGGAGTATCTACTGATACCGGGGTAAACACAAATGCTTCGTCTGAATCAGGAGTTGCAGCTGCTGAAAAAACAGACCAGAAAGAGGAGAGCACTACAAAAACAGACGGGGATGTAGAAGAGATTACCTGGATGTTCTGGGATGACATGGAGGCAACGGAAGATCTTATCACATTGGGTTATAAAGATGTCATCGACAGATTCAACAAAGATTATGAGGGGGTTTATCACTGTAATGTGATCACAACAAATCTGGAAGAATACTATACAAAATTAAATGCATTAGTTGCTTCCAATCAGACACCGGATGTATTTATTGTTTCACCTGGACCAAATCTTACAGATTATGTGGAGCCGGGGGTTGCGGCTGATCTTACAGATTATTTGCATGAAGACGGATGGTACGATACGTTTAACGGTGGTGTATTTGATAAACAGACTTATGACGGAAAAATTTACGCAGTACCTACCAATCTTGCAGCAGCGTGTGTATTTTATAACACAGAAATGTTTGCAGATGCCGGTGTAGATGTTCCGGAAACATACGATGATCTTCTTGCAGCATGTGAGACACTTCAGTCAAAAGGTTATACTCCGATTACGATCAGTGCAGGAACAGCATGGTGTTTATCAATGTTGTGCGGATATCTCTGCGACAGAGAAAATGCAGATCTTGATGCAATTGCAGCAGGTAATGCAAGCTGGCTTGATCAGCCGTTCCAGGATGCAGCAAATAAAATGCTTGAGTTATCAAAATATTTCCAGCCAACAGCAGCAGGAGATACAAATGATGTTGCAACTGCAAACTTTTATAATGGTGAGGCTGCGATCTTAATTCAGGGTTCCTGGGCAATCGCACAGATCAATGGTTCCAATCCTGATTTTGAAGAAAAATGCGGTGTATTCCAGTTCCCGGCCATTGAAGGCGGTAACGATCCAAACCGTATCATTGCAAAAACAGACAGCCTTGCAATGAGCTCTACTACGGAGCATCCGGATGCATGTATTGCATTAATGAAATATTTTACTGATGAGACTGCACAGAAATATACAGCAGAGATCGGTGGAAAGATTCCGGTTACCAATGTTGATATTAATTATGATAAAGCTCCAAAGCAGTTAAAGTATGTGATGGATATCTTTGCAAAAGCAACCGGAACATTTGGATTCTATAATGAATCACTTGCTTCCACAGAAGCCGGTTCAACATTTGATGATGCAATGGTTTCTATTTATCTTGGAAACAATTCAGTAGAAGATGGATTACAGATCATTGAAGATTTTTATAAGGAAAATGTCTGGAATAAATAATGTATAGCTGAAGTACCTGAACACGGGATCTGTTATGGATCCCGTGTTCACAAATAGAATGAATGTGTTGATGGGGGAAATTTTATGGATAAACTATTACGGGATAAAAAAGCCATCTGTCTGTTTCTTGCACCGGGAATAATTCTCTTTACCCTGGTATTATTTATACCAATCTGCCAGTCGATTTATTATTCTCTCTGTGATTGGGATGCGTTATCGAAACCCGAATTTATCGGATTTGGAAATTATATTAAATTGTTTACGAAAGATACAACCATGCAGATCGCATTGAAAAATTCAATATTTTTTATGATTTTTTCCGTAGTATCACAACTTGTTGTTGGTCTTTTTTTAGCAGCATTACTTACGAATATAAAAAAAGGAAGAAACCTTTTTAAGAATATATATTATCTGCCATGTGTACTTTCATCAGCAGCACTCGGACTGTTATGGATGTTTATTTTTACACCAAAACTTGGTATCAATCAGGTTCTTGCAACATGGGGAATAGAAGGACCACTCTGGCTGATGGATGTCAGCGGATATATTACACTTCCGATGAAAGTGATCGCATTTGTTGCATTGTGGCAGTATGTAGGACAATCTATGATGCTTTATATGGCACAGATATCAGGAATCGATAAATCACTTTATGAAGCTGCCTATATCGACGGAGCAACTAAAACAAAAGCTTTCTGGTATGTTACCATGCCATTGATCCGTCCAATGATGGCGATTGCAATGTCCTTAAACTGTATTGGCGCATTAAAATTCTTTGATCTGATCTTTAACATGACAGAAGCCGGACCAAATCATCAGACGGAAGTTCTTGCAACACATCTTTATACGCAGGGATTTAAATATTTTAAATACGGATATGCAAGTGCGATCGGTGTTGTGCTTTTAATTTTATGTCTGTTGGTTACATTTTTCATTAATAAGTTTGTAAAAGTAGAAAACTATGAAATGTAAGGGGGAAATTTACATGAAAGGAAATAAAAAAGCACTGGCATGGAAAATCGTGATATATATATTCCTTGTATTGATGGCTTTTCTTTATTTAGCACCATTGGTATGGATGTTTTTTGTTTCGCTGAAAACGAATACAGAAATTTTTAAAAGTCCATTTGCATTGCCCGAAGAAATACAGCTTGGAAACTTTATTTTTGCATGGACTGCCGGAAAACTTGGTATTGCAACCTTAAATTCAGCTATTGTATGTGTTACCGCATTAATCCTTAATATTATCATAGGCTGTATGGCAAGTTTTGCACTCGGAAGACTGCGTTTTAAAATGTCCGGTGCAGTTATGACATATTTCCTGATCGGAATGATGATTCCAATCCACTGTATTTTAATACCATTATTTAAAACATTTTCAAATATGCATTTATATAACAGTCTGCTTGGTTTGATCATACCTTATACCGTAGTATCACTGCCTACAACAATTTTTATTATGACAGGATTTTTCAAAAATATGCCAAATGAAATGTTTGAGGCTGCCTGCATAGATGGATGCTCTATTTATAAAATATTTACATCCATTGCATTGCCATTATCCAAAACAGGTATTTTTGTAACAGCATTGATGGCATTCGTCGGGAACTGGAATGAACTTCTTTTAGCAATGGTATTTATCTCAGATGACGCAAAAAAAACACTGCCGGTAGCATTATCCAAGTTTGTAGGACCTTATAATACAAATTATACACAGATGTTTGCTGCGATTATCATTGCAATCCTGCCGACAATCATTGTTTACTGCTGTTTTAGCAACCAGATCGTAGACGGATTGACTGCGGGTGCTGTAAAAGGCTGATGTTAGCATGATATATATAATCATAAAAAGATTTGAAGGAGAAAAAGAATGGCAAAACAAAAACAACCACTGGTAAAAAATATTTATACTGCAGATCCATCTGCACATGTATTTGAAGGAAAAATTTATATTTATCCTTCACACGATCTGCAGCATGAATGTGAAGACAATGACAATGGAGACCAGTATAATATGGAAGATTATCACATTCTCTGTATGGATAATGTAGACAGTGAATGTGTTGACTGTGGTGAAGTATTGCATATGGATGAAGTTCCATGGGTATCAAAACAAATGTGGGCACCGGATGCGGCATATAAAAATGGAAAATATTATCTGTTTTTCCCGGCACGTGATAAGGAAGGTATTTTCCGTATCGGTGTTGCAGTATCCGATAAACCTGCCGGAAAATTTATCCCGGAGAAAAATTATATAGAAGGAAGTTTCAGCATAGATCCTGCTGTACTGGTAGATGATGATAATGAGGCATATATTTATTTTGGCGGCTTATGGGGCGGACAACTGGAAAAATGGAAAACCGGAGTATTTGATGAAAATGCCACAGAACCAGATATGGATAAAAATGCAGTCGGACCAAGAGTTGCGAGATTAAGAGAAGATATGCTTGGCTTTGCAGAAGATGTAAAAGAAATTGTCATTTTAGATGAAAATGGAGAGCCTTTAAAAGCAGGAGACGAAGACCGGAGATATTTTGAAGGACCATGGATGCACAAATATCAGGGAAAATATTATTTTTCCTATTCGACAGGAACTACACATAAAATTGTTTATGCTGTCGGAGACGATCCTATGGGACCATTTCAGTACAAAGGTGTAATTTTAGAACCGGTACTCGGCTGGACAACACATCATTCCATCGTACAGGTTGGTGAAAAATGGTATCTTTTTTATCATGACTGTGAGTTGTCCGGAGGAGTTAACAGTATGCGCTGTGTGAAATACTGTGAACTTCAATATAATGAGGACGGAACGATTCAGACTATAAAACCATAAGTAGATTCTCTTCTATTTAAATATAGCGGTAAGAAAAAAGCCTGATGGCATATTTTCTTACCGCTATTTATATTTTCTATTATTCTTCCGGAATAAATTCAATCAGATCTTTTCCAAGTTTACTGATGCGGGCGAGAGAGTATACATCAATGCCCTGTTCCATTAATTTTCCGCGTCCCGGCTGGAATGATTTTTCAATCAGGATACCGACTCCGGCGATCGTTGCATGTGCTTTGCGCAGCAGGCGGATTGCTCCTGTTGCAGCTTCGCCGTTTGCAAGAAAATCATCCACGATCAATACATGGTCATTTTCATTGATAAACTGCTGGGATAAGGTCAGTTCATAGCTTGTCCCCTTGGTAAAAGAAGTGATTACTGTCTGAAACAGATTATCATTTAATACCTTAGAAGGCTGTTTCTTTAAAATGATCATTGGAACATTCAGTGCCAGTGCTGTCATAAGAGCCGGAGCAATACCGGAACTTTCGATCGTTACAACTTTTGTTACTCCGCAATCTTTATAATGTTCGGCAAATGCCTCACCGATCTGCTGCATCAAAACAGGATCTACCTGATGGTTTACAAAACTGTCTACCTTTAAAATATCTTCATTGACTGCAATTCCTTCAGAAAGAATCTTCTCTTCAAGTATTTTCACAATAGCCACCTCATATATTCAAATATTTTGTCCATTATAACACATATATCTGACAGAAAAAAGCACTATGCCAAAAATATTTTATCATAAATTGTTTCTATGATGTGATCAATAAGTGAGGCATTCGTCTGCGGATATTTTTCAAGAAGCAATCCCTTCATGATTTCATAACGCAAAAAATAATTCTGCTCTTCAGATTCATCTGAGATACCGGCATCTGCATTGATTTTTTCTGCCGTATATGTATCTAAAAACCACTGACAGATTTCTTCAAACTGCTGTTCCTCACGGTCAGCGGCGTTTGAAAGAGATTTTAATTCCATAAATGAATGTATGCCGACAAAAAGAAAAATAGCAAACATCACACCCATAACAATAAGGATCATTGTTTTAGAGTAAGCAGCACTTTGAAAAGGAAGCAGATCGAGTCCGAATAAGATCAGAAGAATAAATCCAACGACACTTACGATTGTAAATGTATATGCAGTGGATGTGACATCTTCTTTTTTTGTTTTCTTTGATACATATGCGTGAGACGGTGCTAAGTTGCTCTCGGCTGCATTGTTGCTGATATCAAATGGTTCCTGTGACATAATTTTCCTCATTTCCAGATGAATGAACATCTATTGTTTTTCAAGTAGTTTTAGTATAAATTATAATGTAGATGCATGCAAGCGGATTTGCTAGAATAAGGATAAATGAGTTCGCAGCATAATTCCGTGGAGAGCATAAATAAAACTATGTGAGGAACTATGAAAGTTACGATTTTATGTGTAGGAAAGATCAAAGAAAAGTTTTACAGGGATGCAATTGCAGAATACAGCAAACGATTAAGCCGTTACTGTAAATTAGACATCATAGAAGTCGCTGACGAAAAGACACCGGAAAATGCAAGTGATACGGTAGAAAACCAGATCAGAGAAAAAGAAGCAGAGCGTATCCTGACGCGTCTCGATAAAGAAGCAAAAGAGGGTGCATATATCTTTGCCCTTGCAATCGATGGTAAGGAGTTAGATTCCGTGGAGTTATCGAAAAAGATTGAAAATCTCGGAACTTCCGGGATCAGCCAGATCATTTTTCTGATCGGCGGATCGCTCGGTATGTCTGAAAACCTGCTAAAACGTGCTGATTTTAAACTCAGTTTTTCGAAAATGACGTTTCCGCATCAGCTTATGCGTGTGGTTCTGCTAGAGCAGATTTACCGCAGTTACCGGATTATGAATGGCGAACCGTATCATAAATAATGCAGTCAGCGGGAGTGTCTTTGAAATGAGCAGCCTGCCCTAAACTGCTGTCAAAGGAGAGGTAAACATGAAAGTACAAAATCCAGTTGTCCGGGGGTTTTACCCGGATCCAAGTATCTGCAGTGCAAACGGCAAATATTATCTTGCCTGCAGTTCGTTTGAATATTTTCCGGGGGTTCCATTATTTGAAAGCGATGATCTGTTAAACTGGAAACCGATCGGTCATTGCCTTACCAGAAAAAGCCAGGTCAATTTATATCAGGTTCCCGGTTCCGGCGGGGTGTTCGCACCGACGATCCGCTTCCATAACGGACGGTTCTATATGGTTACCAACAACAATACCTATCAGAAAAATTTTTATGTCTATACAGACGATATCTACAGCGAATGGTCGGATCCCGTTTTTGTGGATCAGGGCGGTATTGATCCGTCTTTGTATTTTGAAGGAGACAAAGTTTATTTTATCAGCAATGGAACGGATGAATCAGATGGAAGAGGCTGTATTTTCCAGTGTGAGATCGATATCACAACCGGAAAACGTCTGACAGAAAGCAGACCGATCTGGAAGGGAAGCGGCGGCCGTTATATTGAATCACCGCATATGTATCATTTTGGGGACTGGTATTATCTCATGGTTGCAGAAGGTGGTACGGAATATGGTCATATGGTAACTTATGCAAGGTCAAAAGATCCTTATGGACCATTTGAAGCGTATGCCCAAAATCCGGTACTTACCAACCGGAATCTGGGTGGTAATGAAAATCATATACAGGGAATCGGTCATGGTGATCTCATAGAGACGCCATATGGAGAAACTTTTATGGTATGTCTTGGATTCCGTATCCAGAGTGACTGGATGCCGTTCCATCATTTAGGACGTGAAGTGTTTTTGGTTCCTGTTACCTGGGATAAGAACGGATGGTTTACGGCAGGTGTGGACGGAACAGTGCAGACTGTGATGGATCTGCCATTAAAAGCTTCAGAACAGAAGATAAATGGACGGTATGATGTTTCTTTTGAAACAATAAAAAACGAACCGCAGCGTTTTTGTCATCTCCGTGAATATCATCCGGAATGTTATGAATTTACTGAAAACAGTGTGACACTTTTTGGTAACCGTTTTACACTAAATGATACTGAGTCACCAACATTTTTAGGAGTCCGTCAGTCGGAGTTTGATACAGAACTTACCGTTTCACTTACCGGCAATTCTCCCGAAGCAGGCATCACATTTTATCTGTCAGAGGAACATCATTATGATCTTGCTGTTTTGTGCAAAGAGAAAAAGCGTACATTGATCCTGCGTCTGCGGATCGGAGATGCGGTTATGACAGCAAAAGAAATAGAACTGCCGGAAGATGCACAGATTATTTTAAAAGTGGTATCTGATGCAGCGCAGTATCATTTTTATGGATTCATAAATGAAGAGGAAATTTTGCTTGGAAGTGCGCGTACAAAATACTTATCCTCAGAAGTTGCAGGAGGATTTACCGGAGTTGTGATGGGCATGTATGCAGTCAATCCAAATGAGGATCAGAAACAGAAAGCCCAGTTTACAAATTTATACTGGAAACAGGGAACAGACAGATAATGAAAATAGTCCGAGCTTATTGATCTAAAAGCCCGGACTATTTTTTATGAAGATTTCATTATACGCTCTCAAATTCATCAGTGATTTCCTGTGAAGGTGGTGCAGTCAAAAGGCTGACAACAACAATCGCAAATGCGGAACATATGAATGCCGGAAGCAGTTCATAAATTCCAAACAGCCCTCCAAGCGGAGCGATCAGGTATTTCCATACGAACACCATAACACCGCCAACGATCATACCTGCAAGTGCGCCATTCCGATTCGTGCGTTTCCAGAATAAGGAAAACAGCATAACGGCACCAAAGGTTGCACCAAATCCAGCCCATGCAAAAGAGACGATACGGAATACCGAACTATCCGGATTTCTTGCAAGGAAAACACCAATAACAGCGATCACGATAACCGTAAGTCTTGCCATGAGCATGGAGGATTTTTTTGACAGCTTTAGTCCCATGCAGTCACAGAAAAGGTTTTGTGAAACACATGAGGATGCGGCTAAAAGCTGGGAATCTGATGTTGACATGGTACTTGCAAGGATTCCGGCAAGGATCAGACCAGCCATAATAACAGTCAAAACGCCGTGATCGCTTAAAAGAACAGCTGTCCTTACGATCAGAGTTTCTGACTGTGAGGAAGTTTCAAATAATTCAAGAGCACCTGATTTTGTCATTGCAGAACCGATGATACCGATAAATATAGCCACAAACATGGAAATAACAACCCATACGGATGCAATTCTTCTGGAGGTTTTTAATTTGTTTTCATCTTCGATTCCCATAAAACGAAGCAGAATATGAGGCATACCAAAATATCCAAGTCCCCAGGCAAGCGTGGAAGCGATCGTCAGTCCCTTATATGGCACAGACACACCGGTTGCAGGGTCATAAGAGGAAGTCAGGCTTAAATATCCACTCATGGATTTTGCATTTGTGATAACTGCATCCAGTCCACCGGCTGTGTGAATACCGAAAAATACGACGATCAAAAGTGCGATCGTCATAATAATACTCTGGATCAGGTCAGTCATGCTTGCAGCAAGAAATCCGCCAAGCGTGGTATATAAAACAATAACGATGGCACTGACGATCATTGCCGGAAGATAGGAAATCCCAAACAGCGTAGAAAATAATTTTCCACATGCGGCAAATCCGGAAGCAGTGTATGGTACAAAGAAAATAACGATCATAATAGCAGAGATCGCCATCAGTGCATGACTTTTGTCACGGTATCTGTTTTCAAAGAAAGCAGGAAGTGTGATGGAATTATTTGCCTTGTGCGTGTAACGGCGCAGACGTTTTGCAACGATCAGCCAGTTAAGATAAGTACCGATCGCAAGTCCGATCGCTGTCCAGCCTGCTTCGGCACAACCGGAAAGATAGGCAACACCCGGCAGTCCCATCAGAAGCCAGCTGCTCATATCAGAAGCCTCCGCACTCATTGCCGTTACGATCGGTCCTAATTTCCGGCCACCTAAATAAAAGTCAGATACATCATTGTTCTTTTTCGAATAGATCACACCGATCCCCACCATCAGGATCAGATAAATGATCATGACGAGCAGCAGCCCTATCGTTTGTCCTGTCATAACAAAACTCTCCTTTGTCTGTTTGTAAAAATTTTTGCTGGTATATCATGAATAAAACATTACTGCAATACTGTATCACAATAAAGTTGTAATGTAAAACTTTTTTTGTTGACATGCTTTTGTATTCGTAGGATGATAGTGAAAGTTAAATGAAGGGAACAAAATTTATGGAGAAAAAATTACAATCATTTATTTTATTTTTGAAATATGTATCACTTGCCGTTTTGACCGGTGTGCTGGTTGGAATCATTGATGCCGTATTTGGCAGAGGACTGCTTGCAATCTCCGATTTCCGGATGGAGCATTATCTGTTTCTGATACCGTTTCTGCCGCTTGCAGGTCTTTTGATCACCTGGCTTTATTATCGTTTCAGCGAAACAAGTTTAAAGGGAATGACACTTGTTTTTGAAACCGGACAGAAGAAAAGAGAGGATATCCCACTGGTTCTGATTCCATTGGTCATGTCTGGAACGTGGATCACACATTTATTTGGAGGAAGTGCCGGCCGCGAGGGTGTCGCTGTACAGATCGGTGCAACGTTATCACATGCACTGGGGCACAGATTTCATCTTCCGAAAGACAGCCGGATTATGCTGATCACAGGTATGGCGGCAGGCTTTGGCGGTTTATTTCAGACGCCGTTTGCCGCAGTATTCTTTTCCATGGAAGTGATCGTTGCAGGAAAAATGCAGTATCATGCACTGCTGCCGGCACTGATAGCATCTTACACAGCAGCATTTACTTCGCATATGCTGGGACTGGAAAAATTTTATGTACCACTTCAGGACGCGGTTAAAATATCAGATGGCAGTATCGCAGTCCGGCTTGTTGTACTTGGAATTATTTTCGGACTGACAGGCAGGTTATTTTCGTTTCTTCTTGCACAGTTAAAAAAATTTTTTGGAGAAAATCTGAAGAATCCATATGTCAGGATCGGTGTGATATCGATTCCGTTAGCATTGATTTTGCTATTGCTTTACAATGGGAGATACAGCGGACTGGGGACAAATCTGATCTCTGCTGCATTTTCAGATGGGAATATTTATACTTATGACTGGATCTTAAAATTGCTTCTCACGGTCTTAACTCTTGCAATCGGATTTCAGGGAGGGGAAGTCACACCTTTATTTTCTATCGGTGCATCCCTTGGTATCGTTTTGGGAGAAATCCTTGGACTTTCTCAGGTTCATTGCGCAGCGCTTGGATATGCAGCGGTATTTGCGGGTGCAACAAACACACTTTTTGCGCCGGTTCTGATCGGACTCGAAGTGTTTGGAAGCAATGATATGATTCCATTTTTTATCGTGTGTATGATTGCATATCTGGTAAATGGAAATAAGTCTATTTACGGGGCGCAGGAAGTGAATGGATAAAGTTGTTTAAATGCAGTGTTTTATGGTAAAATAAAAGAAGTTTTAACGATAAAAGTGAGGAGCATCATGAGAAAAAAAGAACTTGCCAAAGAAGTGATCGAACGTCTGAAAAAAGAATACCCGGATGCCGGATGCAGTCTTACCTATGATCAGGCGTGGAAACTTTTAGTCAGTGTCCGTTTAGCGGCACAGTGTACCGACGCAAGAGTAAATGTCGTCGTGGAAAAATTATATGAAAAATTTCCGGATGTAAAAGCACTTGCCGATGCACCGGTGGAAGAGATCGAAGAAATTGTAAGACCCTGCGGTCTCGGAAAGAGCAAGGCAAAAGATATCAGTGCCTGTATGAAGATTTTATGGGAGCAGTATGGTGGAAATGTACCAGATGATTTTGACGCACTTTTAAAACTTCCAGGTGTGGGAAGAAAGAGTGCAAACCTGATCATGGGAGATGTATTCGGAAAACCTGCGATCGTAACTGACACGCACTGTATCCGTCTTTCAAACCGCATCGGTCTTGTGGATGGCATCAAAGAACCGAAAAAAGTAGAGATGGAACTCTGGAAGATCATTCCGCCGGAGGAGGGCAGTGATCTGTGCCACCGCTTTGTATATCATGGACGTGAGGTATGTACAGCACGGACAAAACCATTTTGTGACCGTTGCTGCCTGAATGATATCTGCAAAAAGGCGGGAGTCGAGTAAAAATTACCAGAAATGCCAGATGTTACCGGTTGGATGCAGTTATGAATTATGATATTCTTCTGTTTGTAACAAAAATGTAATAGTTTTAAAACAAATACGTAACATATCAAACTGTTACATTACATTTATGAAATGACAGCAAAATGGAGGATTATCATGAAGAAACAGATACTATTGGCATTTACAGCAGCACTTGGAATTACACTGAGTGTGTCTGCACCGGTAGAAGCAGCATCCGCAAACCGTGTGAATATCTCGGTTTTTGAAAAAGACTGTGCTGCTGATCAGTGGAATTCTTTTGAGGCAGATTCTGTCAATGACTTATTAAAAAAAATATGCGACCGATTTCCGGCAATCGTCCTGCCGGGAGAATGTACACCGGAAATACCAGAAGACGACAAAGACGATCAGACACCTGGTACACCAGAAAAGCCGGATACGCCGGAGAAACCTGAAGAAAATCAGCCGGGTGGCAACACATCCGGCGATGAACAGCCAAAAGAGGATCTTGCGGAAATTTCTTACATAAAACAGGTTTTAAAGCTGGTCAATGCAGAGCGGAAAAAAGCCGGACTAAATGAACTGATCTGGGATGATACGGTAGCAGCAGCCGCAGCAACACGTTCCATAGAGATTGAAAAATCATTTTCCCACACAAGACCGGATGGAAGAACTTTTGGAACAGCGATCACAGATCTTGGCATTACCTACCGCGGAGCCGGAGAAAATATCGCATGGGGACAAAAAACACCGGAAACTGTTATGAATGCATGGATGAACAGTGAGGGGCACCGCGCAAATATTTTAAACCCGAACTTTAAAAAACTTGGTGTCGGCTACCGTACCAATGGGCAGGGAACACCTTACTGGACGCAACTGTTTACTTATTAAAAGAATGATTGATGAGGTACTGGATATTTCAGTACCTCATTATTTTGTTGTAATCCCGTATTCCTGTTTGACGCAGGTACTTCCGTACAGTATAATATAGGTAGCGCTTTTTTATGCGTACACATAGGAGGAATCAATGTTAACGATCAATGAATACCGTAAGGTAGAAAGTTTAGAAGAAGCATATGAGCTGAATCAGAAAAAAAATAATAAGATTATCGCCGGTGGTGTCTGGATGAAGATCGGTGACCGCAGGATTTCAACAGCGATCGATCTGTCGGGACTTGGACTTGATAAGATCACTGAGACGGAAACAGAGTTTGTCATCGGTGCCATGACATCCTTACGTGAAATAGAAAAACATGTGGGACTTGCCGCATATACCAACGGAGCGATTCGTGAGAGTGTCCGCCATATTGTCGGCGTACAGTTCCGCAACTGTGCAACGGTTGGAGGCAGTATTTTCGGGCGTTTCGGCTTTTCCGATGTGCTGACTGTATTTCTTGCAATGGATACGCAGGTCGAACTGTATCATGCAGGTATGGTTCCCTTAAAAGATTTTGTTGATATGCCATATGACAACGATATTTTAATTGCACTTCATGTGGCAAAAAAGCCGATCCGTATCGCCTATTTAAGCCAGCGTAATACAGCTACTGATTTCCCGGTGATTGCATGTGCGGTGTCTGAATATGATGACAGTCTGCATGTGAGTATCGGGGCAAGACCGGTTCATGCCGGATTGATAGAACTGCCACTTAGCTCCGCGAAACCGGATGGTTTTGGAAAACAGTTTCCGAAGGGATTTGAAAAAGATGAGACACTGGTCAAAGAACTTGCCATCTGGTGCGCAGATCAGTTTACCTATGGGAACAACCGCAGAGCCGGTGCCGATTACAGGAAACATGTTGCAGGTGTGCTGATCCGCAGAGCAATCTGTTCTTTTGGAAAATAAAGACAGGCTCTGGTGTCAAAAAGGTATGAAAGTCTTTGATGATAAAAAGATAATATCAGAAATGGAGAACAAATAATAAGATGAAAATACATGTATGGTTGAATGAGCGTGAGATCACGCGTGAGATCGCAGCAGATCTGCCGCTTTTGGAATTTGTCCGGTCTGAGGGCTGTTACAGCGTAAAAAGAGGCTGTGAAACATCTAACTGTGGTCTGTGTACCGTATGGATTGACCACAAACCGGTGCTTTCCTGTTCCGTATTGGCAGCAAGGGCAGACGGTACACATATCACCACCTTAGAAGGTGTGGAAGAACGCGCAAGAGAATTTGGTACTTACCTTGCAAAACAGGGTGGAGAACAGTGTGGTTTCTGTAATCCGGGATTTATCATGAATGTACTTGCGATGGAGGACGAGTTAGACAATCCGACTGAGGAGGATATGAAAGAATACCTTGCCGGAAATCTCTGCAGATGCAGCGGATACGAGAGCCAGCTTCGTGCAGTTAAAGAATACCTGAAATTTAAAATGGGGGAAATGGCATGAATAGCAGTACGAATTTAAGAAAACCGGGAAAATTTGTCAATGCTCCCGTAATGAAAAAAGATGCAATGGCGCTTGTGACCGGAAAACCAGTTTATATGGATGATGTGGCGCCAAAAGACTGTCTGATCGTAAAGGTACTCAGAAGTCCGCATGCCCACGCACTGATCAAAGAAATCCGCACAGATCTTGCTGAAAAAATAGACGGTATCGTCTGTGTGCTGACCTACAAGGATGTTCCAAAACGTCGTTTTACCATGGCAGGGCAGACATATCCGGAACCAAGTCCATATGACAGATACATATTAGAAGAACGTGTCCGTTTTGTTGGTGATCCGGTTGCGATCGTTGCCGGAGAAACAGAAAAAGCGGTTGATATGGCATTAAAGCGGATCAAAGTGACCTATGAGGTTTTAGATGCTGTTTTAGATTTCCATACGGCAATGGATAATCCTATTTTAGTTCATCCGGAGGATGACTGGAAGTCACTCTGTCCGGTTGGTGCTGACAACAAACGAAATCTCTGCGCATCCGGCGTAGATGGTGAAGGAGATGTGGATGCTGTCATTGCAGACTGTGATATTGTGTTAGACGAAACTTATCATGTCAAAGCCATGCAGCAGAGTATGATGGAAACTTTCCGTACCTGTACATATATGGATACCTATGGACGTCTGATCGTGCTCAGTTCCACACAGATTCCTTTCCATGTAAGAAGGATCGTTGCAAATGCACTTGATATTTCCAAGGCAAAAGTCCGTGTCATCAAACCTCGTATCGGTGGAGGTTTTGGTGCAAAACAGACGGTTGTCACAGAAGTATATCCGGCGATCGTAACCTTAAAGACCGGCAAACCGGCAAAAATGATCTACACCAGAGAAGAATCCATGATCGCATCTTCACCGCGTCATGAGATGGAAGTAAGAGTTCGTCTGGGTGCAATGTCCGATGGAACGATCCGTGCCATTGATATGCATACACTGTCTAATACCGGAGCATTTGGTGAACATGGTCCGACTACCGTAGGATTAAGCGGACATAAATCCATTCCAATGTATCATACAGAAGCATTCCGTTTCCAATATGAGGTTGTCTATACGAACCGCATGTCTGCAGGAGCTTATCGTGGTTACGGTGCAACACAGGGTATTTTTGCAGTCGAGTCCACGGTCAATAAATTAGCCGATAAACTTTCTATGGACCCAATCGTACTTCGTCAGAAAAACATGATCCATGAAGGGGATATAATGCCTGCATATTATGGTGAGACCGCAAATAGCTGCCGTTTAGAAGAATGTCTGTTAAAAGCGTCCGATATGATCGGATGGAAAGAAAAAGGCATGCGTACTGTGATGCCGGATGGAAAGATCCGGGCACGCGGAGTTGCAATGGCGATGCAGGGATCTTCCATTTCAAACTGTGATGTAGGTTCTGTCACGGTAAAATTAAGCGATGAGGGAACGTATCATATTACAGTCGGCTGTACTGATATGGGTACCGGATGTGATACGATCATTGCCCAGTTTGCGGCAGATGTGTTAGAAACAACGATCGATAATATATCTGTCTACGGCGTAGATACTGATATTTCCCCATATGATTCCGGTTCTTATGCATCCAGTACAACTTATCTGACCGGAATGGCAGCAGTAAAGGCATGTGAACAGTTGAGAGAACACATTATTGCACTTGCAGCAGCCCGTATGAATAAAGATGCTTCTGCACTTACTTTTGATGGAGAAAATGTCATCGATGAATCAGACGGTTCTAAAATGAGCCTTTTTGACATTGCAACCGCGTCCATGTGCAATAATGAGATATCAATGGAGGTTACTTATTCACACAGCTCCCCGGTATCACCGCCACCATTTATGGCAGCCTGCGCCGAAGTCGAGGTTGACCCGGAAACAGGCGCGATTGAGTTGTTAGACTATACCGCCTGTGTTGACTGTGGAACTGTCGTAAATACCAATCTTGCAAGGGTACAGACAGAAGGAGGACTTTTGCAGGGAATCGGCATGACACTGTACGAGGATATCTGGTACGATGAACGCGGGAAAAATCTTTCCAATTCCTTTATGCAGTATAAAGTACCAAGCCGTCTGGAT
Organism: Roseburia rectibacter; assembly: GCF_014287515.2. Taxonomy (NCBI): domain Bacteria; kingdom Bacillati; phylum Bacillota; class Clostridia; order Lachnospirales; family Lachnospiraceae; genus Roseburia; species Roseburia rectibacter. The sequence continues at coordinate 2,112,214 of NZ_CP092473.1, forward strand.
ACAGACCGTATCCGTGTGGAATTTGACAGCAGCTATGAACCGACTGGTCCTTTTGGTGCAAAATCCATCGGTGAGATCGTCATCAATACACCGGCCCCGGCGATCGCAGATGCAGTTTATAACGCAACCGGCGTCTGGATCAATGAGCTGCCGATCACTCCGGAGAAAATCTTAAAAGGAATGCAGGTGATCTGATACGGAACAGATAAATCTGATCTATCTTGCTGCCGGATATGCGAGACGTTTCGGCAGCAATAAACTGCTCACGGAATTTCATGGGAAACCATTGTTTTTGCATGGACTGACGGAACTGGTTCGTCTGCAGAAAATGTGTAGTTATCCATGCAGGCTCATTGTTGTGACTGCATATGACAGGATTGAGGAACTGTGTAAGGAAATATTGGGAAACAGAAGAAAAAATACTAAAGACGAACAGGATCATTTGACAAAAAAAGAGCATACTGTACATGGTCAGAATATACCAAAAGATTATATAATTGTACGCAACCAGGGAGAAGAAAATGATGGGATTGCCTCAAGCATCCGAAAAGGGGTAAAGGCAGCGATAGATTCTCCTATGATAAACGAGGGCGATTCATTTTCTTATGATATGTTTTTTCAGGCAGATCAGCCTTATGTAAAGGCTGAAATACTGCTTGATTTTCTAAATGATTTTATAGAAAGTAAAAAAGGAATCGGAGCATTATCCTGTGAGGGCATTTTACGAAGTCCGAATCTTTTTGCTGAAAACTACCGTGCAGAGCTGCTTAGGCTGACCGGAGAATGTGGTGGTAAAAAGATCATCCGTTCCCATCCGGACGATGTTTTCACTTATCCGGTTGAAATGCCGGAATTTTTTGTTGATATTGATACAAGGGAGGATTATGCACATGAGAATGTATGACCTGATTGAAAAGAAAAAACTTGGTATGGAACTGACCACAGAAGAGATCCGTTTTATGATAGAGGGATTTACAGATGGTACAATTCCCGATTATCAGATGTCTGCAATGACAATGGCAATCTGTTTTCAGGGAATGAGTAAACGTGAAACAGTTGATCTGACGCTTGCTATGCGTGACAGCGGGGATGTACTTGATCTTTCCTCTATTCCTGGTATCAAAGTTGACAAACACAGTACCGGCGGTGTGGGCGATAAAACATCGCTTGCCCTGACACCGATCGTTGCATCACTTGGAGTTCCGGTTGCAAAAATGTCCGGAAGAGGGCTTGGCCATACCGGCGGAACGATTGACAAACTTGAGAGTTTTCCGGGATTTACGACTGCGCTCCCGGAAGAAACTTTTTTTAAAAATGTCCGTGAGATCGGTATTGCGATCGCAGGCCAGACTGCAAACCTTGCACCGGCAGATAAAAAGTTGTACGCATTGCGGGATGTCACAGCTACCGTCGATCAGATGTCACTGATCGCAAGTTCCATTATGAGTAAAAAATTAGCCTCCGGCAGTGATGCGATCGTACTTGATGTTAAGACCGGCAATGGTGCATTCATGAAGAAATATGAAGATTCCGTTGCACTTGCAAAAGAGATGGTATCAATCGGAACAATGGCAGGAAAAAAGACAGCAGCAGTCATTACTGATATGGATCAGCCACTTGGAAACGCTATCGGAAATGCCATCGAAGTGATCGAGGCGATCGATACTTTAAAAGGCCATGGACCTTCCGATTTTAAAGAAGTAGTCTTTGCACTTGGAGCGCAGATGCTGCTTTTTGCAGAGCGTGCCGGTTCCCATGAGGAGGCTGTAAAACTCATGCAAGACAGCATTGACAGCGGAGCCGCACTTGATAAACTGGCTGAGTTTGTAAAAGCCCAGGGCGGTGATGTATCTTATGTTTACGATACCACAAAATTTCCGGAAACGGCATATTCGATCGACGTCAAAGCAGAATGCAGCGGATATGTGCACCGTATTCTGGCAGAGAATATCGGTATTGCCTGTATGACTCTCGGTGGCGGACGTGAGACAAAGGACAGTAAGATAGATCTTTCCGTCGGTATTTATTTAAAAAAGAAAAATGGCGATCAGGTAAATACCGGTGATACTCTGGCTGTTATCTGTGCGAATGACCGTGCAAAAATGAATACTGCTGCCGAAAAAGTACTGCACGCATATGAAATTTCAAATGAACCAAAAGAAATGCAGCCAGTTGTAAAAGAATATATTTACGAATGAGAATAAGATCTTTTTTTCCTTCATACAATCATATATGAAGAAAAATCAGAAAGAAAAAATAATAAACAGTTTAGAACTGCCGAAGGATCTGATGCTTGGTGCGGCGATCGTGACTGCAACCGGGCGGCATGAGGTTCTGATTTCTAATTATAAAGGAATCCTGGAATATGAGGATTCCTTTATCAAAATACAGACAAAAAACTGCAGGATACTGATTTCCGGCTCACATCTTGCAATCGATTATTATACGAATGAGGAAATGAAAATTACCGGTTTTTTAGATACGATCCAATACGAGAACTGACAGATGCTGCTCTCGGTAATTAAATATTTTAAGGGGTACGTGTATGTCCGTCTAAGCGGTTATGCGCCGGAACGTTTCCTTAATTTATGTGGAAGCCGTGACATTCTGATCTGGAATTTAAAATCTATTGCAGATGGATATGAATTCTGTATCAGTGTAGCAGGCTTTAAGCAATTACGTCCGATCTTAAAAAAAACAAGAACACATATACGGATCATAAAAAAATACGGCATGCCGTTTGAATTGTATCATTACCGTAAACGAAAAATGTTTGCCATGGGGATGATCCTTTTTGCAGGGCTGCTTTATTACCTTTCCGGTTTTATCTGGAATATTGAGGTCAATGGCAATTCTTATCTGTCCGAAGAAGTCGTACTCTGTTTCCTTTCAGGGGAACATGCTTCTTTTGGTGCAAAGAAAAAAAACATTGACTGTGCAGCTTTAGAAGAAACGTTAAGAAGCCGATATCCGGAAGTTATCTGGACTTCCATTAAGATCTATGGAACAAAAATGACGGTAGACATTCAGGAAAATCTGCTTCCCGAAGAAAATTATAAGAATGATAAAGATAACACTGCACGTGATATTATTGCATCAGATGATGGCGTTATCTCAGATATGATCACAAGAAGCGGTACTCCTGTTGTGACCACGGGCATGGCAGTCAAAAAAGGGGATATACTGGTCAATGGAAGTATTGAGATCCTGAATGATGATGGCGATACAAAAAAATATCTTTACCGTACTGCAGATGCGGATATTACGGCAAAAGTTACATATTCCTATCATGACGAGATACCTGCTGAATATATAAAAAAAATACCGACCGGTGACGAAAAAATAACGTATCAGATCAGGATTTTAGAGCACCTGTTCAAAAATCCCTTCTTTTCACCGGTGGAAGAACCGTATGATGTCATATCGGATGTGTCACAGTTTCATTTCACAGACAACTTTTATCTGCCGGTTTATCTGGTCAGACAGACTTATTCCGGCTATAAAAATGAAAAAAATATATATACAGAAAAAGAGGCAAAACAAATAGCTTCCCGGAATCTTAAGAAATATATTGACGATTTGGAAGAAAAAGGTATTCAAATTACAGAAAAAAATGTTATTATAGAAAGAACAAAGAAAAAATATGTGGTGAAAGGGACGATAGAAACTTTAAAATCCATTGTTTCCTATCAGCCGACAAAAATCATCGAACAATCGAGTGAAGAGAGGCAACCGACAGATGAGTCTGACTGAACTATCATTAAATATACCAACTGATCATGTCGCAAATGTATTTGGTCAATTTGATGCGTACATCAAAAAGATTGAGCGTACGTTAAATGTCACTGTAGTGTTACGCGGTGAAAATATGAAGCTGCTTGGAGAAGAACATAATTTAAAAAAAGCAGAACAGGTGTTTTTACAACTGATCGAGTTATCCAAAAGAGGAAATATTATCACGGAACAGAATGTCAATTATGCTCTTGCGCTTTCGGAGGAGGAAAAAGAATCCGCGATCGTTGAAATTGATAAAGATTGTATCTGTCATACGATCAACGGCAAACCGGTAAAACCAAAGACACTTGGTCAGAAAGCATATGTAGATGCGATCCGCCAGAAAATGATCGTGTTTGGAATGGGTCCTGCCGGGACCGGTAAAACATATCTTGCGATGGCAATGGCAATTACTGCATTTAAAAACGAAGAAGTAGGAAGGATCATCCTGACACGTCCGGCAATCGAAGCCGGAGAAAAATTAGGATTTCTGCCGGGAGATCTGCAAAGCAAAGTTGACCCCTATTTAAGACCACTTTATGATGCATTATATCAGATCATGGGGGCAGAAAGCTTCCAGAAAAATATGGAAAAGGGGTTGATCGAGGTCGCACCGCTTGCATACATGCGAGGACGTACACTTGACAATGCATTTATCATATTAGATGAAGCACAGAATACGACACCGGCGCAGATGAAAATGTTCCTTACCCGAATTGGTTTTGGTTCTAAAGCAGTGATCACGGGTGATGCTACCCAGAAAGATCTTGCACCGGGCACAGCATCCGGTCTTGATGTCGCATTAAAAGTATTAAAAAAAGTGGATGAGATTGGAATTTGTGAGCTGACCAGTAAAGATGTAGTTCGTCATCCGGTCGTACAAAAAATTGTCAAGGCTTACGAAGATTATGAAAACCGCAATAAGAGTACATCAAAAAGAAGACAGGAGACTCGCCAGCGATGAATGACCGCCTTGTAATCAAAAGAGTATGGAACCATGTCTGTATGTTTATCGTTACCATCATGGTGACACTTTTGTTATGTGCAAAACGACAGATTTTGCTGGATCAGTTTTTGGGGATTGTCTGTATTGCTGTGATATGGTTTGTGTTATTTCTTTTTCTCATAGAGCACGACCGTGCAGAAGGACTGATCTGTCATAACCGTGAAACAGATTTTAGAAAAATATTATATGGTTACACATCAGCAGCAATAGTAGTCTTTTTGGCTGCATATTTTCCTGAATTTGTAAAACCTCTGATGCTTGTGCCGCTTCTTATCGTTGCCTTTGGTTCCGAACGTCTTGCACTTATTACCGGAATTTTCTGGGATGCAATGCTATGTCTCGTGTTAGGGCTGCATTCACAGGAATTAGTACTGTACTGTCTGATGACGATTTTTGGAGCAATACTTGCTGGAACGGCTGAAGAGGCAGTGAAACGTGAGAAGACACTTATATGGTATGAAGTACTGTTATTCTGTCTTTCCATTATGCTTCCAATAACTTTTTATTATCTGACTTATCAGGAAGTCCATTTTAAACTTTTATTATGGGGACTTTTTGAAGGTGCCATCAGTGTTTTATGGATGCAGTTTGGCTTTCGTCATTTTTCCCGTTTAAGAGAGCAGGAGGTAAATGATATTCTGACAGATATCATAGATGATACGTATCCGCTTGTCCGTGAGCTTTCCAGTTTCTCGAAACAGGAATATCAGCATGCACGCAGAGTTTCAGAACTTGCCGCAAAATGTGCAAAAGTTGCCGGTGCCGATGAAAAGACATGCGCAGCAGCAGGATTTTATTACCGGATCGGTATTATGGAGGGAGAACCTCTGACACAGAGCGGGATCCGTATTGTGCAGGAACACTGTTTTCCGGAAGATGTCATCCGTATCATCAGTGAGTACGATGGAGAGACAGCACCGCCTTCATCCATAGAGTCAGCAATCGTACATATGGTAAACGGTCTGGTAAAAAAGATAGAGGTGTTTGACAGTTATACAATGGCAAGCGAATGGAACCAGGATATGGTCATTTACCAGACATTAAACGAGTATTCCGCCAGCGGAATTTACGACCAGTCAGGACTTGGCATGAATATGTTTTTGAAGATCAGGGAATATCTTGTAAATGAGGAGAATTTCTTCTTTTAAAAATTACATGAAAAACAAAAGATATAAAAATTGCCGGTAAGGCACAGAAATGAGGAAATTTATGAGTCTTTTTATAGAAAAAGAAACGGAAACAGATTTTTCATTTGATGAGGAGACACTTGCAAAAGAAGTGACAGATTATGCGATCGAGCATGAGGGATTTCCCTTTGAAGCGGAGATCAATCTGACACTCACAGATAATGATGGAATCCACGCCATCAATAAAGAATACCGTGATATAGATGCGCCGACAGATGTTCTGTCATTTCCAATGCTTTCTTATGAGAGTGCAGGAGATTTTTCGAAGTTAGAAGATGATTATGATGATAATTTCAACCCTGACACAGGGGAGATCATGCTTGGGGATATTATTATTTCCGTTGACAAAGTAAAAGAACAGGCGAAAAGTTATGGACACAGTGAAAAACGTGAATATGCGTTTCTGATCCTGCACAGTATGCTTCACTTATTTGGATATGACCATATGACGCCGGAAGAAGCTGCCGTTATGGAAGGAAAACAAACTGAGATCTTAAACGAAATGAACATTTTAAGATAACGAGGATTAAGTCACATGGGCAAACAAAGTAAAAAAAGCAGTACAAGTTTCCTTGTGCAGGGTTCTATTCTTGCCATCGCATCTATTGTCAGTCGTATTATTGGTCTGATCTACCGTATCCCACTGACAAATATTATTGGTGATACAGGAAATGATTACTATGGAACTGCTTTTCAGATTTATAATATTTTATTGATCATTTCATCTTACAGTCTGCCACTTGCAGTTTCAAAGCTGGTATCCGCAAACTATTCACAGGGCAGAAGACACAATGTATACCGCATTCTAAAATGTGCGCTGGTTTTTGGTGCATGTACTGGTACAATCGCGGCACTGATCCTGTTATTTGGAGCAGAGTTTATCACAGGAACACTGATGAAAACACCGATGAGTATTTTTGCAGTACGGGTACTGATTCCGGTGCTTTTGATCGTTGCCGTGCTTGGTGTTATGCGAGGCTTCTTCCAGGGACTTGGAACAATGATGCCAAGTGCAACCTCCCAGATTTTAGAGCAGATCGCAAATGCGATCGTCAGCGTATGGGCTGCGTATGTGCTGGCTGATTATGGTGCGAAAGCAGGTGCACTGCTTGGTGATGCAGATAATTATTCTGCTGCATATGGGGCTGCCGGAGGAACACTTGGCACCGCTATAGGTGCATTAGTCGCATTATTATTCTGTACCTTCGTACTGGTTGTATATCTCCGTGTATTTAAACGCAGCCTGCACAGAGAACGCAGAAATAATGTAGACTCTTATGCATCTATATTTCATTTATTGATCGTAACGATCATTCCTGTTTTACTGAGCAGTACCATTTATAACTGTAATGCAGTTATAGACCAGGCGGTGTATAAACACATCGCAGCATTTCAAGGTTATACAGCAAGCCAGTATGGCTCCTGGAATGGTATTTATACAGGAAAATATACGGTTTTGATCAATGTCCCGATTTCCATTGCATCAGCAATGGCTGCATCCTCTGTTCCTGCACTTACCGCTGCCTATGCAGCCGGAAAAAAAGGTGAGGCAAAGCGGCAGATTAGTGTCGCAACACGTTTTATCATGGTGATCGCATTTCCTTGTGCAGTTGGCATGGGTGTGCTTGCATCTCCGATCTTACAGCTTTTGTTCCGTGATTCATCCGAGACCGCCGCACATATGCTGCAGGTCGGAGCCGTTACAATTTTATTTTTCTCCCTGTCAACGCTTTCGAATGGGCTTTTACAGGGAATGGGGCGTATGAAAGAACCGATCAAAAATGCGATTATTGCACTGGTACTGCATTTGGGACTGTTGGCAGCACTTATGTTCCTGTTTGATTTAAATATTTTTGCGGTTGTTATTGCAAATGCTGCATTCGGTCTTATCATGTGTATCTTAAATGCAAGATCGATCCGGCGATACAGCGGATACCGCCAGGAAGTCCGGAAAACGTTTTTTGTTCCTGCTATTGCGGCGACTGGAATGGGTGTCGTTGTATGGCTCATCTATCACGGTATCTTATATGTACTGCGTATCAATGCGATTGCAACGGTTCTGTCAATTGTAGCCGGAGCAGCAGTATATGCTGTATTACTGCTGTTATTAAAAGGATTAAATGAACAGGAGATCCTGCGTTTCCCGAAAGGACGCATGTTGGCAGACATAGCCAAAAAACTTCATCTATTAAGATAAATAGTTCTTACAAATGAATAAAAAGTAAAATATGGCAAATACTTATCGTAAAAACCGTAATATGGGGTGATGAAATGAAAAAAACGACGGGTATTTGCCTTTTTACCGGCATGATCTTTCTTCTGCTGATCCTGGTAGTATATTTATTATCTATACAGCAAAATACAGGAATAGGAAAAGAAAATCTGACTGCTTCAACCGAGAAAATATCAGATGAAAATGACACGGAACAAATTGTCCGGTCAACAGAAATTATTGCTATCTGTGAACCATACACATATGTAATTAAACAGAAAAACGGGGTGTTAGTTGTATACCAGAGTGATGGTGTTACAGAGTTTTTTGAAACAAATATCCGCATACGTGATCTGGATGCAGATATGGTAGAAAAAATAGAAAACGGTATCTTTTTTTCGGATGACCGGGAATTATATGATTTTCTGGAAAGTTATTCAAGCTGATATTTCCCTTGTATCATAGTATTGATGAATTACCAGCAATAACAATGATTTTCACGGATTGAATGTTTGTTTTTTGTATGCTAAAATATGCTATGGTTTGTTTGGAAAAATATCTAAAAAAGGTTTGAAATATATGACAGAAACAGAAGTTGCAGTCATTGGCGGCGGGGCATCCGGGCTGATGGCTTCCATTATGTCCGCATCGACGGGCGCAGATACGATCATTTTAGAACATATGGATCGGGTAGGAAAAAAAATACTCGCCACAGGAAATGGAAAATGTAATTATACAAACGAAGTGCAGGGATTGTCGTGTTACAGAGGCGAAGACCCTGCTTTTACTGTGCCGGTAATGAAGCAGTTTGATCAGAAAAAAACAGTGGTTTTTTTTCGCCGGATCGGCATTGAACCTAAAATAAAAAACGGTTATTATTATCCGGCAAGTGAACAGGCAGCTTCCGTTTTAGACGTACTGCGCATGGAAGCAGCATATACAGGTGTAAAGGAATTTGTCTCCTGCGAGATCAAAGCCATCAGAAAACAGGGAGACTTCTTCCTGATTCAGACAGGCAGAGGCGATTTTCGTGCAAAATCGATCATTTTTGCAACTGGCCTTTTCGCTTCACCAAAAAGCGGAAGTGATGGCAGTGCGCTTCCATATATAGAACATTTTGGCCACCATATCATAGATATTGTACCGGCTTTAGTTCCGCTGCAGGGCAAACAGTCATTCTTTAAAATGCTTGCAGGAATCCGTGCAGAAACTTTGATAAAATTATACATAAACGGTGCAGAAACAACCACAGAACGCGGTGAATTACAGTTGACAGATTATGGGATATCCGGGATTCCGGTTTTCCAGATCAGCCGGTTTGCAACCAAAGCATTAAAGCAAAAGAAACAGGTCTATGTGATAATTGATTTTATGCCTGACAGGTCTTTTGATGAAATTACCAGTCTTTTAAAACTGCGATTTTTAAAACGAGCACATGGAAAAGATGCCGCCCAGGCAATGATCGGGCTTTGCAATAAAAAACTCGTAGAAGTGCTTTTGAAAGAAGCGGGGATTGATCTTCACATTCCGGCAGAAAAAGTATCCGAAAAACAGTTCACGCGCCTTACTAAGCTGTTAAAAGGACTTCATGTCGACATTACCGGAAGCAAAGATATCGCGCAGGCACAGGTATGTGCAGGTGGAGTAGATACTCATGAAATTGATGCAGAAAGTATGATGTCAAAATTAGTTTCCGGCTTGTTTTTCGCAGGAGAAGTCGTTGATATTGACGGTACCTGCGGCGGATATAATCTGCAATGGGCATGGTCAAGCGGATATGTGGCAGGAATCCATGCAGCGGAATATGCACGACGTGGGAAAAAAGTACACAAAAAAGAAATGAGGAAGTAATGATTCGTATTAACCAGATCAAGCTGCCGGTAACACACGACACGGCACAGTTAGAGCAAAAGATCAGAAAAGCACTGAAATTTACAGCAGATACGCCATTTAAATACCAGATTGTCAAAAAATCCATCGATGCACGAAAGAAACCGGATCTGTTTTATGTGTACTCTGTAGATGTTGAAATACCAAATGAACAAAAAATCGTCAAAAAGGTTAACGATAATAACATTATGTTAACTAAAGTTAAAAAATATGTTCTTCCAGAAGTAAAAAATCCCTCCCTCACACCTGTGATCGCGGGGGCTGGTCCTGCAGGACTATTTTGTGCCTATGCATTAATGTTAGAAGGTTTCAGACCGGTTGTTGCAGAGCGCGGGAAAAAAATCGATGAAAGGACTGCTGATGTGCAAAAGTTCTGGGAAACCGGTATTTTAAACACAGCTTCTAATGTCCAGTTTGGTGAAGGCGGTGCAGGAACATTTTCTGATGGAAAATTAAATACATTAGTTAAAGATCCCATCGGGCGTAACCGTTTTGTCCTTGAAACATTTGTAAAATTTGGCGCACCGGAACATATTTTATATGAAAATAAGCCGCATATTGGCACCGATATTCTTGCGGATGTAATAAAACGGATGCGTACTTTTATGTCAGAAAATGGTGTGGAGTTTTTATTTGAAACCTGTGTAACCGGTTTTTCCACCGATAAAGACGGCAATTTAAAATCCGTTGAATTAAATCACTCCAGACAGATCAATACCGGCTGTATGGTTCTTGCGGTCGGGCACAGTGCAAGAGATACGTTTTCATTGTTACATGAAAAAGGGCTTGATATGCAGGCAAAATCTTTTGCAGTCGGATTCCGTGTTGAGCATCCGCAGAGCGAAGTTAATCTGACACAGTATGGAAGTTTATATGCCGGCAGACTTCCGGCGGCACCTTATAAAGTGACGGCAAATCTTTCATCTGGACGTGGTGTGTATTCCTTTTGCATGTGTCCTGGAGGCTATGTTGTAAACGCTTCCTCAGAAGAACGCCGCATTGCTGTCAACGGTATGAGCTATTCTGACCGTGCCGGCAGCAATGCAAACAGTGCGATCATTGTCTCTGTCACACCGGAAGATTTCAAAGCAGATGCAGTACGCCATGGTGAACTGCCACAGGATGCGGCTGATATGGAAGATGCCTTATCTGGTGTACGTTTTCAGGAGCGTTTAGAGGCACGTGCATGGCAGATCGGAAATGGAAAAATTCCACAGCAGTTATTTGGAGATTATTGTAAAAACCGTGCCTCTGTTTCTTATGGCGCATTTGAGAGCACGACAAAAGGAGAAGCAGTACTTGATAATTTAAGAGGCCTCCTGCCGGAAGAATTAGAGGAGTCTTTCATAGAAGGAATGCACCATTTTTCCCATGCCATCCCGAAATTTGACCGTGACGATGCGATTCTTTCCGGGGTGGAAAGCCGTACATCCTCACCGGTACGTATCGTACGCGATGAAACTTTTCAGTCAAATATCCGTGGCATTTACCCATGTGGGGAAGGTGCGGGATATGCGGGTGGTATCATGTCTGCAGCGATGGACGGATTAAAAGTTGCCGAGGCGATCGGTAAACAATGACTCAAACATAAAATAAATAATTCACAATGATTTAATAAAAGGAAGAACAGAGGTTAAGAACGTGGCAGAATATACACCTATGATGCAGCAATATTTAAAAACCAAAGAAGAATATAAAGATTGCATTTTATTTTACAGACTCGGTGATTTTTATGAGATGTTTTTTGATGATGCGATCGTTGTATCGAAAGAACTTGAACTGACATTGACCGGTAAAAGCTGCGGTACCGAGGAGCGTGCGCCGATGTGTGGAGTACCTTATCATGCAGTGGAAGGGTACTTGAATAAACTGGTTGCAAACGGTCATAAAGTTGCGATCTGTGAGCAGGTGGAAGATCCGAAACTCGCAAAAGGATTAGTAAAACGGGAAGTGATCCGCATCGTTACACCTGGAACAAACACAGACATGCAGGCTCTCGATGAATCTAAGAATAATTACATCATGTGTATCGTTTATCTTGCGGATAAATACGGTATTTCTCTGGCTGATATTTCAACTGGAGACTATTTCGTCACAGAGGTAGATTCCGAACGCAAGCTCATTGATGAGATCAATAAATTTGCACCGTCAGAAATCATCTGCAACGAAAGTTTTTACATGAGCGGAGTCGATCTTTCTGATATGAAACACCGTCTCGGTATCGCAGTTTATTCACTGGAATCCTGGTATTTCAGTGATGAGACAGCAGAGAATACCTTAAAAGAACATTTTAAAGTACAGAGTCTTGAAGGATTAGGCTTATCTGATTATGCATGCGGTACGATCGCAGCAGGCGCATTGCTCCGTTATCTGTATGAAACACAGAAAAATGACCTTGGTAATCTTTCTTCCATTCATCCGTATTCAACCGGAAAATATATGATCATTGACAGTTCGACCAGACGCAACTTAGAACTGGTAGAGACGCTGCGGGAGAAACAAAAACGTGGTTCACTGTTATGGGTATTAGACAAGACCAAAACTGCAATGGGTGCGAGAACACTCCGCGCTTATGTAGAGCAGCCACTGATCGATAAGGCAGAGATCGAACTGCGTCAGGAAGCTATCGGTGAATTAAATGATCATGTGATCACAAGAGAGGAATTACGCGAATACTTAAATCCTATCTACGATCTCGAACGTCTGATCACCCGTGTGACTTACCGGACAGCCAACCCGCGTGACCTGATCGCATTTAAAAATTCAATCAGTATGCTTCCTCCGATCAAATCTCTGCTTGATGAGTTTGACGGTGCATTGTTAAAAAATATCCAGAATGATATTGATTCCATGGAGGAACTGTGTTCACTCATTGATAATTCGATCATGGAAGAGCCTCCTATATCTGTGCGTGAGGGTGGTCTGATCAAAGAAGGCTATAACGAAGATGTCGATAAATACCGCAATGCAAAAACAGAAGGCAAGACCTGGCTTGCAGAATTAGAAGCAAAAGAACGTGAAAAAACAGGAATCAAAAATTTAAAGATCAAATACAACAAAGTGTTCGGTTATTATCTGGAAGTAACCAATTCTTACAAAGATCTGGTACCGGATTACTTTACAAGGAAGCAGACACTTGCCAATGCAGAGCGCTACATTACACCGGAATTAAAAGAATTAGAAGATATGATCTTAGGTGCGGAGGACAAACTTGTCAGCTTAGAATATGATCTGTTCTGTGAGGTCCGCAACAAAATTGCAGAAGAAGTTGTCCGTATCCAGCGCACAGCAAAAGCGATCGCAAACCTGGATGTTTTTGTTTCACTTGCAGTTGTTGCCGATCAGAATAATTACTGCAGACCAAAGATGACAGGCAGTGGTGTGATCGATATCAAAGGCGGCAGACATCCGGTTGTCGAAAAAATGATCACCAATGATATGTTTATCGATAACGATACATATTTAGACAACGGAAATAACCGGATAGCCATCATAACCGGACCGAACATGGCTGGTAAATCCACCTATATGAGACAGGCAGCACTGATCGTTCTGATGGCACAGATCGGAAGTTTTGTTCCTGCTTCATCTGCTAAGATCGGCATTGTTGACCGTATCTTTACACGTGTCGGCGCGTCAGACGACTTAGCGAGCGGCCAGAGCACTTTTATGGTGGAGATGAATGAAGTCGCCAATATTCTGCGTAATGCGACATCAAACTCTCTTCTGGTACTCGATGAGATCGGACGAGGAACAAGTACTTTTGACGGTTTAAGTATTGCATGGGCCGTGGTCGAACATATCAGCAATCCACGCCTGCTCGGCGCAAAAACACTGTTTGCAACACATTATCACGAGCTGACCGAGCTGGAAGGGAAACTGAACAATGTGCACAACTACTGCATTGCCGTAAAAGAAAAAGGTGATGACATTGTATTCTTACGTAAGATTGTGCAGGGCGGTGCAGACAAGAGTTATGGTATCCAGGTTGCAAAACTTGCCGGTGTTCCGGATTCTGTCATTGAACGTGCGAAGGAGATCGTGGAAGAGTTAAGCGCAAACGATATCACATCCGTCACGAAAAACATCACACCTGCAGCATCAGGAAATAAAAAGAAAAAAGAGCGTCTTGACGAAGTTGATTTGACACAGATGTCTTTATTTGATACCGTAAAAGACGACGATATCTTAGAAGAATTAAAGACGATCGATGTTGGAAACCTAACACCGATCGAGGCGTTAAACAAACTTTATGAATTACAGAATAAAATAAAAAACCGATGGTAGAAATGGAGAATAAAATTTATGGGCACAATTACAATTTTACCGGAAACCACGAAAAACCCGATCACACTGATGGGACAGCGTGCCGGCGTCTGCTGGGGAGGAAATATAGAAGATCCGGCAAAGAATTATAAGAGAGGTATGGACTGTATCATTTCCGGACATGGAAGGGTCATGGAATATGTAAATGTAGAAATGATCATTTCCGGTTATTCAGCAAGAGTAGAGCGTGAATGGTATACACATATCGGCGGTTCACCAACACGTTTACAGTCAAGCACACGCTACATCAATTATGCCGGACGCGGATTTGACTACATCATCCCGCCGTCAATCAAAAACAACGAAGAAGCATTGAAAAAATATCAGGCATTGATGGCTCATATCAATGAAGAATGCCGTTCTCTTCAGGAAGATTACGGTATTCCAAAGGAAGATGTTGCAAACGGACTGCCGCTTGGTATGACAGCATCTATCGTAGATAAGAGAAATCTGCGCAGTTTAGCGGAGATGAGTCATCAGAGAATGTGTAACCGCGCATACTGGGAATTCCGTCAGCTGTTCGGTGATATCATAAAAGCACTTTCTGAGTATTCCGAGGAATGGCGCTGGATCACCGAGAATTTATTTATGCCAAAATGCGATTATTTCGGATACTGTTCCGAGACAAGACCGTGCGGCAAACCGGTATCCGGTGTTCCGAAAATGCCGAGACCATAAGCACATCTGCAAAAAACACAACAGAAACGATTGATACAACGAGGTGAATCTGTATGCCGGAAATTACACTGCTCAGTCAGGAGACAATTGATAAGATTGCTGCAGGGGAAGTAGTAGAACGCCCTTCCTCTGTGGTAAAGGAACTGGTAGAAAATGCCATTGATGCAAAAGCGACTGCCATTACTGTTGAGGTCAAAGAGGGCGGTATCTCATTTATCCGCATCACTGACAATGGCTGTGGTATTGAGCGTGCACAGGTACCGGTTGCGTTTTTGCGACATTCGACCAGTAAGATCAAAAGCGTGGAAGATCTAATGAGCATCACTTCTTTAGGATTCCGCGGTGAGGCACTTTCCAGTATCGCCGCAGTATCGCAGGTCGAACTAATCACAAAGACCTATGGCGAACTGACAGGTACCCGCTATGTCATTGAGGGATCAAAAGAAAAGGAAAATGAAGAGATCGGTGCACCGGAGGGAACCACCTTTATCGTACGTAACCTTTTTTATAATACCCCGGCAAGACGTAAATTTTTAAAGACCGCACAGACAGAGGGCAATTACATCAACGATCTGATGGAACGGCTTGCTCTGTCACATCCGGATGTTTCCTTTAAATTTATCAATAACGGGCAGACAAAAATGCATACTTCCGGCAATTCCAGGGAAAAAGATATGATCTATCATATCTATGGCAGGGATATCACCTCCGGTCTTTTGGAAATCGATCATAAAAACGAATATTTTCATCTCAAAGGATTTATCGGGAAACCCATAATTTCCCGTGGAAACCGTAATTTTGAAAATTATTTTATCAATGGACGTTATATAAAGAGTTCACTGCTCTCAAAGTCGATTGAAGAAGCATATAAGGGATTTCTGATGCAGCACCAGTATCCGTTTTGTGTTCTGTACTTTACGATGGATACGGATCTGTTGGATGTCAACGTACACCCGACAAAGATGGAACTTCGTTTTTCAAACAATGAAGCGATTTATAAAACACTGTTTGAAATCATCCGGGGAACATTGACACACAAAGATTTTATCCCGGAAGTGCCGGTGCAGGAAGAAAAGGTACAAAAACGGGAAAACATCAAAGCACCACTGCCGGAGCCATTTGAGCGGCGAGGTGTTGAGACAGTACGGAGCGGGCATAGGTTCCAGCCGCAGGATGTGTATGCGCAGGGGCAGGCGGGAATGCCACGCAAAGGAACTGTGCCGCAGAATGAGCCAGTCCGATCGCAGGCAGCAGTTTCAGCGCAAAATGCAATACCTCAGAAGGAATCAGCACCGCCGGAAAATCTTTCGATTTTTAATTCTCTGCTTCCAAAGAAAGAACCGGCCGGTTCTGATAATTCGTCCGATATGCAGCTAAAACGACCTTCTGCAAGTACAGAACATAACCTTGCGCATGAGACTGATGCAGGGCAGTCCGCAGACCGGGTATCGGAAACTAATACATACACCGTTTCCAAACCAGTACCGCAGCTAATGCCAACAGATAAACCAGCCAAAAGCCTGCCAGAAAAGACACCGGCACCTTCCCCAGAGTCAACAGTCACTTACGAGCAGCAGGAACTTGCAGCAGTCTCCGAAGGTTTTCTGACTAAAGATGCCAAAAAGCGCCATAAGATCATCGGACAGCTCTTCGACACCTACTGGATGGTGGAATATGAGGATAAGCTGTTCATCATTGATCAGCATGCGGCACATGAAAAAGTACTTTATGAGAAAACAATGAAAAAAGTGCATGAAAAAACATTTTCATCACAGACGTTAAGTCCGCCGATCATTTTAACATTAAGCCTTGAAGAAATTGAAATGCTTGAAAAATATAAGGCACAGATTGATACATTCGGGTATGAGATCGAGCCGTTTGGCGGAAAAGAATATGCAATAACTGCCATTCCGGCTGATTTTACAGGAATCGACACAAAAACAATGTTTCTTGAAATGTTAGATGATTTTGCAAATATTAACGGAAATGATTCTCCCAATGCTATTATGGAGAAAGTTGCTTCTATGTCCTGTAAGGCTGCAATCAAGGGAAACCAGCACATCAGCAGACCAGAGGCGGAGCGGCTCATTGATGAACTGTTAGAACTGGAAAATCCATATAACTGCCCACATGGACGCCCGACGATCATTTCCATGACAAAATATGAAATCGAAAAGAAATTTAAAAGGATTGTCTGATATGAAACAAAAACCAATGATTATTCTGACCGGTCCTACCGCGGTGGGAAAAAGTGCCCTCTCGGTAGAACTTGCGAAAAAAATAAACGGAGCGGTCATCTCTGCAGACTCCATGCAGGTCTACCGCCATATGGATATCGGCTCTGCCAAGGTTATGCCGGAGGAAATGCAGGGAATTACGCATTATATGATCGATGAATTAGAACCTGACGAAGAATTTCATGTTGTGCGTTTTACAACGATGGCAAAAGAATATTTAAAAGAAATCTATGCGGCGGGGAAAATCCCGATCATAGCCGGCGGCACCGGATTTTATATTCAGGCACTTTTGTACGATATTGATTTTACAGAGCAGCAGTGTGATGAGGCATACCGCAGACAATTAGAGGAACAGGCAAAAGAACACGGAGCCGGATATCTGCATGAAATGCTGCGCAAAGTCGACCCTGCATCTGCGGAGGCGATTCATGCCAATAATGTCAAACGTGTGATCCGGGCTTTAGAATTTTATCATTTATCCGGTCAGAAAATATCTGAACACAATGAAACGGAGCGTCAAAAACAATCTCCTTATAATTTTGCCTATTTTGTTCTTAACGATGAACGCGCAAAATTGTATGAGCGCATTGACAAACGTGTAGATGCGATGATAGCAGCAGGACTGGTAAATGAAGTTCAAAAATTAAAAGATATGGGGTGCAGCCGGGAAATGGTTTCCATGCAGGGACTCGGCTATAAGGAGATACTTGCATATTTAGACGGCGAATATACCTTAGAGGAAGCCGTCTATATCATCAAACGGGAAACCCGTCATTTTGCCAAACGCCAGTTAACGTGGTTTAAAAGAGAACGCGATGTGATCTGGCTCGACAAGCAGACATTTGGCTATGATGATGCAGCAATTTTAACAGATATGATATCAATTTTACAGGAAAAGGAAATAATCAGTCATGAATAAATGGATGGAAGAACAGTATGAAGCTCTTGGTATTTCAAGAGAAGTATATGAATTTGGAGAAAAGATCGAAGCCTCCTTAAAAGAGCGTTTTGAAGCGATTGATGCAACGGCTGAATATAATCAGTTAAAAGTGATCAAAGCTATGCAGGATAACCGTGTAAGTGCAGAATGCTTTAACATGTCCTCCGGATACGGTTATAATGATCTCGGACGTGATACATTAGAAAAAGTATATGCATCCTGCTTTAAAGGAGAAGATGCTTTAGTACGCCCGCAGATCACCTGCGGCACACATGCACTGGCACTTGCTTTAATGTCTAACCTTCGTCCGGGAGACGAACTGTTGTCCCCGGTCGGAAAACCATATGACACGTTAGAGGAAGTGATCGGTATCCGCCCATCTAAGGGATCGCTGGCAGAATACGGCGTATCCTATCGTCAGGTAGATCTTCTGCCGGACGGAAGTTTCGATTATGACCACATCAAAGAAGCGATTAATGAGCGCACAAAACTCGTAACGATCCAGCGATCCAAAGGATACGCGACAAGACCAACACTTTCTGTGGCACGTATTGGAGAATTGATCTCGTTTATCAAAAAAATTAAGCCAGACGTCATCTGTATGGTAGATAACTGTTACGGTGAATTTGTGGAAGAACGTGAGCCTCTTGAGGTCGGAGCAGATATGATCGTAGGTTCCCTGATCAAAAATCCGGGCGGCGGTCTTGCACCGATCGGCGGTTATATCGTTGGAAAAAAAGAATGTGTTGAAAATGCGGCTTATCGCCTGACTTCTCCGGGACTCGGAAAAGAAGTCGGTGCATCATTAGGCGTTATCCAGTCTTTCTATCAGGGATTTTTCCTTGCACCTACTGTAGTAAGTGGTGCATTAAAGGGAGCGATCTTTGCAGCAAATATCTATGAAAAACTTGGATTCGAAGTTATTCCAAACGGCAGTGAAAGCCGCCACGATATCATTCAGGCAGTTTCATTCCACAATCCGGATGCACTGATCGCTTTTTGCGAAGGGATTCAGGCGGCTGCTCCGGTTGACAGCTATGTAACACCGGAACCATGGGCAATGCCTGGATATGACAGTGATGTTATTATGGCTGCAGGTGCTTTTGTTCAGGGATCCTCCATTGAGCTGAGTGCAGATGGTCCGATCAAGCCTCCATATGCCGTTTATTTTCAGGGCGGACTGACCTGGTACCATGCAAAACTGGGTATTCTGAAATCTTTACAAAAACTTAAGGAACGAAAACTTGTCGACCTTGACTTGTTATGATAAAATATAATGTGATTTATTCATAACAGCAAGTTTGCCCATACAATGCGTACAGGCTGTTGTTTATGGTAATAGATCTTTATGCTTCCCGGGAGAGTAGAAAGGGAGCATTCATGAACAAAAATACTACGGTAAAAGAATTGCCGGATTCGGAAAAACCATATGAAAAGTTTCTTACATATGGACCGGAATACCTAAGTGATGCGGAGCTTTTAGCAGTGATCATCCGTTCAGGGACAAGTGGTCTAAAGTCTGTGGAAGTCGCGCAGAATCTGCTAAATGATGGTCAGCGCAATTTATTAAATCTCTATGATATTCCATTTGAAAAGATGCAGAAAATACGTGGAATTGGCCCGGTAAAGGCAATCCAGTTAAAATGCATTGCAGAATTATCAAAACGGATTGCGCAGACACGGTCAGCTCCTGATATCTGTATGACGAACCCAAAAACAATCGCAGATTACTATATGGAACATCTGCGTCATGAAAGCAAAGAACATCTGATTATCTGTATGTTCGACAATAAATGTCACATGAAAGGTGATAAACTGCTTTCTATCGGCAGCGCAAATGAAACAATTGTTTCACCACGCGAAGTTTTCGAGACAGCAATCAATTGTCATGCAGCACATCTTATCTTAGTCCATAATCATCCAAGTGGTATACCAGAACCGTCCCATGCAGATGATATTGTCACAAAACGCATTTTAAACTGTGGACAACTGATGGGCATTCCGCTTTCCGACCATGTTATTATCGGGGATCATTCTTACTTTAGTTACAGAGAAAATAACAGGATCGTGGTATAAACCGCGTTCCAAAGGGAGAGAACAATGACAAACAACGTATACGGTATTGATCTTGGAACATGCAATATGAAGATTTACTGCAAATCTTCCAACAAGATCTTAAATGAAAAAAACACGATCGCATTAAAAAATAAAGATGAGATCTACGCTTATGGTAACTCGGCATACGCAATGTATGAAAAGGCTCCGGAGTCTATCCATGTGACATTCCCTGTTACAACAGGTGTCATCGCAGATTTCAACAATCTTCAGTCCATGATACAGCTCTTCTTAGAAACGCATGTTAAAGGGAGCCTGAAGGGTGCAGAATTTATCGTCGCAGTACCAACAAGTATCACGGAAGTGGAGAAAAAAGCGTTCTTTGACATGTTCTATAAGAGCAAGATGAAACCAAAGAGTGTACTTTTATGTGAAAAACCGATCGCTGATGCCGTTGGGTTGGGATTAGATGTCAATGAACCGACCGGTATCATGGTTGTAGACATCGGTGCAGATACAACGGAGATCTCCGTTATTTCACTTGGCGGACTTGTACTTAGTGATCTGCTTCATTTTGGTGGAAATAAGATTGATGAATCCATCATTACCTATGTAAAACGCAATTACAATCTGGTCATCGGACAGAAAACTGCCCAGAGCATGAAAGAACGCTTAGGTTCCGGTATCCCGGGCAATGAAGACACGATGATCGTTGTCGGAAGAGATGTCGTAAGTGGTCTTCCGATTGAAATGGAAATGTCCGGTACTGTAGTATATGAAGCCATCAAAGATAACCTTGAAAGTATCTGTAATTCCATCAAAATGATCTTAGAGAAAACACCACCGGAACTTGCAAAAGACATTATCCATTCCGGAATCTATATCACAGGCGGAAGTTCCCAGATTCACGATCTGGATAAATTATTTGCAGATATCACAGGCATTGATATCAATACCTGTGAAGAACCGGAAGAGTGTGTTGTACGTGGTCTTGTAAAAATTGTATCTGACAGCAAATACAAACATCTGGCATTCAGCATGAAAAGTAAGATCTTGATTTAGGGGATAGTATGAGACGAAAACCAAAATTTGTTCTTCCCACAAAATATATACTGCTTATCTTAAGCGGTGTATGTATTGTGGCAATATTACTCAGTTTTACACTTGGCATATCCGGCGGACCATTAAATACTGTCGCCGGATATGTATTTATTCCAATGCAGCGCGGTATTAATTCCGTTGGCACCTGGATTGGCGAAAAAGCAGACAATCTAAAAAAATTAAATGACGTCATGGCTGAAAACGAAGACCTGAAACATCAGGTAGATGATCTGACAACCGAATTAAATACAATCAAGTTAGAACAATATGAGCTTGAGAACTTAAGAGAACTCTTAAATCTGGATCAGAAATACCCAAGTTATGACAAAGTTGCTGCAAATGTTATCGGAAAAGACGGTGGCAACTGGTTTACCAATTTTACGATCGACAAGGGATCAAACGATGGAATTGAAGTGGATATGAATGTGATTGCAGGAAGTGGTCTTGTGGGAATTGTTACTGATGTAGGACCTAATTATGCAAAAGTATCTTCGATCATCAATGATACCATGAAAGTCAGTGGTATGGTGTCGACCACATCCGACAATCTGATCGTAAATGGCAGTTTACAGGATATGAATGAAAATATGGTCATTGAATTTTCCAATCTCAACGATAAGAATAATGAAGTTGCTATCGGTGATCCTGTCGTTACCTCTTATGTATCAAACCGTTATCAGCAGGGTATTCTGATCGGTTATATCAGTACACTTAGCATGGATTCTAATAATCTTACAAAGTCGGGTACCATCACACCGGCAGTCGATTTTGAGCATATCGAAGAAGTTCTTGTCATTTTAAATAAGAAACAGACAGCAGAATCTTAGAAACAGAGGTTATTTATGAGAAGAAAGATTACCGTATTTATTATTATTGCCGTCTGCTATCTGCTGCAAACGACACTTTTTGATACCCTTTCCTTTGCATCCATATCACCAAATCTTCTGATCATTGTGACATCGTCCTTTGGTTTTATGCGTGGACGCAAAGAAGGGCTTTTTATCGGCTTTTTCTGCGGACTGATCTTAGATATTTTCGGTGGAGGTGTTCTTGGATTTTACAGCCTTCTATATATGTATATCGGTTATATCAATGGAATGTTCCGCAAACTTTTTTACCCGGAAGATATCAAACTGCCACTCGTTCTGATCGCCGGCAGTGATTTGAGCTGCAACCTTCTGATTTACTTTATTATGTTTCTTTTTCGAAACAGATACGACTTTAACTACTATTTTTTACAATTAATGATACCAGAGTTGGTTTATACCATGGTTATAACAATTTTTTTGTATTTTGTAATTTTAAAGATCAACCAGAAACTGGAAGCTATCGAGAAAAGGAGTGCAAGCAAATTTGTTTGATAATATAAAAGAAGCATGCCGTATGTTTTTTAAATCACGGCTTGTTGTGGCAACAGTTGTAATGATCCTGTTGTTTTCCATTCTTCTCTGGCGTGTTTTTTCTCTTCAGATCGTAAACGGAAAAGAATATCAGGATAATTACACGTTAAAAATCGTCAAAGAGCGTACCTTAAACAGTACACGTGGAAATATATATGACCGTAATGGCAATCTGCTTGCCTACAATGAACTGGCATATTCCATTACAATCGAGGACAATGGTACTTACAGTTCTAATAAAGCAAAAAACACTGCCCTCAATGAGGAGATCGCGCAGGTTGTGACTGCACTTGAAGCCAATGGCGACTCCATTGTCAACGATTTTAAAATATCTATGGATGACAATGGCAATTACAGCTACAATGTAGAAGAATCCGGTGCAACCTGGAAACGTTTTTTGGCGGATGTATTTGGAGAAACTTCCTTTGAAAACATGCAGGAAGATGAGTCTGATATCATTTCCCGCAATAAACTTGATTTTAAACCAACGGAAGCAACTGCTGCACAGGTTATGCAGTATCTGACAAGCGGCAACCGCTATGCCATTGGAAGCGAATATGATGAGGCAATGACATACAAGATTACTGTTGTTCGTTTTTCCATGGCACAGAATGCCTATCAGAAATATATTGCAACCACGATTGCAACGAATGTATCTGAAGAATCAGTCGCTTATATCAGCGAGCACGCAGCCGAATTACAGGGTGTGGAAGTATTAGAAGATACCATTCGAAAATATAACGACAGTGAATATTTTTCTTCCATCATCGGTTATACCGGAAAAATATCCACGGATGAATATAATAAACTTTCAGAAACAGATAATTCTTATACACTAAATGATGTTGTCGGTAAACTTGGTATCGAACAATATATGGACAGCGATTTAAAAGGGGAAAAGGGGCATGAAAAGCTCTATGTGGATTATCTTGGAAAAGCAGTAGAAGTTATCGAACACGAAGAACCACAGGCCGGAAATGATGTATATCTGTCCATTGACCGGGATCTGCAGATTGCTGTATACAATCTTTTAGAGCAGGAAATTGCAGGAATCGTATATTCTAACATCGATAATCCGGGATCTGATATCAACATTCCGATCGCAGATGTTTATTTTGCACTGATCAACAATAATGTGATTGATTTCTCACATTTTTCCGAAGAAAATGCATCTGCTACGGAAAAGGAAGTACAGCAGATTTTTTCTGCCAGACAGAATGCCGTAACAGATCAGATCCATACCGAACTGACGGGAAATGCCCCGACACCATTTGCATCCATGACAGAAGAGTATCAGGATTATTTTACTTATATTTTAAAAATGCTCCGTGAAAATGGTATTTTGTTAAGAAAAAATATTGATACCACGGATGAAGTTTATCTTCAGTGGCAGAACGGAACCATCGGCCCACAGGAATATTTAAACCATGCGATCGCCAAAGGATGGATCGATATTACAAAATTTTCTGTAAGTGAGAAATATTCCGATTCAACAGAAATATATGATGCGCTGTGTGATTATATTCTGAATGATATCAGTACAGATTCAGATTTCGCCAAAATCATATATGAATACCTGATCCAGACAGATGCAATTACAGGAAGACAGCTTTGCCTGATCCTGTTTGATCAGAATGTTCTTGCATTTGATGAAGATGATATTGCAGGCTTATCAGGTGGTACACTTGCACCTGCTGCCTTTATCAAGGAAAAAATCCAGAATCTTGATATTACACCGGCCCAGCTTGCATTAGATCCATGTGCCGGGTCCTGTGTCATCACAGACACACAGACAGGTGAGGTACTCGCATTGGTAAGTTATCCTGGATATGACGGAAACCGGCTTGCAAATACAGTTGATGCTGATTATTTCAACAGTCTGCAGGAGAATAATGCAAGACCTTTATATAATTATGCTACCCAGCAGCGAACGGCACCGGGTTCCACCTTTAAAATGGTATCTGCTACAGCCGGCCTTGCAGAACATGTGATCAGCACAACCGAACAGATCCAGGATCTTGGTGTATATAAAAATGTAAGTAATGAACCGGAATGCTGGATCTACCGTTCATCCCATGGATCACACGGTCTTATTAATGTATCCGAGGCACTCAGGGATTCCTGTAACTACTTTTTCTATGAAGTCGGCTATCGTCTCAGTACCAATAATTACGCTATGAGTTATAACAACGATGCTGCGGAAAATGGTATTGAAAAAATCCAGAAATATGCTTCTCTTTATGGTTTAAACGAAACGACGGGAGTGGAGATTGAAGAGAGCAAACCTCAGGTTGCAGACAGCTTCCCTGTCATGGCTGCTATTGGTCAGAGTAATAACAACTACTCCACGATACAGCTTGCAAGATATGTTACCGCTGTTGCAAATGGTGGTACCGTATATAATTATACACTTTTAAATAAAGTAACAGATTCTGATGGAAATACTTTAAAACAATATGAGCCTGCAGTCCGTAACACGATTGATGTTTTAAGCAGCGGCGACTGGGATGCCATTCATACAGGTATGCGCATGGTGGTGGAAAATACGAAAGAGTTTGACGGATTTCCAATAGAGGCTGCCGGAAAAACAGGTACCGCGCAGGAAGATCTGACCAGACCAAACCATGCATTATTTGTCGGTTATGCTCCATACAGCAATCCGGAAATATCTATTGCAACACGTATTGCAAATGGATATACTTCCCATAATGCAGCAGAAGTTTCCAAAAAGATCCTTGCATACTATTTCAAAGTTGAAGATGCTGATTCTCTGTTAAGTGGACAGGCTGAAAATATCAATGCCATCTCAAATGGCGTAAATGATTAGTATATGGATAATTCCCGCTATTTCAACGGGTTTTATTAATAAATCAAAACAGGAGGTTCCCCTTATGGGTGAAGTGATTACTTTTACCTCAGGAAAAGGCGGCGTTGGCAAGACAACAACCACAGCTAACGTTGGCGCAGGACTTTCACTGTTAGATAAAAAAGTTGTATTGGTAGATACTGATATTGGCTTACGAAATCTTGATGTTGTCATGGGACTTGAAAACCGGATACTTTATAATCTGGTGGATGTGTTAACTGGCAGATGCCGGGTAAAACAGGCAATCATACGTGATAAACGATTCCCGAATCTGTCTGTGATACCGTCATCATGTACAAAAGAAAAATGTCTTCCTGATCCCGGACAGATGAAACATCTGTTTGATGATTTAAGACAGGATTTTGATTATATATTAGTTGACAGTCCCGCAGGTATCGATCAGGGTTTTTTACTTGCCATTACGGGAGCTGACAGAATTGTAGTAGTCACAACACCTCAGATCGCTGCAATTCACGATGCTGACTGTGTACTTCAGATTTTAAAAAAACATTATACAGTAAAAACAGAACTTCTGATCAATGGTTTCCGGAAACATATGGTAAAAGATGGGGATATGTTAAATATCGGTGATATCTGCGAACTTTTAGATGTGCCGTTACTCGGTGTCATTCCAGAAGATGAACAGATCATCATAGCACAAAACCACGGAGAACCATTACTGCATCCGGATGGAAATAAAAAGAATGCTTTACTTTCTGAACTCTGCTATAACAATATTGCACGGCGGATCACAGGTGAGGAAGTGCCTCTGTTAAATTACATAAAACAGGGCAGTATTTTTTCAAAAATATTATTTAAAAAGAAACCTGTGAAAGGAGCATTGAATGTTTAAGACTCATTCCGGAAATGTTGCAAAAGAGCGCTTAAAGCTGATGATGAATGCCGATCATCACAAACTCGATGAGGCTACTATGGAACTTATTCGCCAGGAAATAGGCTGTGTCATCACGAAATATGTTGTCATTGAGCCGGAAAACATTGAGATCAAAGTAATGTTAAAGGATTACAAGAAAAGAGAGTAGGATAATGTCTAAACTTTATAAACTAAAGAATTATAAATTCATACTGGTAATGTATGTTCTGATTTTAAATACCCTGGGGGTCTTTCTGGTTGGAAGTGCAAGCCCCGGGGATCAGAAAAAACAGATCATCGGTATGGTAAGTGGTATTATTATCATGGTGATTTTATCTCTGATCGATTACAGTTTTATTCTCCGTTTTTCCTGGATCATATATCTGTCTGCTGTCGGACTTTTAGCGCTGGTACTTGTTGCAGGTGATTCTTCAAAAGGCGCACAGCGCTGGTTTGAGATCGGCGGTTTCCGTTTTCAGCCATCTGAGCTTGTAAAAATACTTTTGATCATATTTTTTTCATATTATTTTATGAAACACGAAGAAAAGATCAATTCCGTAAAGGTAATCGTTTCTTCCTTTGTATTACTTGCAATCCCTCTGTTTTTAATTTATAAACAGCCAAATCTATCGACTATGATCGTGATTACTTTAGTTTTTGCCGCATTATTGTTTATGGCAGGCTTAAATTATAAACTGGTGGTCGGTGTTCTTATTATCTGTATTCCGGTCGGACTGATCGGTATGACACTGATCATCCAGGATAAGATTCCGTTTATTCATGCTTATCAGCTTGGACGTATTATGGCATGGCTTTATCCGAATGATTATCCTGATCTTGCTTACCAGCAGCAGAATTCCATCATGGCTATTGGTTCCGGTCTTTTATGGGGAAAAGGACTTAATAATACAGATCCTACATCTGTTAAAAATGGTAACTTTATTCTGGAACCACAAAATGACTTTATTTTTGCAGTTGCAGGGGAGGAACTTGGATTTGTGGGCAGTGCAGTGATCATAATTCTCTTGCTTTTCATCACGATTGAGTGTATATTTATTGCTAGAAAAGCAAAAGACACAGCAGGCAGACTGATCTGTTGTGGTGTAGGCGCACTGGTCGGATTTCAAAGTTTTGTTAATATCAGTGTGGCAAGCGGACTTCTGCCAAATACAGGTGTAACTCTTCCGTTTGTCAGTTATGGTCTTACATCATTATGGTCTTTGTATATAGGTATCGGGCTTGTCTTAAATGTCGGGCTTCAGCCGAAAAAATATTAACAACAGGGGGTCCTACAACATGAACATTGGATTAATAGCACACGATTCAAAAAAGAAACTGATGCAGAATTTCTGTATCGCTTATCGGGGTATACTTTGCAAAAATGAGCTTTACGCAACAGGAACAACTGGCAGACTGATTGAAGAAGTTACAAATTTAAACGTTCATAAATATCTGGCAGGGCATTTGGGTGGTGCTCAGCAGTTAGGAGCTCAGATTGAACATAACGAAATAGACCTTGTTATTTTTCTTCGTGATCCGTTAACACCAAAGTCACATGAACCGGATGTCAACAATGTCGTAAAGATCTGTGATACGCACAACATACCACTTGCTACAAATCTTGCTACAGCCGAGCTTCTGATCAAATCCTTAGACAGAGGCGATTTAGAGTGGCGTGAAATGTACAAATAATGAAAACAAATGAAAAATATGTACGCAGGATATACCTTTGACTGGTGTATCCTGCGTATTTTGTGAAAGGATTTTTAACATGAAACGATTGCTAGCTGTTGTATGTGTGACAACACTTTTACTTGGCAGTATCACAGGCTGCGGGGAAGAAAAAGTCACCTTGGAACAACCTTATGATATTTACGAGACAACTGGAAGCCTTGGTCTTGGATCAACAGTTTCCGCCGGTGCACAGGAATACTTTTCAAATGATCTCTGTGTTGCAGATGATTTTCCTCTTGGAACGGATACAACTGATTCCCAGGTTGCAGAAGGAGCCGGTACTTTTAATCTGGCAACAAATGAAGTTGTTTATGCCAAAAATATCTATGAGAGACTTTATCCGGCAAGCACAACAAAGATCCTAACTGCATACATTGCTTTAAAGTACTGCACAGATTTAAGTCAGACGGTCACGATCAGCGAAAATGCCGCAAATCAGGCTTCCGATTCCTCTGTCTGCGGACTTCATGCAGGAGATGTGATCCGCATGGATGATCTTTTATATGGTATGATGCTGCGAAGTGGTAATGATGCTGCAATTGCGATAGCTGAGTCGATTTCAGGCAGTGTAGAAGAATTTGCAACGCTGATGAACCAGGAAGCGGCAGCACTTGGTGCAACACAGTCTCATTTTGTCAATCCAAACGGTCTTCCGGATGAAAATCATTATACCTCCGTATATGATCTGTATCTGATTTTCCGTGCTGCATTGCAGAACGAAACATTTGTCCAGATTATAGGCACAACATCTTATGATGTAACTTATCAGGCGGCAGATGGTACAACAGAAGAGCATACATGGGAAAATACAAACCAATATCTGAGCGGTCATGCAAAAGCTCCGGACGGTTTTACCATAATCGGTGGAAAAACAGGTACAACCGGTGATGCAGGATACTGTCTTGTCCTTTATTCTATGAATGAACAATCCCAGCCAATTATTTCTATTGTTCTGAAAGCAGACGCAAAAACAAACCTTTATCTGTTAATGAATGAAATGTTATCCGGTTTTGCAAATTAATTGAAAATATCATTGTGTTTTTTGTATTTATATACTATAATTAATTTATAAAACGAACCGTTTTTATTCATTTTCACGAATATGGACGTTGCATCGAAGGATCAGGAGGGAAATGACCATGATAGAGATTATTTCAGGTGAAAAGGGAAAAGGAAAGACAAAGGAACTGCTTAACAAGGTCAATACATCGATCACATCTGCAACTGGCAATATTGTATATCTGGATAAGAGTCAGAAACACATGTATGAGCTGAATAATAAAATACGCTTGATCAATGTAAATGACTTTCTGATTGATAACTGTGATGAGTTCCTCGGTTTTATCTGTGGTGTGATATCACAGGATCACGACCTCGAAGAAATGTATCTTGACAGTTTTCTTACCATTGCATCAATTGATTCTGATGAGCTTTTAAATCATGCGATTCAAAAGCTCGACGTGATCAGTGAAAAATACAATGTAAAATTCATCTTAAGCGTATCGAAAGATGAATCTAAACTGACAGATATTGCAAAAGCAAAAATTGTCATTTCCCTATAATAATGAATATGTAATATCGGTAGTGCACAATATGAACATATCTTTTGTTATGAATGAATATGCGGTATGGAAAGTTCTTTATCCATGCCGCATATTTTTCATAACAATAGAATATCTGCATAGTATGCATTCTGTTGTTTAAGATTCACCTACAGAACGGATTCTTCCGAACAGACTGATCAGATATAATCCACCAATTCCCACAAGTGCATAAATTATTCTTGTAAGCCATGACATGTCCCCGAAAAGAAATGCCACCAGATCAAATCTGAAAAAACCGATCAGTCCCCAGTTAATTGCACCGATAATAACCAATGTAAGCAATGTGTAATCAAGCCAGTTTGTATTCATTTTTTAGCCTCCTTTTGCAGATAGTATGCACATTAAAAAAATTTTTATTCATACAAAACTTTTTGATCCACGTTGTTTTCTATTGAATAAAATGTTAGAATAGAAATGTTGAAAATTTTAAGAGGTGAGTAAATTTTTGAATGAACATAAAAAAATAGTAAAATATCGCAAACCGTTCAACATAAATATTGGCGTAATCATTTTTATTATTATTTTCATATATCTGGTTTTTAATGTCTTTTCTTACATTACAACAACACACATTTCCGTTTATGAAGTGGAACAGGGAACCATGGCAGAAAATAATGTTTACCGTGGTCTGGTTCTTCGCGATGAAACAATTGTTACATCACAATATACCGGTTCGCTGAATTATTATGTACGGGAATCTTCGAGAGTCGGATACGGCGATCTGATCTGTTCCGTTGATGAAAGTGGAAGTGTTTCCCAAAAGATCAATGATGTCAGTACAGATGCTTCTAATCTGGATGCCGAGGGACTCTTAGAAATTGAAAATGATATTTCCGATTATGAAAATTCCTATCAGTCACAGACATTTTATAATACTTATTCATTTAAAGAAAATATTGATTCTGCACTGAATGAAGCATTAAGTCTGGAGGCTTTAAACGGATTGGCTGACTATACATCTGCCGGTGGTGGTTCTTCCTTTCATACAGTCACAACTGATACCCCCGGAATCCTTGCTTATTATACGGACGGATTTGAAAACACAACGACAGATAATTTTTCAAAAGAACAGTTTGATGAAGCTGCTTATCAGCGAAATAATTTAAAACAGAATACATCCGTTACCACCGGAGATGCTTTATATAAACTGATCAGTAACGAAGAATGGCAGATTATCGTTCCCATTGCAGATACGCTTGCAAATGAACTTCAGGATGATAATACTCTGAAACTTAAGTTTATAAAGGACGGAAAAACAGCATACGCTACCTATGTGATCACAGAAAAGGGTGGTGAAAAATATCTGATTTTAACACTTCGCAATTCTCTGGTACGTTATGCAAAGGATCGTTTTCTGGAAATTGAGCTGCTGCTTACCGAACAGACCGGACTTAAAATTCCAAATTCTGCTATTACCGAAAAAGAATTCTACACCATACCGATCAGCTACTTTATGAAAGGTGGAGATTCTGATGCCGATGGACTGCTTGTTTCGTCCACAAATAAAAATGGAAAAACAACGACTGAATTTGTTTCCCCAACCGTCTATTATACAACGGATGATTATTACTATATAGACAGTGAAAATGTCACTGCCGGAGACATTCTGGTAAAACCGGATTCAAATGAAACTTACCGGGTCGGATCAGACACTGCAACACTAAAAGGTGTCTATAATGTCAATAAAGGTTACGCTGTTTTCAAACAGATTGATATACTCTATCAGAGTAAAGAATATACCATCGTAAAAACAGGAACTTCCTATGGAATTTCTCTTTACGACCATATAGCCTTAGACGGAGCGAAGATCAATGAAAATGATTTGTTAAAATAATGGAGGAAAAATTAATGTTAAAAGAAAATCTTGCAAATGTAGAGAAAAATATTGAACAGGCTTGTAAAAATGCCGGTCGAAACCGTAATGAAGTAACCCTGATCGCAGTAAGCAAAACAAAGCCTGTCGAGATGTTACAGGAAATCTATGATGAAAATATCCGTGATTTTGGTGAAAATAAAGTCCAGGAGCTCTGCAGTAAAATGGAACAGCTTCCATCGGATATCCGCTGGCATATGATTGGGCATCTTCAGCGCAACAAGGTAAAATATATCGTCGGAAAAGTTGAACTGATTCATTCCGTAGATACATACCGCCTTGCAGAAGAGATTAATATTCAGGCAAAAAAACAGAATGTGATCGTCCCGATTCTTGTCGAAGTCAATATCGCGCATGAAGAGTCTAAATTTGGTATTTCCGCAGAAGATGCCATCCTTCTTGTGGAAGAGATTTCCAGGCTTGAAAACATTCGTATCAAAGGACTTATGACGATTGCACCTTATGTTGAGAACCCAGAGGATAATCGCCTATATTTCAGAAAAATAAAACAATTATCTGTTGACATAACAAATAAAAACATAGATAATGTATCTATGGAAATTCTGTCTATGGGAATGACAGGCGATTACATGGTTGCAATCGAAGAGGGTGCTACCATGGTGCGTGTTGGAACCGGAATTTTCGGTGAAAGAAATTATAAACAGGAGTGAGAACATGGGAGTTCTTGATAAATTTTTAAATGCAATGCGTCTGAATCCGGATGATGATGACGATTTTTACAACGAAGACTATGATTATGATGACGATTATACAGAGGACGAGCCAAAACAGACATTTCATCGTGAAAAAAAACGTGATGCTGTAGAAAAAGATTATGATTCGGAACGTTCAAAAGACACTTCAACAAAATCCACCTCAAAGGTTACGCCGATCCGGCCAGCGAAAAAGCAAGCCGGTCCTGGCGGTATGAAAGTATGTGTGATCAAGCCTACTTCCGTGGAGGATGCAAGGGAGATTACAGAGACTTTACTGGAAAACCGTACTGTCGTGCTCAATGTAGAAGGTCTTGACGTTGAAATTGCACAGCGTATTATTGATTTTACATCCGGTTCATGTTTTGCGATCAGTGGTAATCTGCAGAAGATTTCAAATTATATCTTCATTATCACACCGGCATCCGTAGATATTTCCGGGGATTTTTTAAGTTTAATGGATTCATTTGAGACAAGGGGTATTCAGACTGATTTTTAATTATGAATGAGCAGGATCTTTGTAAAAAACGCCTGTTAGATCTTTCAAGACAGGCTGATCGGAAGGGAATCGTTTTATTCAGCGATTTCCTTAATTTAAATGAAATGAATATTTACCACCAGTGCCAATCAGAATTTGTAACAAGGACGGAAAGCTATGGCGGTATACCTTATGCAGAGCGTCAGATAATTGCTTTTATTCCTGATGCTCTTTATTATGAGTGGACATATCCGATTGCGGTATTAAAAGTAGAACCGGCATATCCAAAATTTGCAGAAGAATTAGGACACCGCGATCTGCTGGGATCTATCATGACACTCGGTATAGACCGCGCGAAGATTGGTGATATCCTTATGGGTGATGGCTGTTATTATATTTTATGTGAGGAAAATGTTGCCCCATATTTTATGGAACAGCTCACAAAGGTTCGCCACACACTTGTTCATTTAAGTATTGCAGATGCAGACGAAATCAATTTTCATCAGGAATTAATTGATAAAGACGGCGTTATCACCTCAAACAGACTTGACGCCGTCATTGCCTGTGTATACCGTTTATCCAGAAGCCAGTCCCAGGAATTGATTCACGCAGAACGTGTATTTGCAAATGGAAAAATCATTCAGACACCGACCTATATCTGCAAACCTGATGATATTATTTCTGTGCGTGGTCACGGACGGTTCCATTTTATTTCCATCTCAGGAGAAACTAATAAGGGTCGTCTGAAAATCAAATATCAGCTATACCAAAGTTAATAAAACTCATAAACAAACGTATAGGAATGGGAATTACTGTGATGTGCTCATTAGATATGGGCAGAAATGGAGATTATTATGTCAAAAAGCATACCGGTTACAGATGGAACAAATGTGATTTATACCATCGAATTAACAAATGATTTTAAGGATCTTTGTAAAAAACTGTCCCGGCTTGGAATAGATTCTGACCGAAAACTTTGTATTGTCACTGATTCTAACGTAGCTCCTCTATATGCAGAAGAAGTAAAAAAACAGCTGTCTACGTCATTTTCAAATATATTTGTACATATTTTTCCTGCTGGTGAGGCAAGCAAAAACACAGATACAGTCGGTACATTATATCAATTTCTGATAGAAAATCACTTTGACAGAAAAGATATTCTGTTAGCGCTTGGTGGTGGTGTAGTCGGTGATCTGACCGGTTTTACAGCAGCAACTTACTTACGAGGAATAGATTTTATCCAGATTCCAACCACATTGCTTTCGCAGGTGGATAGCAGTATTGGCGGTAAAACAGGTGTTGATTTTATGCAGTATAAAAATATGGTTGGAGCATTTTATCAGCCTAAACTGGTCTATATGAACCTTTCCGTACTGCATTCTCTTCCAAGGAAACAGATTGTTTCCGGAATGGGAGAGATTATCAAACACGGATTGATCAAAGATGCTGCCTATTTTGAATGGCTTATCGCACATGAAAAGGATATCTGGGCATTAGATCCGCAAATTTTAGAAGAAATGATCTATATAAGTTGTAATATTAAACGTGATGTAGTCGAACGTGATCCAAAAGAACAGGGAGAGCGTGCACTTCTTAATTTGGGACACACGATTGGTCATTCCATTGAAAAACTTTCTGATTTTACACTTTATCACGGAGAATGTGTAGGACTTGGTATTGTTGCTGCATCCTATTTATCCATGCAGCTTGGTCATATCTCTGCAGAAGACTTTGCCCGGATTAAAAATGCGTTATCACTCTTTGAACTGCCGTTGCAGATTGATGGATTTGATGCCAGAGAAGTCCTTTTGGCAACAAAATCTGATAAAAAAATGGTTGGAAACCAGGTTAAATTTATTCTGTTAAAAGAAATTGGAAACGCTTATATTTATCGGGAACTAAGCGATGAACAGATTCTTGACGGTATCCGTTATGTCTGTCATGAATAAAATTATTTTCAAAGAAACGAGGACTCAATGAATCAGCAATCCAAAACTATTTTAAAAAAAGCTATTATTGGTATTTTATGTTCAGTTATTCTGATATTGTTAGACCAGTTTACAAAACATCTTGCAGTAAAGCACCTGAAAGATCAGATGCCTGTTGTTTTATGGAAAAATGTTTTTGAACTCAGTTATTTAGAGAACCGTGGTGCAGCTTTTGGTATCCTTCAGGGAAAACAGTGGCCACTTATCATTTTCACAGTGATTGTTTTAATGATTATCATATATTTATATCTGATGCGTATTCCATCCGAAAAGCATTTCGGATTACTCAATGTAATCGCCATTCTGTTTTTTGGCGGTGCGATCGGTAACTTTATTGACCGGGTCATGCAGGGATATGTTGTTGATTTTTTCTATTTCAGGCTGATCGATTTCCCTGTATTCAACGTTGCAGATATATACGTGACTGTGGCTGCAATACTTTTAATATTATGTCTGTTATTTTATAAAGAAGAAGATTTTGAACGTATTCTTCCGGCAAAAAAGAAAAAATAACAATATCTGCATGCCAGAAATACCGTATCAGACAAGAATGGAGTATTTATGAAACAGGAAACTTTCGAAATAGAGGCAGAATATGAAGGAGAACGCTTAGATAAATATCTAAGCGTTATTTTTGAGCAGTCTGAGAGTACTTCAAATGCACCTTCACGTTCTTTTTTTCAAAAATTAATCAAAGATGGACATGTAACAGTAAATGATTCCCAGGAAAAGGCAAATTATCGTCTGCATATGGATGATCTTGTATGTGTAGAAATTCCCGATGCTGTAGAAACACCGATCCTCCCGGAAAATATTCCTCTTGATATTTTATATGAAGATGATGATCTTCTCGTTGTCAATAAACCGAAAGGAATGGTTGTACATCCATCTGCCGGTCATTATTCAGGCACTTTGGTCAATGCGATCATGTTTCACTGCAAGGATAGTCTTTCCGGCATTAACGGTGAAATACGACCAGGGATCGTGCACCGGATCGATATGGACACAACCGGCTCTTTAATCGTATGTAAAAACGATGAAAGCCACGTTAAAATTGCAGAACAGATCAAAGCGCATAGTGTTAACCGCAGATACCGCGGTATTGTATATGGCGTTGTAAAGGACGATGAAGGAACCATCAATGCACCCATCGGCAGACATCCGACCAACCGAAAAAAGATGGCGATCAATGAAAAAAATGGAAAACCAGCGATTACGCATTATAAGGTACTGGAACGCTTTTCCAATTACACCTATATGGAATTTAAATTAGAGACGGGCAGAACACATCAGATCCGCGTTCATATGGCAAGTATCGGTCATCCGTTACTTGGCGATACTGTATATTCCAGCGGAAGAAGTCCATTTAAAACACAAGGACAGACACTACATGCCATGACGATTGGTTTTATTCACCCACGTACTAAGGAATA
Organism: Roseburia rectibacter; assembly: GCF_014287515.2. Taxonomy (NCBI): domain Bacteria; kingdom Bacillati; phylum Bacillota; class Clostridia; order Lachnospirales; family Lachnospiraceae; genus Roseburia; species Roseburia rectibacter. Next base: position 2,148,583 of record NZ_CP092473.1, read on the forward strand.
TATGGAGATATCAGCACCACTTCCAGAATATTTTTTGAAAATATTGAAAAGTTTACATTAAATTTCGAAAAATTGTTTTATTTTTCGAGAAAGTGTAGTATAATTATACAAAAGAAACAGATGTCTCCATATTAAATTCAAATATTTTGTATATATCATACAAATCTTTCGTAATATGTAATGACAATCTGATGCAAAAGAAAGTGGGGGATTTTTATGTCAAATAAGATATATACCATTGGACGTGAATTTGGAAGCGGAGGTAAAGCAGTCGGTGAGGCGCTTGCTGACAGACTTGGTATCGAATTATACGATAAAGAATTATTACAGCAGGCGGCAAAAGACAGTGGTTTTTGCGAAGAAATTTTTGAAAATCATGATGAAAAACCAACCAGCAGTTTTTTATATTCACTGGTTATGGATACATATTCCGTTGGAAGTTATAATTCTTCACCATTTTTGGATATGCCATTGAACCATAAAGTATTCCTTGCACAGTTTGAAACGATCAAAAAGATTGCAGATCGTGAATCCTGCGTCATTGTCGGCAGATGTGCGGATTATGCATTGGCAGATTATACAGACTGCATCAACATTTTTATTCATGCAGATATGGAGAAACGTATCAAAGCTGTCAGCAAACGTCTGAATATCACAGAGAACAAGGCGAAAGATCTGATCCAGAAAAAGGATAAACAGCGTGCCAGCTATTACAATTATTATTCCAGCAAACGCTGGGGCGATTCCAACAGCTATCATTTGACTCTTGATGCAGGAAAACTTGGTATTGATGGATGTGTCGATATGATTTTAAAATTCCGTGAAATTATGGATGCACAGAAATAAAATACGAAAAAGAATATGCTTAATATAATTTTATCCTCATCAAAGCCTTTTTACTTTGATGAGGATATTTGATTTTTTAATGTAGAAAAGTGTAAGCAGATCATCCGAAATATGTTAAATTTTTAATAGAATTTTTTTATAAAAACGAAGAAAAGGGAGTAACTACAGATTATGAGACTCATAATACAGCGTGTAAGCACAGCTACATGTCAGGTAGATGACCGGATAACAGGAACTATTCAGAAAGGTTTTATGGTGTTAATTGGTATATCTGATTCTGACACAAAAGAGATTGCAGATAAAATGATAAAAAAACTAATTGGACTTCGTATTTTTGAAGATTCTGAAGGAAAGACAAATTTATCATTGCAGGATGTTGCAGGAAGCCTGTTATTAATATCACAGTTTACTTTATATGCAAATTGCAGAAAAGGAAACAGACCGTCTTTTATAGGTGCTGGCAAACCAGATATGGCAAAGGAACTTTATAACTACATTATTGATAATTGTAAGAAACAGGTACCAATTGTAGAACAGGGAATTTTTGGGGCAGACATGAAAATTTCTCTTGTAAATGATGGACCTTTTACAATCATTCTTGATTCTGATGAAATCATTGGATAAAGATTTATTGTATCAGACACAAATTTCGTATGTAGCATAGTATCAATGTTTTATGTATTGATAACTTTATATATTCGCAAAACACAAGTTTAACGAATAGTTGTGTTTGGAATCAGATGATACAGTTTGTCAACTCAATGTACGCTGTGTCGGCAACATTTCTCATCTGCATTTTTAATAAAAATATTGTATAATAAAGAAAGTTCAGGAGGCTTACATATGAAATTACAGCAATTATACAGCTATACCAGAAAAGCAATTGATGAATATCAAATGATCGAATCCGGCGACAGAATTGCCATTGGTATTTCCGGAGGTAAAGATTCTCTCACACTTTTATATGCATTGAGTGGTTTGCGCCGATTTTATCCCAAAAAGTTTGACTTGTTAGCTGTGTCAGTAAATCTCGGTTATGAAGATTTCGACCTCACTGCCGTATCAGACCTATGTCGTGAACTTGATGTTCCATATCATATCGTTAACACAGAAATAGCTAAAATCATCTTCGAAGAACGTGATGAAAAGCCTTCCTGCTCCTTATGTGCGAAAATGCGCAAAGGAGCATTAAATCAGGCTATTAAGGAACTAGGCTGCAATAAAGTGGCATATGCACATCATATGGATGATGTGATCGAAACAGCATTTTTATCCATGATTTATGAAGGACGTTTTTATGTATTTCCTCCAAAAACTTATATGGCTGATTCTGATCTTACGATAATCCGTCCTCTGATCTATGTATCTGAAGCAGAGGTAAAAGGATTCCGAAATAAATATCATCTTCCAGTCGTAAAAAATCCCTGTCCAATGGATGGTAATACCAGACGTGAATATGTAAAACAGCTTATAAGACAGCTTAATTTGGACAATCCAGGTGTAAAAACCAAACTTTTTCATGCTATCTTAACCGGAAATATACCTGGATGGTCAATTATAAACAACGAACAAAATTAAACTTTATACAAAGTTGTATTCTTTACTCTCATACTTATTATGAAAATAAAATTTTTACTGTAAAGTGCGTAGAATGGAGACCTGCTATGAAAGAAAAAGCATATTATGAAACAATAAATGTAAAGAATGAAGTAAAATTACGAAAACTATTAGAGGCATTACCCCCTTTTTGCAAACAATTTTTTATCGGCATCGAAGCAACCAGCTCCTCCAGGACAAAAATTGCATATGCTTACGATATCGGCTGTTTCTTTGATTACCTGCATACAACAAATCCGATCTGTGCCAAAATGAATATTACTGAGTTTCCCATATCTATTTTAAATGAGATTACACCAATGGATATTGAAGAATATCTCTCTTATCTGAAATATTACGAAAAAGACGGAACGGAACATACAAATGATGAGGTTGGACTAAAACGAAAACTTTCTTCTTTACGCTCCTTTTATCATTACTATTATAAAAATGGACTGATTGAAGATGATCCTACAGTTAAAGTAGACATGCCTAAAATACATGAAAAGAATATCATCCGTCTGGATGTTGATGAGGTTGCAAAACTTCTTGATGAAGTAGAATCCGGTGAAAATCTTACTGCAAAGCAGCAACAATATCACGAAAAAACAAAAGTACGGGATCTTGCAATGATGACACTTCTGCTTGGAACAGGTATCCGTGTTTCAGAATGTGTTGGTCTTGATATGGAAGATGTTGATTTTAAAAATAATGGTATTAAGATTCACCGCAAAGGTGGCGCAGAGGTTGTTGTATATTTCGGAGATGAGGTTCGCAAAGCACTTATGGATTACTTTGTGGAACGTCAGAAAGTTACTGCAGCTGACGGAAGTATTAATGCCCTCTTTTTATCGCTTCAGAATAAACGCATGAGTGTGCGAACTGTTGAAAATATGGTAAAAAAATACTCCAAACTGGTAACAACCTTAAAACATATTACACCGCATAAACTCCGCAGTACCTATGGTACGTCACTCTATCGGGAAACCGGTGATATTTATCTGGTTGCGGATGTTCTTGGCCATAAAGACGTCAATACTACCCGCAAACACTATGCTGCTCTTGATGATGAAAGGCGAAGAAGTGCTGCTAAGTATGTCAAGTTAAGGGAAGTTTAACTGATAGAATATACAAGTATATAGATAAATCATGAGAATAAATACGAAAGACATTTTGTAACGCGATTATTATTGAAATGATATGATACAAAAGTGTTATCCGTTCAAGAACTATATAACACTTTTGTACAATGTCCAGAATTTTACATCTCCGGCAACAGAATACTGTTGATTTTTTCTTGAATCCTGTGCTGCACCAGTTCTGCAATCTCATGTGTTTTCAAAGAACCGTATTCGTCAAATAAAATAGGTTTCAGATAATGTACCTGTGTTGTAACAGGTCCCAGATTAAAACTGTTAAAAACCTTATAGGAATCGATCAGAGCAACCGGTATGATCGGTGCTTTTGTCTTTAAAGCAATTTTAAAACTTCCTGCTTTAAAATCACATACATTATTACGATTATTAAAATCATATCCCCCTTCCGGGAAAAGAATATAACGTTTGCCCTGTTTGACATCTTCTGAAACTTCATTGATGATCGTAAGTGCCTGTCTTACATCTTTTTTATCAAGACGTTTTCCCTGCAGCAGATCAACAAATTCCCGGACAAGAATTGTATTGGACTTTGCGCGATCCATAACAATGGAACACGGATTTTTATGTGTATAGATAATACCAAGTGCATCATATTTTCCCTGATGATTCGGATACATCATATAACCCCCCTCAGATGGGAGATTCTCCAATCCATATGCTTTTGTTTTAATTCCACCAGTCGTTTTCATAAGGCGGATCACGTGGCGCGCAAGCTCATATCGCTCTTCTTCTGAATATTTTTCAGGATGATCCGCTTCCTTTCGCATCTTTGGAATCATATATGGTGCCCTGAAAAGATTCATAAGAATTACATAAATAAACTTTAACATAACTTCAATGCTATCCTCCGTACCTGACACAGAAACATCCTGAAAAATTCATTCTACCCAGTGATGCTTTTTTGCCGAATGTAACTATTATAGCCTATTTTGAAGAAAAATACAACATTCTTACATATGGCTCCGTCAAGGTCTATTTTAAGTATTCTGCTGAATAATATGGTACCGTCAGATATTCCCCCTCATGGATGTCATCCGGGAAAACATGATTGATCGTACATACTTCTTCTATATACTCTGAAGTATCTTTATAATCATCTGTCATATATATCCCCGCAATGTCACTCAATGTCTGTCCCGGTATGATCTGTATGCTGGTGTAATATTTATAAGTAGTACTCGATTCACCGGCTGCCTGCGCACGGATAGTACCAAAACATGTAAAGCAGATAATTCCAAATAATACCATTGATAATGCGATCAAAAAAACTGGTTTCTGATTCTTCCTATTCTCTCTTATGCTTCTCATAAATAACCTCCATCTAATGCGAACATCTGTTGCGAACAACTGTTTGTATATCTGTATCATAATACGCGAACATTTGTTTGTCAATAATAAAATCGAACAAATTTTCGGAATATATGTTTGCATTTCTGTTTGTAATATGATAGAATAAATAATAAACACAGGGCAGAATAATCCCTTTACAAATTGATGAAATATATTTTATCGTATAACAGGAGGCACTTTATGGCATATGGCAAAATCAGCAGTAAGCAGCAAGAAATATTAGAATATATCAAGCAGGAAATTTTAAACAAGGGTTATCCTCCTGCTGTTCGCGAGATCTGTGAAGCAGTTCATCTGAAGTCAACCTCTTCTGTTCATTCACACCTTGAGACACTTGAGAAGAATGGCTATATCCGAAGAGACCCTACAAAACCACGTGCAATCGAGATTATTGATGACAATTTTAATTTAACCAGACGTGAAGTTGTTAATGTTCCTATCCTCGGTCAGGTAGCTGCCGGTCAGCCGTTACTTGCTGTTGAAAATATCGAAAATTACTTTCCGATTCCTACTGAGTTTATGCCGAATGCAGAGACATTTATGCTAAAGGTAAAAGGTGACAGTATGATCAATGCAGGAATATTTAATGGTGATAAGATTCTTGTACAGAAACAGTCTGACGCACAGAATGGAGATATTGTTGTTGCTCTTGTAGATGATTCTGCAACAGTAAAGACTTTTTATAAAGAAAGTGGTCACTATCGCCTGCAGCCGGAAAATGACACCATGGATCCAATTATTGTAAACGAATGTTCGATCCTTGGAAAAGTATTCGGTATTATGCGATTTTTAAATTAAAGAGAAAAAGAAAAAATCACCAGCTTTTCATTATGATCTGGTGATTTTTTCTTCATATGAGATTTATATATGCAAAAATAGTTTCTATTTATAATATCTGATTACCTTTATAAAATTTTATCCCTTACAGTTCATCCACACTGATTTCTTTACCATCTTTCCAGATACGTTCCAGATCATAAAACAGTCTGTCTTCCTTTGAAAAAATATGAATAATGATATCATTATAATCCATCAGAATCCATGTAGATGACTGGTTACCTTCTACCTGTCGTACTTTAAGATCTGCTTTATACAAAGCCTCATCGACTGCATCGCGCATTGCCTGGATCTGGTTCTGATTCATTCCATCTGCAATGATAAAAAAATCTGCGATCGGTGAAATCTCACGGATATCAATTACTTTGACATCCTCTGCTTTTTTATCTTCCAGTGCTTTTACTGCTATTTTACAATATTCTGCTGAAGTCATAAATTTACTCTCCTATTATTCTGTAGATTTTCCGGTACTGTTCATTCACAGCCAGGAATAGATTTAAGTTTCAAAATATTAATTATGATTTTTCCTGTACTGCCGGTAAAAATCATACGTCATCTTTGTCGTTGCATCAATGCTTCCACCCCGGCTGGACAAATAAGCAAGCGTGTCATGCAGTATTTCCGCCATACAGGCATCTAAATCCTCGAAGGCAATCTTTCTTATATAAGGAAGATTCTCAGCCTTATCGCGCCCAGGCTCAATATAATCTGCAATATAGATGATCTTATCTAAAAGGCTCATATCTGGCTCACCTGTCGTATGAACTTTGATCGCATGCAAAATCTGCGGATCAGACACCTCGTACACAGTTTCAGCCAAAAAGGCTCCTAATTTTGCATGTAACAGATATGGGCTTTTGTATTCTACCGGATTGATCAGAATATGATTTTGCTCACACATTTCTATTTTCTGGTCATTCGGGATGCATTTTGCACAATCATGAAGTAACCCTGCAAGCATTGCCTTTTCCATGGAATACTCATGTGCCATGGCAAGACATCCTGCCGTATACATAACACCTTTTGTATGTTCGTAACGTCCTTTATCCAGTTCTTTTTTTAGTTTTTTTCGAATTTCAATAAGTTCCATGATGCCCTCCATTCCTGCCCGTTTCACAATGAAAATACCATTTTCATCACAGGTCTGTGACATGGCATAAATCCTGTGTGCCTTATCCTCTATTTTTCTTCATATAAATGGCGTTTCTTAATATATGTCATTACTTTAGAAGGAATCAGGGATATATCTGTCTTTCCACATTTTAAAGCTGCCCGGATCTCACTCGATGAAATATCTGTTTTTCCACCTGTAATTGGATAAATTTCAGCCGGAAACAATTTTTTCAGGGCAGAAATCTTTTCCTCAACTTCCGACAAATTCATATCATCACGTACCGCAGCCAGAATAACTGCCTTTTCGCAAATAATCTCTGGATGATACCATTTTTCAAGATAATCAAGTGAATCTGCACCCATAATAAAGAAAAATTTCATATCCGGATATATTTCTTCTAATTTTGTGAGCGTCAGATAAGTATAACTTGTCCCTTCCGCATCGACTTCAATTCGCGAAAGTTTAAAATATGGGATATCGCAGATAGCCAGCTCTGTCATTTCTGCCCGGATGTCTGCGGCTGTCATTTTATTTTCATCTTTATTTGGTGAATGACCTGCCGGAATAAACCATACCTCATCTAATGCAAATTCCTCATATGCACTCTGTGCAATATTTAAATGTCCCTTATGAATCGGATCAAAAGAACCGCCTAAGATACCAATTTTCTTTAAGTGCTTTTGTCCGACCCTGCACTCTGCTTCTAACATATCAGCCTGGCAGCTCGTACTTGGTATTTTTCTTTGCCTGACGGAATAAAATGATTTTCTTTCCAATTACTTTTACAACATCAGAATGTGTTCGTTCTGCTGTCATTGCAGCGATTTCCCTCGGATCATCGATACAGTTTTTTAATACAGCTACTTTGATGAGTTCTCTCTTTTCTAAGGCTTCATCCAACGCCGTGATGATCTCCGGCGTAAGGCTTGCTTTTCCGATATGAAAAATCGGATCCATTGTACTTGCACACCCACCAAGGTATGCGCGCTGTTTACTTGTTAATGCCATAACGTTCCTCATTTCCGCACCTCTTTCCGGTGCAATTAATATAACATCAGTCACTTATTATTTATAATAATCAAATTCAAATCCATACATCCGGACAGTATCACCGTCCTCGATTCCCTGGGTTTCTAACTCCTTTAAGATTCCCTGTTCTTTCATAAATTTCTGGAAGAATAAAAATCCTTTTTCGGAATCGATATTGGTATAACCAAGCATTTTTTCAATCTTTGGTCCCTCAATCTCAAATGCTCCGTCTGCCGCCTGTGAAATCGTGTAAGGCTCATCCTTAAAGAATCGTAATGCCGGATCAAACTCAGGTTCATAGATCACCGGTTCACTGCTGCAGTGATCAAGCAATTCCTGTACGTGATACAGTAACTCTTTTAAGCCCTTTCCACTGACTGCCGAGATTGGGAACACACGGATTCCGTCTTTTTCAAACTCCTGTCTTAAAGACTGGACGATCTCATTCTCATCACCGTACACGGCATCCATCTTGTTTGCTGCAATTACCTGTGGCTTGTCTAAAAGTTTTGGATCATATGCCTCTAACTCTTTCATGATGGCACGGATATCTGCAATCGGGTCACGTCCTTCCGTTCCGGCTGCATCAACCACATGGATCATAACTTTTGTACGCTCAATATGGCGTAAAAACTCAAGTCCAAGTCCGATACCTTCCGATGCACCCTCAATCAGTCCAGGAATATCTGCAATCACAAAGCCCTTTGCACCATCTAAATCTACAACTCCAAGATTTGGCTGCAATGTCGTAAAATGATAATTGGCAATCTTTGGCTGTGCATTTGTCACCCTTGATAATAACGTTGATTTTCCGACATTTGGAAATCCGACCAGCCCGACATCTGCGATTACCTTTAACTCCAGCTTTACTTCAAGTTCGATCGCATCTCCACCAGGCTGCGCATACTTCGGTGCCTGCATGGTAGATGTTGCAAAATGCTGGTTTCCAAGACCGCCACGGCCACCTTTTAAAATTACCTGCCTGCGGTTATCGCCGGACATATCAGCGATCACTTTTCCGGATTCTGCATCTTTAATTACCGTTCCAGCAGGAACTTTTAAGATCAGATCCTCACCATTCTTACCATGGCAGTTACGTTTTCCGCCCTCTTCTCCAGGCTGTGCGGCAAATTTTCTTCTGTGACGGTAATCAGTAAGTGTATTTAATCCGTCGTCAACCACGAATACAATATCACCGCCGCGTCCGCCGTCTCCGCCATCCGGACCACCATCCGGTACATATTTTTCCCTGCGGAAACTAACATGACCGTCTCCGCCTTTTCCTGATTTTATAATAATTGTTGCTCTGTCTGCAAACATATTTTTCTACCTCAAATTTAACAAAAACATGTACATAAAGCCGTTATCATCATAACCTCTGGTACATGTAAATTATCTGTCACATTCTTAATACAAATAGAACCCGGCTATTACATCCATCTGCGATGGATGTGCCATCTGTGATGGGTGTTCATAGTCGGGTCCACAGTACATCTTATTCAGCTACTGGATAAACGGAAGCCTGTTTTTTATCTCTTCCTTTTCTTTCGAATCTTAAGATACCATCTGTTAAAGCAAATAATGTATCATCTCCACCGATACCTACATTAACGCCTGGATGAATCTTTGTTCCACGCTGTCTGTATAAAATGTTTCCAGCTTTTACAAACTGTCCGTCTGCTCTTTTTGCTCCTAATCTCTTAGATTCGGAATCACGACCGTTCTTTGTAGAACCAACTCCCTTTTTATGAGCAAAAAACTGAAGGTTCATATTTAACATGTCTTACACCTCCCTGAATTTTAGAATGATATAATCATTTCCATAAGTGTTTTGTATTCCCTGCAAACCTAAAACCAATGACCTCATAAGTAGATCGGCATCATGTCCTGCCGGGGAAGAAAACGATAAGCTTATCTTTCCTGTCTCCTCATCCGAATCAGTAGAAAAGGCATCTTTCGTATATAAGCCGAGACTGTTTACCGTATTGATGACCAATGCGGAAATCCCTGCACACACAATATCTTCGCCTTCCTCTGCATATCCGGCATGTCCAAGACATTCAAAGCCTAAAAACTCGTTGTCACGGTTTCTGAAAATCGTTATCTTTGTCATAACAACTTTCCCTGTCGATTACGCGTTGATCTTTTCAATCTTAACCTGTGTAAACGCCTGTCTGTGACCGTTTTTCTTGTGATAGCCAGTCTTTCTCTTGTACTTGTAAACGATAACTTTTTTACCTCTGCCCTCTTTTACGACAGAAGCCTCAACAGAAGCGTTTGCTACATCAGAGCCAACTTTGATACCGTTGTCAGATACAGCTAAAACCTGATCAAAAGTTACTTTCTCACCAGCTTCTTTTCCGAGCTTTTCAATGGTAATGATATCGCCTTCGGATACTTTGTACTGTTTACCACCTGTTGCTATAATTGCGTACATATGGCACCTCCTATTATCATTACTCGCCAGTTATGGTGCCTTCTATCTGGTTTTAATACAGAATAGACGGACTTTTAGACCTCACTGTGCGGCATACTTCGTTACTTTAGCATATTTTTTTTATTACGTCAACTGTTTTTTTCATATTTCAAAAATATTTTTAAATAAAAGCAAAATATATTAAAACTAATGCTCCAAGCACAATCCTGTACCAGCCAAATACTTTAAAGTCATGTTTTCTGATATAGGACATCAGGAAACGGATCACAATAATTGAAACAAGGAATGCCACCACTGTTCCAACTCCTAAAATGATAAACTCTGCTCCAGTAAATGCGAATCCGAACTTTAAGAGTTTTAACAGACTCATGCCAAGCATAACCGGAACTGCAAGATAAAATGTAAATTCTGCAACGGCAACACGTGAAACACCGATGATCAGTCCACCGATGATCGTTGCACCGGAACGAGAAGTTCCCGGAATTATGGAAAGCACCTGAAATAATCCGATCATAAACGCTGTCTGATAAGAAATATCAGCCAGTGTCCTGATCTTCGGTTCTCTTGTCTTATTCCAGTTTTCGATCAGAATAAAAGCTACACCATAAAAGATCAGTGCAATGGCAATTACGACCGGAGTATAAAGATGTGCTTCAATATAATCATCAAATAAAATCGTAACAGCCGCTCCCGGAATGCATGCTACAACTACCTTAAACCATAAAGAAAATATATCTTTTCTTATTACCGGCTTTGTTTTATCTTTAAACTGAAACGGAAACATCCGGTTCCAATAAAGAACAACGACTGCAAGGATCGCACCGAGCTGGATAATAATAAAAAACATTTCTTTGAAAGAATCGCTTGCGTTTAACTGCAGAAATTCATCAACTAAAAGCATATGTCCGGTGCTGCTGATCGGCAGCCATTCTGTAATTCCCTCCACGATTCCAAGAAAAATTACTTTTAAAATCTCAATAAAACTAAAATCCATTTTACACTCCATTCCTGTCAGGATAAACTCTCCCGCAATGATTTTTTTATTTTTTTTCTGGTAACCTCTACCAGACCGAGTTTTGTCATCTCGACAATCTGCGTTGGTACCGGATCTTTTTTCAATGCCGCTCCAAAAGCATTCAAAAGTTCCATTTCTGCCTTCTTTGATTCCAGATTAATAAAATCAACGATCACAATTCCCGAAATATTGCGGAGCCTTATCTGCCGTGCAATTTCTTCTGCAGCTTCTATATTCACTTTAAGGAAATTTTCCTGCATTTCTTTTTTTGCAATATTCTTTCCGGTGTTTACATCGATCACCGTCAATGCTTCTGTCGGCTGGATGACAAGGTACGCTCCAGACTTTAGCCATACCCGCTCCCTCAATGCATCATGAAGCTGCGAAGCAATTCCACTAAGGGCAGCTAACGAAATCATTTCGTCATTATAATAACGGATTTTTAATCCATGCCCGGTAAGTACTTCATCTACTCTCGATTTAATACTGCCTCCGGTCACAAGCTGCTCTGTGCCAATGCCATACATGCCACAGATTGATTCATAAATTGTCCGGTCATCTGTCACAACTTCTTCCAGATCTGTTTCATAAAGCCCGTTTAACATCTTCTTCCACGGCTGATCCTCTTTATGAACAAGAGAATAGCAGTTTAAATGTTTTGAACCTGAAATACTTCTTTCGACCTCTTTTTCAAGCTGAATTAATTCAAAAAGCAGTTCATCTTTTGATGCCTGCGCTGCATTCGTACGGATGATCACACCACATTTTAACTGATCTTCCTTTGGCAGAAAACTTTTCACAGTGTTTAACAGTTCTTCTCTTTTTTCATTTCCAAGTTTAGAAGAGACACCGATCTTTCGTTTTCCAGTCGTAAGGATCACATATTTTCCAGTGAAAGTAAGGTTTGTGCTTACGGAAGGATCCTTTGTCTTTAACGCTTCTTTTACTACCTGGACAAGAAGTTCATCTCCTGCACATATCGCCTTTTTTTCGGACTGCTTCTTGGTAAAAACCGGATTTTTCAATTCCTGTAACGGAAGATAACAGTTTTGTCCCGGAGCAATACGGACAAATGCGGCATTCAGATTCTTTACAACATTTTCCACCCTGCCGATATAAATATTTCCAAGTAAAGACGTCCCTGTCAGAGATTCCGGCACCACTTCTATTAATTTTTTCCTGTCATCACAGAGAGCTGCAATGCGGTATTCTTTTTTTTCTATTTCTGTCGTTGTAATGATAAAACGGTTCATCGGATCACTTCACCCATTTTTCCAAGGGAGATAAATCCATCACCTGCAGGATCTATTGCATACACATCCCTGCGGTGAATCTGGATCGCATTCTGGTCATAAGTATAACCCATCGCCTGAAACATTGCTTCAAGTACAAGTTCCGGTTTTAAGTTATCAGTACTTCCGGTGGATACCTTTAAATAAAACACTGGTCTGCCTTCTCTTTCTGATACGTCAAATGCATATACAAGCTGCTTTAAGTCCATGACTTTCTCGCTCTTTTTTGTCTGTTTCGTGACCAGAAATTCTTCTTTTTCTGTAAAATATCTGCGGATACCATCTGCAAAAGCAGGAACATCTGCAGCCGGTTCATAACCATCTTTAAAGTAAAGGTCATAATCTGCAGCAGCTACCATGGACATTGCTGTTTTGGCGTTGTCCGGCAGTTTTACATATTCAGTAACTTCCACACCTTCCACCATAGTATCGTTCAGCGCCTTGATCGATGCTTCACTTGATCTGGTAGAATTTACTTCAATATCAAGATACTCCCCATCACTGGTGATTCCGACACCAAGCGGTGCCGCAAAAGACATGATCTGGTGCGGGGAAAAACCTTCTGAATAACAGATATCAATTTCTGCCCTGCGCATTGCTTTCTGAAAATAACGCATAATATCCAGATGTCCGATAAAACGCATTACTCCGTATTTACGGAATTTAATCCTTATTTTTATCATAATGTCAACCTTACATTAACCCTTTCTTCTTTTACATTAAGTATCTCATGTAAAACATTAAGTATCTGTTCTTAACGCTCTGCCATACAAACTCCAGTTTTAAACCGGGCTGCACCACATCCGGAACAGCGCATCCTGCAGTTTGGAGTTACATTCTCTCCCATAGCATTTTGCCATTCACGTTTTAAGAATTCTTTTGTCACACCCGTATCAATAAAATCCCATGGAAATACTTCGTCGAGGGAACGTTCTCTCTTGGTGTAAAAGTCCATATCTACACCGCATTCATCAAATGCATCTAACCATCTCTGATAATCAAAATATTCGGACCACGCGTCAAATATGCCGTCATGCTCATAAACAGTACGGATCACACTTCCAACTTTACGGTCACCACGTGCTAATACACCCTCTAATACTGTCACGTCTGCTTCATGCCAGTTATATTTGATACTTTTACGGTTTAACTGTTCCTTTACCGTATCATTTACAACCTTCGCACGTGCAATATAATCTTCCGGATCATGCATGGATGCCCACTGGAACGGCGTAAAAGGCTTTGGCACGAAAAATGATGTTGAAATTGTGATCTGGCATTTACCATTCCGCCTGTCCTTCGGGATCTCATAATACCGCACCGCAATATCATTTGCCAGTTCCGGTATTGCTTTCATGTCTTCTTCTGTTTCTGTCGGAAGTCCTAACATAAAGTAAAGTTTTACCTTATTCCAGCCACCCTCGAATGCCATACCGGCACCTTCTAAGATAACCTCTTTTGTAAGTCCTTTATTGATAACATCTCTAAGCCGCTGGGAACCAGCTTCCGGGGCAAATGTCAGGCTGCTTTTTTTGATATCCTGTACTTTTCCCATAACATCTAATGAAAATGCGTCGATACGCAAAGATGGAAGTGAAATATTAACTCCCTTTCCTTTAAATTCTTCAATCAGAAATGTAACAAGTTCCTGCAGCTGTGAATAATCAGAGGAACTTAAAGAACTTAAAGAAATCTCTTCATGTCCGGTTGACTTTAACATCTTGTACGCAAGTTTCTTTAAACGTTCCACATCCTTTTCACGTGTCGGACGGTAAACCATACCAGCCTGACAGAAACGGCAGCCACGGATACATCCCCTTTGGATTTCAAGAACAACACGATCCTGTGTTGCCTTGATAAACGGTACGATCGGTTTTTCCGGGTAAACAGCCTGTGTCATATCGGTAACGATCTGCTTTGTGACTGTATGCGGTATATCCTCAAAAATCGGTTCAAATTCTGCGATCGTGCCATCTTCCTTATAACTTACTTCATATAAAGATGGTACATAAATACCAGGAATCTTTGCCGCCTCATGTAAAAACTCTTTGCGCGAAGCACCGCTCTGTTTCTTTTTTTTGTACAGATCAAGCAGTGTGTCATAGGAAACCTCTCCTTCTCCCATATAAAACAGATCAAAAAATTCTGCGATCGGTTCAGGATTATAAGTACATGGACCTCCACCGATCACGATCGGATCATCCTCTGTACGGTCTGCCGCCTCAATCGGGATCTGACTTAAATCTAAGATCTGTAAAATATTGGTATAGCACATTTCATACTGGATCGTGATTCCTAAGAAATCTGCATTTTTAACCGGCTGCTGTGATTCTAAGGAAAACAGTGGAATCTTCTCATCCTTTAAAATTTTATGCAGATCCGGCCACGGAGAATATACACGCTCACACCAGACATCCTCCCTTTTATTTAACATATCATATAAGATCTGGATACCAAGGTGTGACATTCCTATCTCGTAAACATCTGGAAAGCACATCACGAACCGGATATCAACCGCATCTTTATCTTTTATCACACTATTTAATTCGTTACCTATATAGCGTGCTGGTTTGTCGATCTTCATCAGTATCTCATCGGATAAAGCTAATTTTGTCATTTAAAAAAATCCTTTCTCTTTTCTCTCTTGCGCTCAATGTATCATAACATAATTTTTGAGATTTGTATAATAATGATTATCACAGATCATTTCTGTGACCGTCTGTGTGCTGTAACCACAAATATCCGTATGTGTATACATACAGGCTAAAAAAACTGCAAAAATGCATAAAGAAAGAAAAATACGCAGTTTTAGTGCAGCTGCAAATCCCATTTCCGGTGCAGAATACTCTGATTCTCCTGTCCGCCTTTTTTGCATGCCGTTTTCCTCATAAAAAGAGTCACGGATATTCTGCACATATTCCCTTCGTCTGTCTATTATTTGTCTGTCCATAAAAATCTCCATTCTTGCGTGTGAAAAATGTATTTTTCACACTATCCTCATTTCCAAGCCAGTCTGTCTGTATATAATTATATTACATACAAATGTTTTATATGCGGTATTAGTTTACCATAAAAATATTATGTATACTTATCGTTTTATTTTTTCTTTCTTGAAAATGGGATCTGAAGCCATTTCAGTAATGTATTATCAAGGATCATTGCACCGAATGCCGAAATAAAAAGTGTCAGGACCATCATAACGATACAGCCACCTGCAATGCCACCGCTCAATACATCAACATGTAGCTTCTGCTTTACCACAAAATGAAGTACACCCCAGTGGATCAGTAAAATAGAATAACTGTACCGGCTGATCCACTGCACAAAAAAACTGTTTTTTGTTTTCTGAACTGCAAGTCTTTTTACCAATATAAAAATAGCTGCTGAAAATGCCATCATTGTCGGTGAATTCTGATAGATATAATCTACATAATTATTTCCGTTCCAGATCCACATACATGTTTCCAAAAAAGCAAGGAAGCCCGCCATCAAAAAAACATTTTCCATTTTTCTGCTGCATTTTTCGGCAAGAAAATATCCAAACAAAAAAGTTCCCGCAAAAGAATCTACAACGATTCCAAACACAGATTTTACCCCAAACAAGGGCAGATAAGTATCCAGCGTGCAGATGATAAATATTACTCCGATCACACCCGACAACACATTATCCGGTATATTGTGTACGATATACCGGATAAACGGTGTCAACACATACAACCAGATAATTACATAAACAAGCCAGAAATGCGGTGCCTCCACCGGGGCACCTGTTAAGATCCGTTTTAACATCAGAAACCAGTGGTCTGGTTTCAGCCAGTCAATCCCCTCTTTTGCAACAACATAGAGGATATAATAGACAACCAGAGGTATCGCTACTTTCGTGAAACGTTTTCGAAAAAAAATACCGGCCGGCTCATTTTTTACCGGAAGCAGCAACGCTCCGCTTAACATTACAAAAAGCAGATTACAGGATAAAAAAATATAATTAAAGATGGTAAGCACCCGAAATGCGATACTTCCGTATTCTGTCATGGACGCAGCAAGTGAAACTGTATGTACCCCGATCACAAATACGGTTGCTATGACACGCAGATCATCAATGTAGATCTTACGATTTTTTATATTCTTATTTCCAATAAATATTTGTTTTATTTTTTCCAGCATAGGATTCTCCCTTTTGCGGCTTTTATGTGATTATGGATTTTCCCTATTACCCAAAAAAACTTTGCCGTACTTTTCAGTATAGCAAAGTTTTTCTATTCCCTCAACCGTTGAATATGTAATTATTATCTCTGGGAAAGTTCCTGAGTAATCTCCTCCCAGGTAACTCCTTTTTCTGCCATTAAAACCATCATGTGATACATAAAATCAGATATCTCGTATTTGATATCTGCCGAATCCGGATTTTTAGCGGCAATGATGATCTCTGATGCTTCCTCTCCGATTTTCTTTAAGATCTTATCAAGTCCTTTATCAAACAGATAGTTGGTATAAGAACCTTCTTTTGGATTTGCCTTACGGTCTAAAATGATTGCATAAACATCTTCTAATACCTTAAGCGGATTCTTCTCCATGTATTCTTTTTTAACGATCTCGTTAAAGAAACAGGAAACATTTCCGGTATGACATGCCGCACCGATCTGTGATACTTTTGCTAAAATTGTGTCATAATCGCAGTCAGCAGTCAATGACTTTACATACTGGATATGACCCGATGTCATTCCTTTGATCCATAATTCCTGACGGCTTCTGCTGTAATAGGTCATCTTTCCAATATTAATCGTCGTCTCAAATGCCTCTTCATTCATATATGCAAGCATCAATACTTCATCTGTACGATAATCCTGCACGATAACCGGAACCATACCATCTGAATTTTTCTTTAAATCTGCCCATTTTAATGCAGGTTCAAAGTTATCCATCTTAATTCCACCTGCGGAAAGCTGAGACTTCATTTCCATGATATCTGTTTCCGGATCATTGATAAAAGAACCGGCGATTCCACGCACATTTTCCCGTTTTAATGTCTCAATAATTTTTTCGTAATCACATTCCTCAAAATATACGACATAAGGAACATCCGTAATATTTTCGATTGCAGTCAGAACACCGGTATTTAAAACCAGAAGCTCATGAAAATGCTCCTGCATTTCCTCCTGATGTTTAAAAACAAAATCAACATTTGCTACTGATACGAGGATGCGTTCTTTTCCAAAACGATCGCTTGCCTCTCTTGCGATATCCATACTGTTAGATTTCGCACCGTTTACAATAACCTGCAGACATCCGGCATAAATAAACTTCTTAACATCTTCAAAACGGCTGATATTCCCGCCGGCACAGACTTTGATCTCAACATTACGATTGATGTTTTTGATCGTTTGAATATTTTTTTCATGTTCTTCATCATCATCCGATAGATCAAAGATAATGATCTTATCAATACCACTGTCATTATAAAGACGTGCAAGACTGATCACATCCCATCCCATCGGTTCAAAATTATCCATACCTTTTACAGCCTGTCCATTTTTCAGATAAATGGTGGCGACAATGTTTTTATGTTCCATATTATAAAACTCTCCATTCCTGCATTTTCCTGATAAGCGATATACTTTTCTCTTTCATTGATCACAGATTCATTTCTGCAGGAATTGTCAAGTCTCCTACAGACTGCCTTTTGTGGACAGCACATCTGTGATACGCGGGTCATAACCGGTTGCTTCATCTAAAGCTCTCGCAAAAGCTTTAAACATTGCTTCGATCATATGATGATTATTGCCTCCTGACAGTACACGGATATGCAGATTCATGCCCGCCGCATAAGAAACGGCATAGAAAAATTCTTTTACCATTTCCGTATCCATATACCCTACCCGTTCTACGGTAAATTCACCGTCAAAAACAAGATACGGTCTGCCGGAAAGATCCACGGCACAAAGCACTAAAGTTTCATCCATCGGCAAAATACAGCTTCCAAAACGTTTGATGCCTTTTTTATTTTTTAGTGCTTTACGGATCGCATTGCCAAGCACGATTCCGGTATCCTCGATCGTATGATGGCAGTCTACCGCAAGATCCCCTTCTACTTTAACATCAAGATCAAAGAAACCATGTCTTGCAAAGCCATCAAGCATATGATCAAAAAAGCCGATTCCGGTATCAATATCTGCTTTACCGGTTCCATCTATGTTCAGATTGATCTTTATATCTGTCTCTTTTGTTTTTCGTATGTACTCTGCTGTTCTTTCCATTTTATCACATTCCTCTCTAGTCTTCAAACCGTACCCGGATTGAATTTGCATGTGCAGTTAACTGCTCACATTCAGCAAACTGTACGATATCTTTATAGATCGGTTCAAGTGCCTCCCTTGAATAAGAGATAATACTTGATTTTTTGATAAAATCATCCACACTAAGCGGCGAGAAAAATTTTGCTGTTCCGTTGGTCGGCAGCACATGATTTGGTCCGGCAAAATAATCACCAAGCGGTTCACTTGAATATTCTCCGACAAAGATTGCTCCTGCATTGCGGATCTTTGTCATTGTCTCAAACGGATTCTTTGTAACAAGTTCAAGATGTTCCGATGCGATCTCATTTACCGTTGCAATGGCTTCATCCATATTTTCTGCTACCAGAATATATCCATAATTATCTAAGGATTTCTGAATGATCTCTTTTCTGGATAACTGCGCCACAAAGTCTTCCACTTCTTTTGATACCTGCTCAGCCAAGGTTCTGCTTGTTGTGACAAGGATCGCAGAAGCCATTTCGTCATGTTCCGCCTGTGAGAGAAGATCTGCCGCAACAAATCGCGGATTTGCTGTCTCATCTGCCAATACCATGATCTCACTCGGGCCTGCGATAGAATCAATACTTACAAAACCAAATACAGCTTTTTTTGCAAGTGCCACGTAAATATTACCAGGACCTACGATCTTGTCTACTTTCGGAATACTTTCCGTACCAAATGCCAGCGCTGCGATTGCCTGTGCCCCACCGACTTTATAAATAGCATCCACACCTGCCTCTTTTGCAGCGACCAAAGTTGCCGGATTGACTTTTCCGTCTTTTCCAGGCGGCGTTGTCATAACGATTTTCTTTACACCTGCAACTTTCGCCGGAACGATATTCATAAGCACAGAAGACGGATAAACCGCCTTTCCCCCCGGTACATAGACACCGACTTTCTCTAAAGCTGTCACTTTCTGACCTAAAATAATTCCGGATTCCTCAGAGTCAAACCAGGAATACTGGCGCTGCTTCTCATGATATTTACGGATATTTACCAATGCTTTACGGATCACTGCAAGCAATTTTTCATCAACTTTCTCATATGCCTCTTTGATCTCGTCCTCTGTGACCAGGATATTTTCTGCGTTAATGTCAGCTCCGTCAAAACGCTTTGTGTAATCAAAAATCGCTGCATCACGGTTCGCTCTCACATTTTCTATGATCTCATTTACTCTGCCTTCAAATTCACCATAAGAATTCGGGCTTCTTTTTAAAAGATTTTCCAATATATTTGTTCTTGCTTCTTCTGTCAGTTCTATAATACGCATACTTCTCCTCCATTCCAGAATATCTGCTGCATCTCTTTTATTTCAGATACACTGCAGCAGACATTTTATATTATTTAATTACGGTCTTTAAATCAGAAATCAGTTTTGTAATACGCTCATTCTCCATCTTCATGCTCACCTGATTAACTACCATGCGGGCAGAAAGCGGACAGACCTCCTCAAGCACTGACAAACCATTCTCACGTAGTGTTGAACCTGTCTCTACGATATCACAGATAACCTCCGACAATCCAACGATCGGTGCTAATTCGATCGATCCATTCAGTTTGATGATCTCAACTGTCTGGTGTTTCTTATTATAAAAATAATCTTTTGCAATACGCGGATATTTGGTCGCAACACGGATCAGTTCGTGGTGGTTTAACAGTTCTTTGGCGCTTTCCGGCCCGCAGATACACATGCGGCATTTTCCAAATCCAAGATCTAATACCTCATAAATATTTCTGCCTTCCTCTAAGATCGTATCCTTTCCTACGATACCGATATCCGCAGCGCCGTATTCCACGTAAGTCGGCACATCCGGTCCCTTTGCAAGGAAAAAACGAAGTTTTAACTCTTCGTTGACGAAAATCAGCTTTCTGGTATCTTTATCCTTCATCTCCTCACAGGTGATCCCGATCTGTTCAAACATCTCTAAGGTTTTCTTTGCAAGTCTGCCCTTTCCAAGTGCAAAGGTTAAATATCTCATATCTTCCATCGTATCTGTCTCCTTACATAAATGTCACATTTACACAATGATTCTGTTCTGCGTAGGCACGATAATCTTCTTCGGTTTTTGAGATATCTCTTGCCATAAGCTCCACATTGCTGCCGCACTTACGCAGCTCCATTGCCTTTTTGACTGCCTCACTGCGCATTTCCTGTCCATAAATAATAAGTTCATTCTGATACTGCACCGGAATCTCAATCTTTTGTCTCGAAAGTGCTGCCATCAACTGGTCAATAACGATCGCAAAACCGATAGATGCAGATTCTTTTCCGAAATAAGTCAGAAGTTCATCATAACGGCCGCCTTTTACGATCGGTTCACCACTTCCAAACGTGTATCCCGCAAAAATGATACCTGTATAGTACTGGTAATTGCTTACAATCCCTAATTCCACGGAAACATATTTATCAATTCCATAAATCTTTAAAACCTGATGTAATTCTTCCAGACGTTCGATCGCATTCAAAATACGGGGATATGCATCGGCATATTTCTTAGCTGTCTGCAGTTCATCTGCACCGGTATAGAGATTACCAAGCATTCCAAACAATGCTTTTAAATCATCGTTTAAGTTCAGGGTCTCTGCAAACTCAGTTACGCCGAAATAATTTTTATTGGAAATAAGATCATGAAGTTCTTCTTCCTGTTCCTCATTCAGACCTGCCGCATCTGTTAAGCCGCGGAAAAATTCTGCATGACCGACAGAAAGCTGAAACTCTTTCAGACCGGCTTTTTTTAAACAGTCAATTACCATGGCAATGATCTCTGCATCTGCATCTACCGTAGAATCCCCTAAAAGTTCTGCACCAAGCTGTGTGCTTTCCTTTAATCTGCCCTGATAACTGTTGTTATTCAAAAATGTATTGCCCATATAACACAGGCGGATCGGCATATTCTCCTCACCGAAATACATTGCAGCACAGCGTGCGATAGAAGGTGTAATATCCGGACGAAGTACTAACGTATTTCCTTCCCGGTCAAAAAACTTATACAGATCCTTCGAAGGTGTTGTTCCGATCTCTCTGCCAAATGTGTCAAAAAACTCAAATGTCGGTGTCTGAATCGGATGATAACCATATTGTTTCTGCACTTTTAATAATTCATCCTGTAAAATCAGCTTTTTCTCGCATTCGTCATTGTAAATGTCCCTGACACCCTCAGGTGTATGTAATAACTGTCTTTTCATCGCATCTCCATTCCGGGACGTTCTATAACAGGTGCCTCTGTTTTCTATCGTCCCTGCACACATTTTTCTTTCACTTTAGTGTGCTACCTTGTTACCATATGAAACTGTTGTTTATTATATTGGAAAACAAATGGAATGTCAATCCCTTGCCAGTAAATCTTTTTGCAGGGTATCCAGATAGGGAACCAGAACTGCTTTTCCTTTTGGGAGAAAATAATCAGGCTCTAATTCTTCATACCGGAAACTTTTTCTTCCACCCTCTTTGGCTCGGTTCCAGAATTCTAACAGCTTTACAAGACGCAGATAATAAAATTCATCCCTTGCGGTAAAACTGATCAGGAAAAATGAAATTCCTCCCTGTTTTTCATAATTTTCCATAAATGTCACCTGATGTTCATGAATATTCTGAAGAGGAAATGTATCCGTTGCACATTCTTTTGCATCAAAGCAGACCGGAATCCCCTGTACAGCACCAATGTAATCAACCGTACTTTTCTGGTCAAAATATGCCAGGGTGATATGTCTGGTTTCCTTGTCAATGTTGATCGGTGTGATCGGCGTTGGCACTTTCTGGATCAGTGCAAGTCCGTTTGCCAGATAGGTTTCATTGGTACGGTTGATAAATTCTTCTAAGGTAGAACCGCGGAGTCCTCTTGAGTTCCAGGTTGCCATGATAATACTCCATTTCTGCCCATCTTTTGGGCATTCTGCTTTTACATGCAGGTTTTGCATGCAGCTACAAATGATCTACAAGATTTTTTATGATTGATTTTCAATTATTTTCCATGCCCGTTCAAACTCACTGCCACATGGTGCCGTGATCTCTTTTCCATCCTCAAATACAAAACGACTCGCATGGAGAAGCTGGGATGTTATATTCGCATTTTTCTTAAAATATGCGTTAACGTCAGAATTTCCATATTTATAATCTCCGATGATCGGATGCCCGGTTGATGCAAGATGCGCACGGATCTGATGCGACCGTCCGGTCATCAGATGTACTTCAAGTTCAGTATAACCACCCCTGCAGCGTATCGGGCGGTACTCTGTTTCGATTGGAAGCCATTCCCCCACAGAAGGCTTTGTTTTTCGGATCAAAACCTGATTTTCCGTTTCATCTTTTTGCAGATATCCTTTCAGATAAGAAGATTCTTTTACCGTTCCCCTTACGATACAACGGTAATATTTCTGTACAGTACGCTCTTTTAGGGCTTTTGCCATATTCTGAAGTCCCTTTAAGGTTTTTCCGGCAGCCAGCAGTCCTGACGTATTACGGTCAAGTCGGTTACAGATGGACGGACGGAATGTCCGGAATGAACTTTCTGTCAGTTCTCCCTTAGCGATCAGATATGCAAGAATATATTCATTTGCCGAAATATCCTCCGGTTTTGCTTTTTGTGAAAGCATCCCAGTTGGTTTATTGATAAAAATAATATCTTTGTCTTCATAAACAACCTGAAGTTTACGTTTTCCTGACGTAAATTCCTTCGAAAGTACATTAAGTGCCTCATATTCCGGGTTAGATGTTGTACTTCCACTGAATTTTTCGAAGGTTTCATCTGAGAAAAACAGTTTTACATCATCATCTTTATTGAGTTTTTCCGTTCCATCTGCCTTTTTCCCATTTAAAGTAATGTTCTTTTTCCGGAGCATTTTGTATATAAAGCTGCCCGGCGCATTGCCAAGCAGCTTTTTTAAATATTTGTCGAAACGCTGTCCCGCTTCGTTGTCATTAATTTTAAATTCACGCATTGATTTTTCTTTCTATTTCTTTTTATGAATATTGCGGATCGTCTTTTTCTTCTTTGCACCGGTACTCTGTCTGGCTCTGTTTCCGGCTGTAGCCGTCCGTCTGTCGTTTTTTGCACCATTCCTGCGGAAAGTATTTTCTCCCTGATGTTCTCTTCGCGGACGGATCAGGCAATGTTTATCATATCCGATCAGATCAGTTCTTCCGGCTTTTGTGAGAGCTTCAACCACCAGATCATAATTTTTCGGATTCCGGTACTGGATCAGGGCTCTCTGCATTGCCTTCTCGTGCGGATTGACGGCAACATAAACCGGCTCCATCGTGCGCGGATCTAATCCCGTATAGTACATACAGGTCGAAATCGTTGAAGGCGTCGGATAAAAATCCTGCACCTGTTCCGGCATATACCCAAGATCCCGTAAAAATTCAGCCAGCTCTACTGCTTCTTTTAAAGTAGAACCCGGATGGGAGGACATCAGGTACGGAACCAGATACTGTTTTTTACCCAGTTTTTCATTCATGTCCTTATATGCCTTCACAAATTTCTTGTAGACCTCAACACTCGGTTTTCCCATCTTCTCTAATACAGCATTCGATATATGTTCTGGTGCAACCTTAAGCTGACCGCTGACGTGATGTTCACAGAGTTCACGTAAAAAAGTACGGTCTTCATCATAGATCAGATAATCAAACCGGATACCTGAACGGATAAAAACTTTTTTTACATTTGGAAGCTGTCTTAACTTCCGAAGCAGGGAAAGATAATCTTTGTGGTCTACTTTCAGATTTTTGCACGGCTGCGGAAACAGACACTGCTTATGAGGACAGACACCTTTGGTGAGCTGCTTGTCACATGCCGGTGCACGGAAATTTGCCGTTGGTCCTCCTACATCATGAATGTATCCTTTAAAGTCCGGCTCCCAGACGATCTGGTTTGCCTCCGCTAAAATGGATTCATGGCTCCTGGTCTGAATAATGCGTCCCTGATGGAATGTCAATGCACAGAAACTGCATCCACCATAACAGCCACGGTTGCTGACTAAAGAAAACTTTACTTCTTCAATCGCAGGTACCCCTCCTGCTTCCTCGTAAGACGGATGGTATGTTCTCATATAAGGAAGCGAATATACCTGATCCATCTCACTCTGTGTCAGAGGTTTTGATGGCGGATTCTGTACCACAAACATTTTGCCGTCATAAGTTTCGAACAGACGTTTTGCCACAAACGGGTCTGTATTGCTGTACTGTACATAAAAACTCTTTGCATATTCTTTTTTGTCCGCAAGCAGTGCTTCATACTGAGGCAGTTCGATCGCATCATAGATGTCTTCACGTTTTCTGGTCTTATATACAGTACCATCAATAAATGTAATATCTTTAATGTCAAGACCACTGTCTAGGGCATCTGCAATTTCTATGATACTGTGTTCACCCATACCATAGGAAATGATGTCTGCGCCGGAATCTAAAAGAATTGAACGTTTTAATTTATTCGACCAGTAATCATAATGTGCAAGCCTTCTTAAACTCGCCTCAATCCCACCAATGATGATCGGTTTATGTTTATAGGTCTGCCGGATCAGATTACAATAGACGATTGTTGCATAATCCGGACGTTTTCCCATTACTCCTCCCGGTGTGAAGGCATCATTCTGTCTTCTCTTTTTCGAAACAGAATAATGATTTACCATGGAATCCATATTTCCCGCGGAAACAAGAAATCCAAGCCGGGGTTCACCTAAAATATTGATGGATTCTTTATCATGCCAGTCAGGCTGCGCAATAATTCCGACTTTATAGCCATGCGCCTCTAATAAACGCGATATGATTGCATGTCCAAATGACGGATGATCCACATAAGCATCACCACACACATAAACAAAATCAAGCTGGTCTATGCCGGCTTCTCTCATGTCCTCTTTGCTGATTGGTAAAAAACCGTTTTTCATGTTAATCCTCATTTCTGTATGTTACGTTACAGGCAATTTAAATATCCGATATACCTCTGCCTGTTTTGTCTTTTTTTCTTATCTTACATTACGCAGCCGCTGTAATTCCGGTTCTGTCAATGGACGATATTCACCGGGCGCAAGATCATCCGGCAGAACAAGTGTACCCATTTCCACACGTTTCAGATAAGTAACCTTCTTCCCGACCGCCTCAAACATCCGTTTGACCTGATGAAACTTCCCTTCTGTAATTGTTAACCTGATCTTTGAATTGTCACCCTGATGCAGAATCTCCAGAAGTGCCGGTTTTGTAGGCTTCTCCTCTCCTATATCAACTCCATTTTTAAAAAGGTTAACATCTTCTTCTGTGACCAGACCGTCAATTTCTGCATAGTAAACCTTCGAAACATGCTTCGTTGGACTAAGCAGATCATGCGCTAATGCTCCATCATTTGTGATAAGCAGCAATCCTTCGGTATCAATATCAAGTCTTCCTACCGGAAAAAGATCATGCCTGGCAGTGTCAGTCAGATAGTCCATAACTGTCCGGTGCAGATTATCTTCTGTTGCACTCACACAGCCAGCCGGTTTATGGAATAGATAATATTCATACTCTGTATACGTGAGTGGGTTTCCGCGATAACATACCGTATCATTTTTTTCATCCACCTTTTGCTCCGGTTTCTTTATCACTTCCCCATTTACGGTGACAAGACCGGAACGGATATATTTTTTTACTTCACTTCTGCTCCCTGTTCCAAGTTCGGTCAGCAATTTATCCAGCCGCATGTTTTCTCCATTCTTTCAGATGCATCTGTATAGATCAGCTCTTATTTTCTGTATTTGTGTTATGTTCACAATCATATTGCCTGAAAAATTTATAACTTACCTGAGTACGCCGCCCTGTCTTTCCCATAAATAAGATAGCATTGGATATGAATTGACAGAAAACTCCGTTCCATTTTTATCATTCAGATAAATCCCCATATGAAGGTGAACCACAAAATTCCCAGTTGTTCCCTCCACGTCGCTGTAGCCGGTATCTCCCATAAATCCAAGGAATGTCCCAGCCGATATCTGTTCACCGATCTGAAAATCTTTTGCATACTCTGCCAGATGAGCATAATAAAAATATGCTCCGGACGGACTGCGGATTCCGATCCGGTAGCCGCCAAGACGCAGCCAGCCTATATTTTCCACGACACCGTCCGTCATGCTGTAGACCGGATATATTCCGCGCACATTTTCAGATGCCATAATATCGCATCCTTCATGACCACGGTCACCGCCAAAAGTCCGGCTCTGCATCCAGCTGTTTTCAAAACCGACCGTATCATCCGGTTTTCCCACAATTTTTCCAACCGGGAAACACAAAAGATCACTCCAGGCACATTTGACATATTCCTTTATTTCTGAAAATTCATCACCACGATATTTTTTTGCATCAGAAAGCTGCTCTTTCAATGTCCGAGGATCTGTTATCTGACAGTCTGATGCAAAATACATCGTCAGTAATTCACTGAATTTGTCAATATCTGATTCCGCGGCATCAAAAAAGGTATCGCTCTGATCTTTTGTCAGGTTATGGTTCCGCAGATTGTCAAATGCCTTTTCATAAGAAAAACAGTTTCTCCTGTGTGCACTCTCTGATATTTCTTCTGTCAAAAGTACCTGAAGCACTGCCATTCCAAGTAAAAACAGGCACTGCCATAATCTGACTTTTTTCATAAGATCAGCCCGGACTCCCTCATTTTATTTGTGATATTAATTTTTACTATTTACATCTCTTTAAAAATTCCACGATCAGTTTCCATACCTTTTCCGTAGAAGAAATGCTGAGACGTTCTTTTGGTGTATGAATATCAAAATTATCCGGTCCAAAAGAAACACAGTCTAAATCTGCGATCTTGCCAGATAAAATACCACACTCAAGTCCCGCATGAATTGCTTCAAATACCGGCTCTTCATGGAACAATTCTTCATATACCGCACTGATTCCCTCACGGATATCTGACTCGGCACGATATTCCCATGCCGGATAATCTCCGCTTACAGAAATCTCACCACCCAAAAACTCAGCTAAGTATTCTAATTTGTCTTTTAATTCTTCTTTTCTGGTAGAAACGCTGCTTCGTACAGAAGCCGTCAGCTCCAGAGCATCTTTGGTCAGTTTCATGATTCCCGTATTTAAAGATGTTTCAACCAGTCCAGGCATTACCATACTCATATGCTGTACACCATTTGGTACATTGCGCAGATAGAATATCACTTTTGTCATGGAAGAATAAGATAATACATCATATTCGCCTGCTCCATTTTCTTTTACTTCAATGCAGACAGCCGGATCTGAAACAGCATATTCTTTTTTAAAGATATTCTCTAATTCCGAAACATAATCCAGAAATTCTGTCTTTTTTTCCTCCGGGATAACAATTTCTGCTTCACTCTCACGTGGGATTGCATTATCTTTTAATCCGCCTGCAAATGAAACAATTGCCATTTCCATACGATCAAAAAGATATTTCAATACGCGTCCCATCAGAATGTTTGCATTTGCATGTTCTTTATCAATCTCACTGCCAGAGTGACCGCCCTCTAAACCGGTTACAGTCAACCCCACACTATATCCCTGCTGTGTCTGCCATGTTACCGGGATCACCGTGTCCACGGTCATGCCTCCGGCACAGCTTGTCAGAAAATGACCTTCCACATCAGAGTCAATATTTAACATCTTGTGGCCTTTTAACATGGAAAGGTCTATAACTTCTGCCCCAAGCATACCGATCTCTTCATCTACCGTGATCACAGCTTCCAGCCTCGGATGTGCGATTTCCGGTGAATCCATGATTGCCAGTATATAGGCAACTGCAATACCATCATCACCGCCTAATGTCGTTCCTCTTGCTTTTAAGAAATCGCCATCCACATAAAGATCAAGACCATCTTTTTCAAAATCAATCTCCACGCCCTTTTCTTTTTCGCAGACCATATCCATATGTCCCTGCATGATGATCGGATCTGCATTTTCATAACCGGCAGATGCCTCCTTTATGATCACAATATTGTTTGCCTCATCCTGGTAATATTCCAATTCATGCTCTTTTGCAAAAGAAACTAGATAATCACTGATCTGTTTGGTGTTTCTTGAGCCATGCGGAATCTCTGCTAATTTTTCAAAATATGCAAATACTTTTTTTGATTCTAACTCTGGTAAATTTAATTTGTTCTTCATAGATGCCTCCTGTTTCTCATATATTCTAATATGAAAAAAAAATTATTATTATTGTATATCCTTATTTTTGTTATTTATATTTTATTTTTCCCCAAAAGCGCAGTAACTGCAGCTGCAAATGGACTCATTCTGTGGTATGAGCGTGTGCTTCCCTCTCTACTGCCATTTGCTATTTTATCCAATATACTGATCTACTCCGGTTTTACGGAATATCTCGTAAAACTCTTTTATCCTTTTCTCCGCCTGATCTTACCAACCAGCAGAAACGGTTCGTTTGTATTACTTTCAGGTTTTCTGTTTGGTTTTCCAATGGGAAGTAAAAACTGTGCTGAAATGTTAAAATGCGGGCAACTGGAATACATAGAAGCAAACATACTGTTTATGGTTACAAACAATATCAGTCCTGTATTTATCAGCGGTTATATCCTCTGTCAGGAGCTCCAGATGCCTTCTCTGATCTTTCTCAGCTATCTGGTGTTATTTCTTCCTCCCATTATTACCGGGAGAATTCTGTTTGCCATCGTACAAAGGAGAAGAAAAACACTTGCCAGGCAAAACAGTAAAAACACCAGCACATACAAAAAGCCAGCATCTGGATCTCAAATAAATTTTAAAATCATAGACGCCGGCATCATGAACGGTTTCGAAACATTAACCAGACTTGGAGGTTATATTATGCTGTTTTCCATGATTTCTTCCATGCTTCAGCTGATTCCATTTCCGGAAAGCATAAATCTGATGCTCTGCGGATTTACAGAAATCACAAACGGTATCAAAGCCGTGAGTCAGTCATCTCTCTCACCTGCACACCGCTACACACTTGCCATGGCATTTACCGCTTTCGGCGGGCTCTCCGGTCTGGCACAAACTGGTTCAATGATAAAAGGAACCAGTCTCTCCATCAAAACATATGGAATGTTTAAACTTATCATGACCGTAATTACTGCTGTTCTGGCATGGGCTGCTGTATCTCTTGTGTATCCGGCTGCTGTTCTTCCTGCAGGTCTGCCGTAGGATTCAACTCGGCACGATTTGTGGTGACAACATCAAGAAATCCCTGCAGAGCACTCATATATGCCTCGCT
Source organism: Roseburia rectibacter (assembly GCF_014287515.2). Lineage (NCBI taxonomy): Bacteria > Bacillati > Bacillota > Clostridia > Lachnospirales > Lachnospiraceae > Roseburia > Roseburia rectibacter. Next base: position 2,178,750 of record NZ_CP092473.1, read on the forward strand.
TCTTGCCTTTGAAGAATCCATTGCATGCGAGATCGTGCTCTCTAAATTCTTTAAAATATCGTCTGTATACTGCATAGCGCCCATACGGATGTTATTGGCATCATTGGTCGCATTGTCTAAGATCTCCTGTGCCTGCTTCGTTGCGATCATGACAACTTCATTTGCCTGTGCATATGCCTGCTGCATAATTTCATGCTCGCTGACAAGTTCATCGGTTTTCACCTGCGCCTGGGCGATGATTGCATCCGCTTTTGCCTGTGCATCTGCTAAGATTGCCTCTTTATTGCTGATAATCTTCTGATATCGCTTGATCTCATCCGGAGTCTTACTACGGAGTTCATTTAATAATTCTTCCATAGTCTCACGGTTTACAATGATCTTAGACGGTGCAAAGGCCTGTGTCTTACAGCCGTCAATATAATCTTCGATCTCATCTATTATCTGTTCAATTCTGCTGGCCATAGTAACCACTCCTTATTTTTTAATCTGATACTTTTCATAAATCCGGTCTATAAAACGTGTCGGCACAAACTTGGATAAATCTCCTCCATAAGATGCAAATTCTTTCACGATCGTAGAACTCAGATAAGAATACTGGAGACTGGTTGTCAGAAAAATCGTCTCTACTTCCGGATTTTCCACATGATTTGTCTGTGCTATCTGCAGCTCATATTCAAAATCGGTTACAGCCCTGAGTCCTCTTACAATGATCGTTGCGTCAATTTCCCTCATATAATCAACTAACAGACCATCAAAACATGTCACTGTAACATTTGGCATGGAATCCGTCATCTCTTTAATCATACTAACACGTTCATCTAAAGAAAACAACGAATTTTTTGCGCTGTTATTAAGTACCCCGACAACAAGTTCGTCCACAATTTTAGCAGATCGTTCTATAATATCTAAATGACCTAATGTCAGCGGATCAAAACTTCCCGGATAAATTGCTTTTTTCATAGGTTCCTCCCATACAGATGGATCACATAATTTTCTCTAGTTGTTTCTGATGATAAATGCATGTTCATTTGTCTTATATGTCTTTAAGCGTTTTAATGTATATCCCATGTCTGACAGATAGTCAAATGACGTATCGAGAGAAGCCTCAACAATGATCATCCCATTTTCTTTTAAAAGTGAGGAGTCTTTCAGGTAAGTTAACACCTCATATTCCAGTTCCTGTTTATATGGAGGATCCATAAAGATGATATCAAACCGGTATTTTCCTTCCATCGCTCTTAAAGCAGATAAAACATCCGAATTATATAATTTCGTCTCTTTTGTGAACTTTGTAAATTGAATGTTATCCTCTACACATGCAGCCGCCTTTTTATTGTTTTCAACAAAAACGGCATACTGTGCCCCCCTGCTGACTGCCTCAAGTCCCATCTGTCCGCTTCCGGCAAACAGATCTAAAAAATAACATCCCGGAACCTCGTCCTGTATGATATTAAACAAAGTTTCTTTGATACGGTCTGTGGTAGGTCTGGTGTCAAGTCCCTCTACTGTCTTTAAAGGAAGGCTTCTCGCTGTTCCTGCAATAATTCTCATATTACACTCCATTCTTGCCCGTATTCAGGGCATCTCAAGTTTGTGCGCAAGCACAAATCTTGCGTGTAAAAAATCTTTGATTTTTCACACTAATCTCCATTATACTCTTTTTCTATACATTTCTTTAGCAGTAAAAGTGCACTCTCTGTAGCACTTTTTCTTACATCCATGCGGTTACCGGAAAACAAATGACGTTCCGTCACTGTTTTTCCATTCAGATAACAACCGATAAAAACCAGTCCGACCGGGCACTCTTTTGTTCCACCGTCCGGTCCCGCAACGCCTGTCACGGACACGGCAGCCATGGTTCCTGCTGTTTTTGCTGCCGAAGAAGCCATATCTGCTGCTGTCTCACTGCTCACCACACCATAAGTGTCAATGGTTTCAGGTGCAACATGTATCATTTTTACTTTTGCTTCGTTCGAATATGTCACATAGCCTTCGGTAAAGAATTCTGAAATTCCCGGAACATTGATCAACGTCGATGCGATCATCCCACCGGTAGCGGATTCAGCCGTGGTAATCGTGATTTGATATTTTTTTAACAAACTATAAATGGAATATTCCAGCGGCTCCTGTGCCACATTTTTCCCGGTACAGGAATCACTGGAATCATATACATGTTCAGCCAACTGCTATTCTCCTATTTCTGCTCTTTTAAAACATTTTTGTTCTTGGCAATATAGTCGATCAAAGATACAACTGTAAGTATAAGTGCAATGTATGTAAGAACCGTGCCAAGCACTGCAAAAAACTGATTTGGGATATCTAAGATCAATACAATCACCATCAGCATCTGGAAAACCGTTTTAAATTTTCCCCAATAGCTGGCAGCAATTACAATTCCATTGTCGGCTGCAACCAGACGAAATCCGCTGATAATAAATTCTCTTGCGATGATAATGATAACGATCCATGCTGCAAGCTGTCCTTTTTCAATCAGACAGATCATTGCTGAGCAGACAAGCAGTTTGTCTGCCAGCGGATCCATAAATTTTCCAAAATCAGTAACCAGGTTATATTTTCTCGCAATCTTACCATCTAACATATCAGTAAGGCTTGCAATAATGAAAATTGCTACTGCAATATAATTTCCATAACCTTCAAAATACGGAGCAAGCATAAAAAAAACAAAAAACGGAATCAATATCATACGCATTACTGTCAGTTTATTTGGCAAATTCATAATTTACACTCTCCATTCTGCACAATAAATTTTAAATACGATCAGATCAATTCTCCAATCAGATCATACTCATAAGCACCGGTCACACGTACCTTTGCAATATCTCCAGTCATGAGTTCTTCATCTGTGTTGATAAAAATGTAGCCATCCACATCAGGCGCATCACGGTAAGTTCTTCCGACGTATGCATTTTCATCGCTCACTTTTCCCTCAATGAAAACGTATAACTCCCTGCCTTTCATAGTCTCATTTTTATCAAAAATGATCTCTTCCTGTAGCTCCATGACATCTGCCTGCCAGTCTTTTTTCAATTCTTCGTCAACCTGATCTGCAAACTCAGCAGCAGGTGTTCCTTCTTCCGGCGAATACGTAAAAGCTCCGAGACGGTCAAACTCCATATCATTGATAAACTGCATCAATTCTTCATGCATTTCCTGCGTTTCGCCTGGAAAACCACAGATCAGTGTAGTACGCAGTGTAATATCCGGAATACGTTCACGTAAATGCGTAATTATCCGTACCAGATCAGCATTGTTTGTTCTTCGTCCCATACGTTTTAATATGGTATCGTTTGCATGCTGGATCGGAATATCCAGATAATGGCACACTTTCTCATTGCGGATCATTGCATCAATAAGGTCTTCGTATATTTCTTCCGGATAACAATACATGATACGGATCCAGAACAAACCATCAATTTTGTTTAATTCATCTAACAGGCGATGCAGTGACTTTTCACCATAGAGGTCTACTCCATAAAGTGTGGTCTCCTGTGCTACTAAGATAAGTTCTTTTGCTCCAGCAGCAACCAGCTCTTTTGCCTGTGCGATCAGATCTTCCATCGGAACACTGCGGTAATTACCACGGATGTACGGAATGATACAATAAGTACATCGTTTATTACATCCCTCTGCGATCTTTAAATACGCAAAATGTCCACCTGTTGTCACAGACCGTTTTGTATGCAGTGTCGGAAGTCCCTCTAATGTTTTAAAATTTTCATAGTGTTTGCCCTCTAAGGACTGATGAACTGCGTTTACAATGTCTTCGTAGGAATTCGTACCAAGGATTGCATCCACCTCCGGGATTTCCTTGATAATCTCCTCTTTATAGCGCTGTGCAAGACATCCTGTCACAATCAGGGCTTTTAACCTGGCTTCTTTTTTCAGTTCTGACATCTCAAGGATGGTATTGATGCTTTCCTCTTTTGCATCATTGATAAAACAGCAGGTATTGACAATAATTATGTCCGCCTCCCGCTCATCATCCGTCATTTCGATCCCATCATCCCTTAACATGCCAAGCATAAACTCTGTGTCGACTAAATTTTTGTCACATCCGAGTGATACAAATAAAAGTTTTAAATTATTCTTCATCCGATGACTCCGGTAAAATCTTTACTTTTCCTTCATAAAGTTCTTCTACTGCGATAGATAATGGTTTCGGGCATACTTTCTTCTCTGCCATCGGCTCATCACCTGCAATAATCTGGCGTGCTCTTTTTGCCGCTGCGATCACAATAGAATAACGGCTGTTTACAACCGGCTCCTCGCCAATCTCCACACCGTCATTTACAACTTTCATTAATTCTACATAAGATGGATGTATCATAATAATTCCCCTTTCTTTGCGCATTGCGCATATGGCGGTTACCCGCACTTAAATTCTTATATTTATGCTACAGATAGTAATCTGTGTCATGGACAAACTATTTTGAAAATGCTTTTAGTTCATTCCGCATTTCCTGTATCGCTGTCGTATTTCGATTCACGCGGTAATGTTCATTTTTTATGATCTGATGAACTTCCTCCACGCATTCTTCCAATATATCATTGACCACAAGATAATCATAGGACTCAATGCCCTCTGCCTCTTCAACAGCTCTCGCCAGTCTTGACTCAATTACATCCATGGTCTCTGTTCCTCTGCCTACCAGACGATTTTTTAACTCTCCGGCGCTTGGCGGAGTCACAAACAAAAGTAACGTATCCGGGAACTTTTCTCTGACTTTCAGTGCTCCCTGGATCTCGATCTCTAAGATGACATCTTTCCCGGCTTCTAACTGTTCTTCCACATATGCTTTCGGTGTTCCGTAATAATTGCCAACGAACTGGGCATATTCGATCAGCGCATCTTCTTCTATCATCTGTTCAAACTGTTCTCTGGTGCGGAAAAAATATTCCACACCATCTGTTTCGCCCGGTCTTGGATTTCTTGTTGTGGCTGAGATAGAAAGTGCATAGCTGTCAGCATATTTTTTCATCAGTTCTTTCATGATGGTTCCTTTTCCAGAACCGGAAAATCCGGATACCACCGTAAGGATTCCTCTATTCTTTCGCATCATCATATACCTCTGTCACATTGCCGTTAAACCGGCCTGCAAGTGTCTCCGGCTGCAATGCTGATAAAATGATCTTATTATTTTCTGTAAAAATGACACTTTTCGTTCTGCGTCCCTGTGTCGCATCGATCAGATTTTCCTGTTCCTTGCCTTTCTGTACCATACGCTTTGCCGGTGCAGAATCTAAGGATACGATGCAGACAATCTTATCGGTATTGACCATATTGCCGAATCCGATATTCATTAACTTTGCCATACACCACCGCCCTATTCTATATTCTGAATCTGTTCCCTGACTTTTTCGATATCCGTCTTTAAGCTGATACCGATATCAGAAATTTCAAGATCATTCGTCTTAGAAAGGATCGTATTGGCTTCGCGGTTCATCTCCTGTGCGATAAAATCAAGCTTTCTGCCCACACTTCCGCCTGTCTCTAAAGTATCTTTGGTACTCTTAATATGACTGCGCAGCCGGACTGTCTCTTCATCCACACAGATCTTATCCGCAAAAATTGTTACTTCTGTTGCAATTCTTGCATCATCAATCTGACGGTCACCTAACAACTCAGCCACTTTAGCTTCTAAACGTTCCCGATATTCTTTAATGATCATAGGAGAACGTTCCTCGATAAAGTCAACATAAGAAAGCATGCCATCAAGTTTCTCGCACAAATCTTTCTTTAAATGTTCGCCTTCTTTGATCCGGCTCTCCACGAGCTGCTCTGCTGCACCACGTATCGCCCTTTCAAGTCCCATCCAAAGCGATTTTTCATCGATACTCTGTTCTTCCATGGCAAACACTTCCGGATATCTTGAAAGCGTACTCACACGGATATCATTATCAAGTCCGAACTTCTCAGCCATCTGATTTAAATATGTCAGATACTGGGCTGCAAGTGCTTCATTGTATTTTAATGAAACATTATCCTGCGTAAAATCTTCATAACTGATAAAGATATCGACTTTTCCCCGTTCCATATACTCTTTCAAAAGAGTGCGGATCGCACTTTCAAAGAAATTCAGCTTTTTGGGCATCTTGATATTAACATCGAGATAACGGTGATTGACCGCTTTTATCTCTACTGTAAATTTACGGTCTTCATCCGCAAATTCACACCGGCCGAAACCGGTCATACTTTTTATCATATCTTTCTCCGTTTCTGCAAAATAACCTGTCACGTAAAAATCACTTATGCATCACGGCTTCATCTCTTCTCGTATGCATAAGTGATTTTATTATAAAGCGAATTTGGTTTCAAGTCAATATAGCGGATTTTTTATTTTACTTTAATTTTCAGACTGCAACGACTATTTATGTTTTTCATCATATTGCTTTCTGTGCTTCCATGCAAAGAAAAGTGCAGCGCCAACAACAAAAACAAGAACTACATAATGCAACATCATTTTGTATAGAATACTATACACATACATATGGAGGTATGTATGATTGCAGACAAAATTAAGCTTTTACGGGAAGCAAGTCATCTGACACAGACAGAGCTTGCAAAAAAGTTAAACATCACGCGAAGCAGCGTCAATGCCTGGGAAATGGGTATTTCCGTTCCATCTACCACTTACCTGATCGAACTCTCCTTACTTTTTCATGTTTCTACAGACTTTTTACTAGGCTTAGAACAAAATAATACCATTGATATTTCCACGCTTTCTGAACGTGAAGCTGTACTAGTCTATGAATTGGTGGATTATTTTACTTCACAAAAAAAAGATGTTGTCGACTGACAACATCTTTTTGGGTTGGCAATATTACTTTCTTACTGTTCATACGGAAGTAATTCCGCAAGATATCCTTTCTTTTTGAGTGCTTCCTCTATCTCATTTAACACTTCTTCACTCTCAGCGCTGATCTTATGAAAATGATATCCAGATGTCACATTGAGAAGTGGTGTTGATTTTCCTGTTTTTAAATCATCCATAAAATTCTGCACATCACGCCTGCTCTTGATGTTTAACGAGGCATCTAACTTTCCATAAACCCGGTGATTGACCATGACGTTGACCACACAGCCACCAAGATCAACGATTGTGGTAAGTTCATCCTCCACCTGTTCATTGGTATGACAGACTTTAAATATCTTAGACGCCTGTTTCGGCTCATCTAATAAATATCCCCTTGCCGTAGAAATAATCGGATACCCTTGTGTGCGGAGAAGTGCAATATCCTGTACCACAACCTGTCTGCTGACACCTGTTTTCTTTCCAAGTGCTGTACCCGACACCGGTGTATCTGCTTCCCGTATCATGGTAAGGATTTCTTTTCTTCTGTCTATTCCGGTCATTTCTTTTTCCATTTGCGATCCTCTCCTTTTTGACTCTCCACTTATTTTAGCTGAATCTGTTTATTTTTACAAGCGTTACTGAAGGGAATCTGTTACTTTCAAATGTTTCAGACTGACATCTAAGATTGGTGCAGAATGTGTCAGTGCACCACTGGAAACATAATCAACGCCAAGCTCTGTGATCGTCCTGATATTTTCTTTTGTGATATTTCCGGAACACTCTGTCTTTGCCCTTCCAGCAATCAGACGGATTGCCTCCGCCATCTGTTCCGGTGTCATATTATCAAGCATAATGATGTCTGCACCAGCTTCCACAGCTTCTTTTACCATATCAAGATTTTCTGTTTCCACCTCAATCTTACGGACAAACGGTGCATAGGCTTTTGCCGCAAGAACTGCCTCTTTTACACCTCCTGCCGCGTCAATATGATTATCTTTTAACAGCACACCGTCAGACAAATTGTAGCGATGATTCTGTCCACCACCCACGCAGACCGCATATTTTTCAAAAATACGCATACATGGTGTGGTCTTTCTTGTATCAAGCAGTGTTGTACTGCTGCCTTCTAATAACTGAGCAACCTCACGTGTATATGTTGCAATACCACTCAGACGCTGTAAATAATTAAGGGCTGTACGTTCTCCAGATAAAAGCACACGTACATCTCCCTTTACCGTTGCAAGAAGCTGTCCCTTTTTAACAGCATCACCGTCTTTTACCTCAGTACCATCCTGTTTTTTTGCCCATATCACTTTTGTAGAGGCATCTAACATGGTAAATACACGCTCAAATACCGGAAGTCCTGCGATCACTCCATCCTGTTTGCAGATCAGTTCCACTTCTCCGGCTTTATATTCCGGCATTACTGCGTTAGTGGATACATCCTCACTGTGAATATCTTCCTCTAAGGCAAGACGGATATATTTGTCAGCAACAAGCTGCATGGTAATTGGATTCAAATTCATGATCTTTATTTCCTTTCTCTTCGTTTTGTATTTTTATTGCTGCACGTTTTGCAAATACAAGGCTTTCTAACAGACTGTTGCTTGCAAGACGGTTCTTTCCATGAACACCATTGCAGCTTGTTTCCCCGGCTGCGTAAAGATGCGGCATTGTAGTCATGGAATCACGGTCCACATGAACACCACCCATAAAATAATGCTGTGCCGGTACGATCGGTGCCGGTTCTTTCAACAGATCATAGCCTTCTTCTAAACAGCGCTCATATATGTGTGGAAAATGTTTTAAAATAATTTCTTTTGGAACATGTGCAAATGAAATCCATTCATGTTCCACCCCTTCTTTTTTCATCTCTTCCTGAATCGCTTTGGTCACAACATCACGCGGCAAAAGTTCATTAACAAAACGTTCTCCTTTGTGATTGAGCAGAATCGCTCCCTCTCCCCTTGCTGATTCCGAGATCAGAAAACTTCTTCCGGGTTTTTTGCTGTAAAGACAGGTCGGGTGGATCTGTACATAGTCCATGTGTTCAAGTTCCACACCATGTTTTTCGGCAATCCGGCATGCATCGCCGGTCAGGATTGGAAAATTAGTGGAATGTTCATAAAGTCCGCCAATTCCTCCCGTCGCCATGATCGTGTTGTTGGCATGGATATGTAGTGTCTCGCCTTCTTTTGTTTCTGCAGCCATACCGGTACATTTTCCACCATCCACCAAAATATCTGTCATTGTCGTATATTCTAAAATGGTTACATTAGAACATTTTTTTACATGCGATAAAAGTGTCGTCGTAATTTCTTTTCCGGTAATATCCTCGTGAAAACAAATTCTTGGTCTTGAGTGTGCTCCCTCTCTGGTATATGCAAGGCTGCCATCCGGATTCTTTGCAAACCGTACACCAAAATTCAGCAGATCATTGATCACATCCCTGCTGGAACGTATCATGATATCAACGCTCTCTTTCCGGTTTTCATAATGCCCTGCCCGCATGGTATCTTCAAAATACGAATCGTAATCCTCTTCATCCCGTAATACACAGATTCCTCCCTGTGCCAGCATGGAATCACAGCTTTCTAAGTCTTCTTTTGAAAGCATAAGAACACTCATTTCTTCTGGCAGATTTAAAGCTGCATAAAGTCCTGCCACACCACATCCTGCAATTACCACGTCGTAATACAGATTTCTCATATCTGACCTCATTTCTGTGCTGCCACCTGATATAATTTATATTTTACAGCACACATTACTTTTATTTTCCTGCAAGTTCTAACATTCTCGCCAGTGCATTTTTTGCTGCTTTTTCCGTTTCCGGTTTCGCATGGATTTCATTCTCTCCCGTTTTTAAAACATGAAGCACTTTTTCAGGCGTGATTTTTTTCATATTCACACAGGTCGGTATCGTCTCCGGGAAATAAAATTCTGCATCCGGTCTGCGCTCTTTTAATTTTGTAAGAACTCCACACTCCGTACCAATGATAAATTCTTTGTCACTGCTCTCACCGGCGAAATTGATAATTCCGCTTGTGGAACCGATAAAATCTGCAATCTCAATAATTTTACGGTTACATTCCGGATGAACCAGAACTTTTGCATCCGGGTGCTCTGCCTTTAAGTCAAGCAATTCCTCTGCCTGCATAAATTCATGCACAATGCAGAATCCCTCGTTGTAAATAAATTCTTTTTCCGGTACTGCTGCTGCAACAAAATGAGCCAGATTCCGGTCCGGAATGAATAAAATATGTTTGTTCGGCAGATTTTTTACGATCTTTACCGCATTTGCGGAGGTCACACATACATCAGACCATGATTTAATCTCCTGTGTTGAATTGATATAACACACAACTGCCAGATCCTCATACTGGTTTCTCGCCGCTTCGACAGTTTCTTTTGTCACCATATGTGCCATCGGACAATCTGCAGCAAGATCCGGCATCAATACCGTTTTATCCGGATTTAATAGTTTTGCGCTCTCGCCCATAAATGTCACTCCGCAGAGTACAATTGTTTTATTATCAAGTTCTGTTGCCTTTTTACTCAGAAAATAAGAATCTCCGATATAATCAGCAAGCGCCTGTACCTCCGGTCTTACATAATAATGTGCTAAGATCACGGCATCTCTTTTCTTTTTCCACTCTTCTAATTCTTCTAAACTAATCATATACCCTCTTAACTCTCTTTCAAAAATCTTATTTTGCCCATCAATCCCAGATTTTTACTGAAACTTTTCGTAGTATATCACTTATCATTACATATGACAAGACACATGTTTGAAATTATGTAAAGTTTTTTTACAGAAAACAATCAATCATTCTGAATCCATACATAATCCAGACTGTTTTGCAGCATATTAAGCAATAGAATGTATGACCCACATTCGGTTACTGCAAAAAAATATGAAAAAGAGGTATTATATATGTTAAACGGAGATACCATAAAGTTACTGCGTGAATGTGATGCCGGCACAAAAATGGCAGTTTATTCCATGGATGAGATCTGTGATAAAATCTCAGATACAGATTTCAAAAATGTTGTCACAGCATCCAGGCAGAAACATGAACGTCTTGGTAATGAAATCCATACACAATTAGAAAAATTCGATGATTCCGCCAAAGAACCGAACGTATTTGTAAAAGGAATGTCCTGGCTGAAAACAAATGCCAAATTAGCTGTCGAGGAAAGCGATGCTGTGTGTGCCGATCTGTTAACCGAAGGATGTAACATGGGTGTCAAATCACTCTGCCGTTATTACAACCAGTACGCAGCTGCAGACGAACAGGCACAAGGATTCTGCAAGGAACTGATCCATCTGGAAGAAAATCTCGCCAAAGAAATACGAAGTTATCTATAGGCAGACAAATCAAAAAAGACAATAACAACCTTTTGGATTGTTACTGTCTTTTTTGTTATCTGCCTTTTACAACAAATTCCTGAATTTCTTCCATAACCATATCATCTTCTTCATGTATCGTCAGAGTCAGTGGCTTTGACAGATCCATTGTGCAGACGCCGATAATAGATTTTCCATCCACAATATATCTGCCTTTTGCAAGATCAAATGTTCCCTTATGACTGCTTAGAATATGACATAGTTTCTTTGCTTTTTCCGGTGCATCGATCAATACTTCTATCTGCTTCAAAACAAAATCCTCCTGTTTTTATTCTTGTATAGATATAGTATTCCACAATTTTCCACCGGTTATTCATTATTCAGCAAGCAATGCTTCAATCTCATCAAGCACTTCTCCAAACACATCAAGTGCTTCCTGGATCGGCTTTGGTGTTTCAAGATTAACGCCTGCAATTTTAAGGAGTTCTACCGGAGAGGCAGAACATCCGCCTGACAAAAATTTCTTATAACGCTCTACAGCAGGTGCTCCCTCTTTTAAGATTCCATGTGCCAGTGCAACCGCGGAAGAAAATCCCGTTGCATACTGATATACATAAAAATTATAATAAAAATGAGGGATTCTTGCCCACTCATAGGCAATCTCAGGATCTGATACCATATCCGGTCCAAAATATTTGCAATTCAGGTCATAATACAGTTTATTTAATGTCTCAGCAGTCAGGCTTTCTCCCTCTTCTGCCATCTTATTACTTAACATTTCATACTCTGCAAACATTGTCTGACGGTAAACAGTTCCTTTGAAGCTGTCAAGATAATGGTTGAGCAGATAAGCACGCTCTTTTTTATCTGTCGTATTTTTCAGAAGATATTCCATTAAAAGTACTTCGTTACATGTAGATGCCACTTCCGCAACGAAAATCTTATACTGGGAATAAATATATGGCTGCGCTTCGTTTGAATAGTAGGAGTGCATTGCATGTCCCATCTCATGTGCAAGTGTAAACATGTTATCAAGCGTATCATTGTGATTTAACAATACATATGGATGTCCGCCATATGCGCCTGCAGAATAAGCCCCGCTTCTCTTTCCCTCATTCTCATAAACATCGATCCAGCGGCTTTCAAATCCTTCTTTTACCTTTGCAACATATTCTTCGCCGAGTGGTGCTAATGCCTTTAAAACAGTCTCTTTTGCCTCTTCAAAAGAAATCTTCTTTGCTGCATCTGCAATCATTGGTGTATACACATCATACATATGAAGTTCATCTACACCGAGACATTTTTTACGAAGACGTACATAACGGTGCATTTTGTCCATATTTTTATTGATAGTATCGATCAGATTATAATACACAGACGGAGAAACATTGTTTGCATCCACTGCTGCTTCCAATGTTGAAGCATAATGTCTTGCATTTGCATAAAAAATCTGCTGTTTTACCTGTCCATTATATAATGCAGCAAGTGTATTAGCATACTGTTTATATACACCGTAAAAACCTTCAAATGCGTCTTTGCGCACGCGGCGGTCTGCAGACTCTTCAAACGGCACAAAATTACCGTGGGACAGTCTTACTGTATCACCCTCTTCATCTTTGATCTCCGGGAATACAAAATCAGCATTGTTGATAATAGAATATACCTGTCCGGATGTCTCTGCCATATCCCCTGTCATCGCCACCAGCTTTTCCATCTCCGCAGAAAGCGTATGTGCTTTGGTACGCTCAATCTCTTCAATCTGCTTCCGGTAAAGTTCCAGTTCCGGCAGTTCTTTATAATATCCTTCTAATACATTTTCATCCATTGTAAGAATCTCCGGGACAATAAATGCTGTGCGGCTCGACACTTTTGTCATCATGGAATACATTTTCTGAGACATTGCCTGATGCGCAGTATTTTTCTGATCCTCATCAAACAGTCTCTCTGCATATTCAAAATCATAATCCAGTTTTTCTCCTGCTTTTGCTGCATTTTCCAATACAAACAGCAGATTTTTTGCAGATGCAGCTACCTTGCCTTCCATTTTCCCAATCTCATCCAGGATCTTATCAATCTCCGTTAAATCTTTTTTCCAATCCTCATCGGATGCATACATATCTTTTAAATTCCATGTATATTCTTCTTTTACTTCACTTCGTTTTAATAATTTTTTTGCCATTGTAAACCTCCAGATTTTTACTGCCAGAAAATAATTCCAACACTCTTTAATTTACGCTCTGCAAAAGAAATTGTAAAGAAAAATATTGATGTTTTTTTATCTATTGTTTATTCGGTGCAAGGAACAGCTCGTAGAAGTTATTCAATGCATCCGGTTCTCTGCTGTTTCCGATTCCATGGTCTTCCACATATTTTTTTATCTCTTTGATGGTTTCTTTTGATAATACATAGGTTTCAACCGGGGTATCATTATCCATATTATTTAATGCTGATTCCAGTGCCGCACGGTATTCCGGATCGACTTTCCAGATAGAATTATCTTCAAGTCCTCCCTCTTCATACGGCTTATGATAATATTTGCTGTTGATGAAACGGGTAACTCCGGTCAGATCCATCTGTGTGATCTTCTTCGGTGTTGTATCAGTTACATACACCATGATCTGTTTCACATAAGTATTTCCTGTATGGTCAACTACAGTCAGATTTTCCGATGTGGCAAAATCATGCTGCAGGTTTGTAAACTCACCTGCCTGATAGTCCGGGATCGTAAAGGATGTGAAAACCTCCGGATCACTTGGAGCCGGGTTTGTTCCCGGTAAAATCGGGCTTCCATCCTCACGGTCGGTCGCTGTTGCATGGCTTAAAATCTCTTCTTCCGTGATAAATCCGCTCTGTGCCTGTTCTAAAGTGTAATACAGATCCTGCGCCTGAATCCACGGACAATCATCCCATACAGCATAAAGTGTGATCTCTCCACCATCTTCTGCTACAAGGTTCCGAACGATATCCCCGGCTTTCCACTTCGGGATAAAGGTATCTTTGCCATCTTCCAACGCCCATCCCATAAAAATGGATGCATATACCTTTTTCTTTGGTGCTTCGGCTTTCTTATCTTCCTCCACTTCATCCAGTCCGTCTGCTTCTTTTGCGTCTTTTAAAGCATCGATATCGACTGCATCATCTTCTGTCCTTTTTTCCAGCATAGCATCTCCGTTAAGATCTGTTTCATCTGCAGCGTCTGTATCATCAGAATCTGCTTCTGTTTCTGCAGCTTCATCAGAATTATCTTCCATGCCTGATTCATCCATATCGTCCGCGGATTTCGATACATCTTTGGTTTCAGCATCTTCAATTTCAGTATCTTCACTTTCAGCATCTTCGCTTTCAATGTCTTCACTTTCGGCATCATTGTTTTCGGTATCGTCACTTTCAGTATCTTCCTCTTCATATCCTGCCATCATGGCTTTTGGAATTGCCCCGGAAATGACACCATCTGTCACGTTTTGTCCATCCAGTGTATACTTCACATAGGCAGCTGTTCCATCTGCATTCCATACATCCGGCAGTGTCACATCGGTATCATACGTGGTTTCGATATCGTCGATATGTCCGGCTCCGCCGTTTGGATCAAAATGGATCGTATATCTATTTGCTTCTGCATTGGCTGTCATCGTGACATTTCCGGCCGGCATTGTGAATGTAAATTTCTTTGTATCCACGGTCTGATCTCCACCGGAACCTCCGGTATAATTACCAGTCCAGTTCAGCCAGTGATAGCCTTCTTTTACATTGGCATCAATCGTTACGCTCTGGCCGTAACGGTACGGTCCTGCTCCGATCGTTTTTTCTATGCCTATCCCAGCATTTAAGGTCACATTATAAAGGTGTCTTTCATAATAATAATCAATGACCATCTTTCCATCCGCAGTGACTGCTTTCGTCTGTGTTTTCGGACTGTCAAATCCGGTATATGTCTTTACTGCAGGCGTTACTTTGCTTCCGATCTGTGCTTTCTTTGTCTCTGTCTCGGCAAGCTCGTAATTTTTATCATCATGTGTGGAAGCAATGCCCGTTGTTTTCTGTTTCCAGTGACGAACGGTATAAACAGCTTCATCTAACACTCCGGTAAGAGTTAAGGTCATGTTATAAGCAGGCATGCTTCTCTCATAGGCATAGGTTTTATCATTCACATAATCAGATGTAACCTTAAAGTTTGTCGAAACACCAGTCTTTTCATTGAGATCCGTCCACATGCTGAACACGTAGCCGGTATTAAAGGTCGGTGTGGAAACAATGTTTGCATTACACGGCAATTCATACGATGTCATGTAATAATCACCAGATACCGTGCTGCTACTGTTTACTGTGCCACCGGCACCAGTGATCGCCGTCCCATTATTAAATACCTGTGTTACAGCTTTATTGACCGTGGTTTTGTCGATCTTGACAGTAAGTACATAGATCGGAACTCCGACTGATTCTTTCGTTAATATGTCATCAATGGTAGTACCAGTTGCAACATTTTGTGATCTCAAATCACCGGACAGCCTAGATCCATTCTTAAACTCTTCCACTCCGGAATTTTTCTCATATGTACAGTCGATGCTGTAACTGATATAACTGCCTCTGCTTGGGTTTTTAAATTTACTTTCTTTATAATCTGTTCCATAATTTCCCTGTGTATCAACCGCAAAGGTTACCGTATGATTTTTCGCATTCCATGTACCGGTGATTGTGGTTGTTTTATCCGCTTCCTTGTTGTAAACAGTGAGTTTTGGTTTGGTATTGGTCGGAGTCAGTGCTTTATCTAATGTGACTACCAGTTTTCCATTGTAATAACCTGTTTTTGTCTGCAGGGTTTTATTGGTGATCTTCTGTGAAACGTTAACTGTGGTAGGACTCTTTACCGTTGTGACCTGATTTCCTTCTGCAAAGTTATCCGAGATATCTATCGCAATACCTGTCACAAACATGGTAACCCATTTGGTAAAATCTCCGGTATTGGTCTGCAAAGTATAATACTGATTTGCATAGGCAGGCTGTGTACTTTCCTTTTTAATTGTAAAATCGACCAGATCTCCTCTTGTTGTCGTCGCTTTACTGTACAGTGCATTTCCATTGATCGATAAATACGGACTTACATCTTTTGACAGTCCGAAAATCTTTTTGTTTTTATCAAACTTTTCAGACGCTTTCTGTGCATACAGGTTCATTTTGGTAAATTTGGAATTACTATTAGTGCTCTCCACAAAAATCATCAGATATTGTCCGGTCAAAGGCACTTTATCATTTGCCTTGTATGCCTTTGATCTCACACTTGTAACCATTCCGGTTTTAATGTCTTTCTCTACCCATTCTCCATTATGCTTTGAAACATCATCAATATTAAAATCCGCGGACATTCTAAGACGCACTGCCCTCATCGGAACTGACATATCACAGTTTTCCACAATGATCAGCTGCCATCCACCGGCGCCCTCGCCACCGCCGATATGCTCATAATACGGAATGTTGAATACCGAATACGTTCCATAGATCTTGCTGCTTTTATTAATGATATCCGTCACATCCGCATACATGTTTACGAAGGTGTACTGTTGCCTCACTCCTTCCTCTTTGTTTTGGTTTTTATAATCAATTGACCTGTTATCATAAGTTGCATACTGTGCCTTTATCAGTTTTGCCGTTCCATCCGGCAGTACAAAAGCGATTTCTGATTTTGCAAGTGCTTTCGCATCTGTGTCCGATCTTTTGATACTTGTCCTTGCCTGCCATACCAGATATGCTGCACGGATCGTCCCATCCGCACCTTCTGACTTTGTCAGCTTTGCAGACCGGTTGTTTTTGATCTTCTTTCCGATCACTGAATTATCTGCATTTTTCAAAACATTTTCCGCAGCTTTATACTGGTCTTTTTTACTATCATAGGTATTATAATTCGTAACGATATCATAAGCCCATGTATCATAGTTCGTATTTCCGGTATAGTTAATATTCAGCCGCCCATACAGCGGGGTTTCTTTTCCAGCTTGTGAATCTGTCATATAGACATTTCCTGCTTCTTCTACCGTGATCGCTTTCACACTCTGTGGAATCATGGTGGCCAGAAACATTACTGCGCAGAGCAGTAAAAATCTGCTTAGTTTCAATATTTTTTCTTTCATAGATCTCCTTTCGACTTTTCGTCCTGTGTATTTATATTTTCATTTTGAAAATACCGTGGTAAATAAAAAATGAACTGCAAGGTAATCAGAGATTCCAAGCAGTTCATTTTTTCGACTATCAAAATTAATTTTGATAGTTTTCATACTTATTCAATTTTCCTTGCTGTTTTAAAGTTTGGTTACCCAGCCATCCTTTTCCCTAGCTTCATCTATGCCTCTTCCTGTTCTACAACCTGTAACATACTTACTAAAAGAAGTCGGTTTATCGCTGACAGTCACTTTCCAGGAATAACTCCAACGTCCATCCGCTGTTTTTAAAGTAATAACAGCTGATCCTTTCCCAATAACCTCAAGACGATCATCTTCCGTTACTCTTAATACATTTTTATTACTACTGGTCATGATAATCTTATTATTGCTTGTAATAGCATCTGCTGAATCACTTGATGCTGCAACTTTTTTATCTGCTGAGAAAAATTCTGTTGAAACAGGCAAAGTGCTGTTTTCAATCGTTCCATCCTCATGTTTCTTTACATAGTACTTGATATTATCGTACCTATCAAATCCCACTGCCAGTACCATGTCATTTTTCTTGACAGTTACATTATAAGCAGCTTTGACTTTCTTATTGGCTTTGGATGTAACTGTGATCGTTGCGTTTCCTACCTTTTTCGGTGTAACAAAACCGGTAGAAGAAACGGCTGCGACACTTGTGTTGCTGGACTTATAGGAAACAGCACTGTTATTTACACCGGTGATCCGTTTTACCTTGATCTGCGCCTGTCCGTATTTTTCTTTCTGTACTAAAAGCTGTTCTCCAATAAACTGATCCATGCTCTCGTGATCTTCGGTATAAAATTCAAGGCTGTGTGCATCACCACAATGATTATAAATCTTATGGAAAGATTTTTCCGGGTACAAAACCACGTTATCTTCTTCGAGGACGATCTTACCTTTTCCTTTTTCGGAATAGTCCGTGTCAATCATATCCGCCGTTTTTACTGTTACCTTAAACACAGCTTTTACTTTCTTGTTGATTAGGGAAGTTACAGTGATTGTAGCTGTACCAGCTTTCTTTCCGGTTACTTTTCCTTTGGATGATACCGTTGCAATTTTCTTGTCACTGGAAGAAAAGGTAAGGTTCTTATTGCTGAGACCTTTAAACGATTTTACCTTGATCGTGGTTGTATTTCCAACAATGATACTCTCTTTGCTCTTTTTTAAAGTGATCTTTGCTTTCTGCTTTCCTTTGCTTACCGTCAGACTCAGTGTTCCTTTTACTTTGGAATCATAAATGGATGTCACAGTGATCTTACATTTTCCTTTTTTCTTTACTGTCACAACACCCTTTGCATTTACTGTTGCAATGCTGGTGTTCGAGGATTTGTATTTCAGTTCACCGGATTTGATACCGTCTTTACTGTTTTTTGATCCTACTACCACTCCATTTTTAAACATGGCAACCGGGATGATCGTGAACTTCTCTCCTGCATAAACAGTTTTCTTTTTTATGCAGTGATAATGTCTGTATGTAGAAATATTGCAACAATGTTCCTGCGTTTTATGCCATTTGGCATCATCCGATGTTGCAAACACGATCTGATTCTTTGGCTGATCCTCTCCAAAGTAATCAATGTATGTTGCCTGCTTTGCCGATACTTCCTCCGGCTGCGGTACTACGATGCTGCTGATGCACATGATAAGTGCCAGCGTGAGCACGACTGCTTTTTTCCATCCTGCCACCTTTGCGGTGTTCATTCCTTTCCGGTTTCTTCTTTCTCTCATAACTTCGATTCTCCTTTATCTTTTATTTTTGATTCTTTTACCTTATGACGTTGACAAATAAAATGGAAACTTCTATAATATACCTATCAAGACAGCCGGGTGATAAGCAAATACCTATCTGCTCCGGCATATATAAATCTTTAGTTACATAAAATAACCGTCAGATCTTGCGAGGAGCTGGACGGTTATTTTTTTGTCTTATCATGGGTATCATTTCTGACACTTCTGACAAGCGTTATGATGGTACATATCATAATAACAAATGTGAACAAGTCACTATATGTAACCATGCTACCACCCCTTTCTCCGAATCTCGGAGCAGATCTAAGTGGTAAAGCCGTCCTTTCGGCTGCCTTGAAAAGTATACTATATTGGATTTCCTGTTTTTATTATAAACGTAATGCTATGGAAAAGCAACTCCTCTGATCGAATCTCTTCTTAATTTAATTGTCAAAGTACGGTGTGTGAATAAAGCCATTGTTTCACTTAAATGCGTCAGGAATATTCTTAAAGATATCTGTAATGAAATAAAAAAGACTGTTACGGATATGCCATCTTTATTAATAAAAAGCTGACATATAGAATATCCAGATTAAAACTGATATTTCATTTCTTCATATGTAAATTTAGTATAACAAATTTTTTACATAAAAAAAGACATTTTCATTTATTTAATTTTATTTTTATATTTGTAATTTATTTTTAATTAAAATATACAAATTCAAATTGTCCTGTTCCCGCAATAATAAAAATGAGTGCAAGCATGTTGACACACTTGCACTCATTGATATTTTATATCAGTTTAAATTTTATTTTATAGTTGTAACCTTCACAGTATGCTGCTTCTCAAGATGAGAACAATCACAAAACTTATAATCTTTTTTATTAAATGTGATCTTCTGTGTCGTTACGCCCGAAAATTTTATATCATCCACATATATATAGCCGCTGCTCTTTGAACAGACTCCTGTAATAGCAACCCCTTGTATAATGTTGTATTTGGTTTTTGTATTGATCTTTGACTCCTTTTCATCTTTAGAAACAACATTCCTCAGCGGCATATTGTTAACTGTAATCATATAATATTTTCCTGATTTTTTGCAGCTTTCCAGTTTCCCGGCTTTAATATTTCTGTCAGTTACTGAATCATACAATTCCACTTGTATTTTTTTACCATCTTTGATCAATATCACCGGATATCTTGAAGAGATAGTACCGGCATATTTACCATTTTTACTGTTTTCAAGATCAATCCCTGTATTTACATAAACACGATCCCAATTCTTTTTTAGGGCTGATGCCGGAACATACACCTTAACCGAAAGTTTCATATTTTTCTTTATTTTTGATGCTTTTTTATAGCCAATCCCAAGATAGTAACTATTATTTTCCCACGCCTCTTCTGATTTATCTCCGTTAAATGTAACCTTTATGCAAAGCGCCTTATTTGCAGCAGCAAATGTCTCTGCCGACGGAATAGCTGCAAACACACCGATCAAAAGTGCCATTACCAGTACTTTTGCCATTACCACAATACTCTGTTTGTGTTTTACCATACACAAATTCTCCTGTCCTTATTCTCCCGGTTTTAACATTTTTTTACTTTACAGATTAGCTATTATTTAATGGTTGTAACCTTTAAAGAATAATTTTTATCCAAATGCCATCCACTGTACCATTTATAGTCTTTTTTATTAAATGTAATCTTCTGCGTAGTCACTCCTGAAATCTTTAAATCATCCACATATACATATCCGCTGGTCTTTGAGCAGGTACCTGTGACACTGATCCCCTGCCCCAGGTTATATTTCGTTTTTGTGTTAATTTTCGATGTCTGTTCATCCTTATAAACAACATTTTCCAGCGGCATATCATTGATCGTGATCACATAATATTTTCCAGATTTTTTATAGCTGGCTGTTTTCCCAGGTTTACACTCTTTTTCCTTCGCCGGATCCCACAGTGCAACACGCATTTTTTTGCCATCTTTGATCAGCATTACCGTATATTTTGTACGGATATCCCCAACATAATTACCGTTTTTACTATTTTCCAGACCTATCCACGCATCCACATGTACGGTATCTCCATTCTTTTTTAAGGTTGCTGCCGGAACATACGCTTTTGCAGACATTTTCATATTTTTCTTTATTTTTGAAGCTTTTTTGTAACCTGCCTGCATAACATAATTGTTATTCATCCACGCTGCATCAGATTCTTTATCTCCATTGAATACAACTTTTGAACGAAGAGCCTTATTTGCGGCTGCAAATGTCTGCTCTGACGGAACAGATGCAAATACACCGATCAGCAATGCTAACACCAGCACTCTTGCCATTAACACAATACTTTTTTTCTGTTTTACCATACGCAAATCCTCCATTTCTCATTCTCCCAATTTCACGCACTGCACCTCATCTTCAAATACAATATCTGCCAATGAAAATAATTACTATCCAGACATGTAAATTATCAAAATCATCGTTATTTTTGATTATTTCATCTGTTTTCTGACCTTTTTGACAAGTTATTGTATTCAAATGAATTTATGCAATATTTATATATGTTTCATCATAATGTGTCAACAAATAAACATCCCAACAGCGTTGTTTTTATGCTAAAAATCCGTTATAATATCATTCTGCGGGAAATCCGCGGAAACACATTCCGAAAGGAGATTTAAAAATGGCTTTTGATGGATTAGTAATATCCAATCTTGTATATGAACTGAATCAGACAATTTTAAATGCGAAAATCAGCAAAATTGCACAGCCGGAAAATGACGAACTTCTTTTTACCTTAAAAGGAAGCAACGGACAGTTCCGCCTTGCCATGTCAGCAAGTGCTTCCCTGCCTTTTCTGTATCTGACAGAAACAAACAAACCCAGTCCACTGACGGCACCAAATTTTTGTATGCTGTTGCGCAAACATATCGCAAACGGACGGATCATAAAAATTTATCAGCCTCACATGGAACGTATCATTCATTTTGATATCGAACACCTCGATGAAATGGGTGATCTGTGCCAGAAAACACTGATCGTAGAGTTGATGGGAAAACACAGCAACATTATTTTCTGTAACTCCGACGGCATGATCATTGACAGTATCAAACATGTATCCTCCATGATGAGTTCTGTGCGTGAAGTCCTTCCGGGACGGGCTTACTGTATTCCTGCGACACAGGAAGATAAATTAAATCCACTTGAAGTTACGGAAGAAGTTTTCATGGAATCCGTCATGAAAAAACCTGTTTCCATCACAAAGGCAATTTATGGCTCTTTCACCGGAATCAGTCCTGTGATCGCAAATGAAATCTGTTACCGTGCCTCGATTGATGGAGATATGCCAGTAGATTCATTGGATGCAGACGGCAAAAAACATCTGTTCCATAACTTTTCATGGATGATGGATGATGTCAGAAATCACAATTACTGTCCAAACATCATCATGCGCGGACGGGAACCGATCGATTTTTCCTGTTTCCGCCTGTCAGAATATGTCCACACTACATCCGACAAAAAAATCATGCAGAACACAGACATTTCTGACACAGATGGCTATACTATGACAGAATATGATTCGATCTCCAAAGTACTTGAAGAATACTACGCTTCAAGAAATATTTACACACGCATCCGACAAAAATCTGTCGATCTGCGTAAAATCGTATCAACTGCATTAGAACGTAACCGGAAAAAATACCAGCTCCAGCAAAAGCAGTTAAAAGACACCGAAAAACGTGATAAATATAAAGTATACGGTGAGCTCATCCACACATACGGCTACGGTTTAGAGGAAGGTGCCAGACAGCTTGAAGCAGTCAATTATTATACAAACGAAAACGTTACGATTCCTCTTGATCCGACTTTAGATGCCAAAGCAAATGCGCAAAAATATTTTGATAAATACGGGAAGTTAAAACGTACTTATGAGGCACTTACCGATCTGATCCAAGAGACAAAGTCTGAAATTGAACATTTAGAGAGTATTGCCACCTCTTTAGATATTGCCCTGACTGAGGATGATCTGGTGCAGATCAAAGAAGAACTGGTAGAATATGGATATATCAAACGGAAACGCACCGATAAAAAAGCAAAGATCAAAAGCAAACCTTTTCATTACATTTCTTCGGACGGTTATCATATATATGTCGGGAAAAATAATTATCAGAATGAAGAACTGACATTTAAATTTGCAACCGGAAACGACTGGTGGTTTCATGCCAAAGGAATGCCAGGTTCCCATGTTATCGTAAAAACAAACAACGAAACAGACCTGCCAGACCGCATGTTTGAAGAAGCCGGAAAACTTGCCGGTTACTATTCAAGCGGCAGGGACAGTGATAAGATTGAGATCGATTATCTTCAGAAAAAAAATGTAAAAAAGCCAAACGGAAGTGCTCCGGGTTTTGTGGTGTATTACACTAATTTTTCGCTGACGGTACATCCTGATATTTCTAATCTGACGCTGGTGGAATAAAACAATAACCAGCCCTCCAAAACAACTATGAATCAGTGTTATAAAATGATAAAAATCGCAGCCGTGGATTTATAAGACCACGACTGCGATTTTTCTGTCTAAAATTATATTTTAAAATAAGTTATGCTTCTTTCTTTTTACTGAGTAATAATAATGCGATGACAGCAAAAAGCAGATACGCTGCTATGGAAATAACAGAAGACTCCACACCGAATTCTCCACCCGTCAGCAGAAAAGAATCTGTATCAAGCACATAATTATACCAGGCTGTACCATCCACCGCAGAGCCGATATAGATCAATCCTCCGATCATCAGACAATTCCAGACTCCATGCATGAGTGCAGAATACCAGATTGTTCCGGTATAACAGGTCACAAGGGAGAACAAAATGCCAACCAGACTTCCTGCTATCACAACCTGGATCATTCCAGAAATACTCATCCCCTCTTCGATATGCAGACATCCAAACAGAACGGATGGAACGATCACTGCAATTTTCCGGTTCCACGCATATTCTACCGAACTCATAATAACTCCACGGAATACTGTCTCTTCCACGATTCCGGTTGCCAGCCCTAAATATGCCACGCTTCCGGCGACAAGCCGTTTTATCGTTTCCGGTTCCATGGACGATTGCTGCCATGTTCCTGCAAATAACTGATATACTAAGATCACCAGCAACGGCATTGTAAAAGCAGCGATGATCCAAAATGGATGCAGATCCGGCTTCCCAACCTTAAAATCTGTCACTGGTATTTTCAACATCTTCTTGCATATCAGCCAGACTCCGCCAAGCACCAGTCCTGCATATAAAATTCCGGTAAAAATATTCCCGGTCACTGCTGACATTCCGCCTGCCACCAGCATATTTCCGATCAACAGTGCCAGAAGCTGTGAAAATGCCAATAAGCAAAGTGCAAGGATACTTACCCCAACTGCTTTTGTTCCACTAAATTTTGTTTGATTATTACCTCTCATATCTGCTCCTTTTTCCTTTACCGGCAAATAATTTTTTATTTTACTTCTCTAAACGCTTCATCTCTGTATATGCAAGTAAAAATGGACCGACACCTTTTGCGTCATCTTTTACAACCGGCTCGGACATATAATAATCAAATGTTCCGGAACGGCGGTTTGCTCCGCCTAATCCTGCAACCAGACAGATACCATCTAAATGAAGCTCTCCGTTTTCATCTTCCGATAAATATTTATCACAAATACCGTGAAATGCCCTCTCACCATAAACACGGTAACTTTCCGGCAAAAATCCAAGACGTACACCCTTAAGCAGTGCATATGCCATGATCGAGCTTCCGCTTGTCTCAAGATAATTACGATCCATTCCACCGACATTTACGACCTGATACCACATGCCACTCTCATCCTGATATTTTAACATGGAATCCATCAGATCCACAAAGATCTGTTTCATTTTTTCATATGGTTCGCCGACAGACGCATCTGCTTTATCCAAAGTATCAAGCAAAGCCATGGAATACCATCCCAATGCACGAAGCCAGAAATTCTGGCTGAGACCGGTTACTTTATCACACCAGAACATTTCTCTTGAGGAATCATACGCATGATAGTAAAGTCCAGTCTTTGGGTCACGCATGTGCTCTGCCACATTAAAAAACTGTGAAAAAATATCGTCATAATTTTTTTTGTCATTGAAACGGGTCTCATACTCCATATAAAATGGCTGGCACATATAGAGTCCGTCTAACCATACCTGATTCGGATAAATGTTTTTATGCCAGAAATTTCCTTCTTTTGTACGAGGCATTTTCTTGATCTGGCTATATACAAGGTCGATCGCTTTACGGTATTTTTCTTTTCCTGTCAGATCATAAAGTTCAAATAATGTCTTTCCGGCATTGACATTGTCAATATTCAGCTCTTCCACGGAATATCCTTCAATCGAACCATCCTCCATAACTTTACAGTCAATAAAATGATCTGCAAATGAAAAATATTTTTCGTCTTTTGTGATGGCATACATCTCTAAAATTGCCTTGATCATACAGCCATCAATATAATTCCAGGTTGACTTTTTCCCCTGCAGAATTTTTTCGATGTTCCAGATCGGGCGATCCGGTGTGCTTTTCTCTAAAAGTTCATCAATGTATTTTTCAATCTTATCCATACTGTTTTTCTCCTTCTCCTGTGCATTTTGCCAGCCTGCATTACGAATTTCTGACACAACCACGTTACCTTTATCATAGCTTATATGATCCGGTTTGTAAATAAATATTTGTAAGCGCTTACAAATATTTATTTACAAAACATAAAACAGATATCTTATGCGTTTTTCAAAACGGATATTACTTGCTTTTCTGACAAAAAATACATGTTTATCTGACATCATATTTCATATACTATCACTGAACAAAACAAAACGCGATCAAAACACCGCAGCAAAACACAAACGCCGCGGAACATATGATCAGCGCGGCGTTTGTTCAGACTTTAATACAAAGGATACTTTGAAACAAATGATGTATCACAACACACCAAAGGAGGAAACTATTATGGCAAGTCGTTCATCTAACAGAGCAGCAGTTCCTGAAGCAAAAAGTGCATTAGACCGTTTCAAATATGAGGTAGCAAGCGAGATCGGCGTACCTTTAAAGGACGGTTACAATGGAGACCTTACTTCCAGACAGAACGGTTCTGTCGGCGGTTATATGGTTAAGAAAATGATCGAGGCACAGGAGAAACAGATGTCAGGCAAGTAATCATCTGCCAGCTAAGATTTATCGTCCGCTAAAATCATAATTTTGTCAGGAGCTATATGTCACCAGGAATTATGATTCCAGCCCAAAAAACGGGATGCTTTCCATAACGGAAGCTCCCGTTTTTTATGTTTTTATATTCTGCCTCTAAATAAAATCCATTATAAACAGATCTCTGTCATAAATTTAATCTGCTCTTTTGATCCTCGAAGAAAATCTCCAGATAATGCTGCAGATTGACATTTTCTTCGCCACAAAGTTCCGGGTCTGCGGCAAGCAGATCCTGCACTTCCTCTGATGCCTGTTGTAACACGGCTGCATCCTGATAAATATCTGCCAGCAAAAACTGCATCTCTCCAGACTGGCGGATGCCAAAAAAATCTCCCGGACCACGTAATTTCAGGTCTTCACTTGCAATTTTAAATCCATCATTAGATTTATTTAAAATATCAAGCCGTTTCATCGAATTTTTACTGTCTGAGGCGTTGACCATAATACAGTAAGACTGGGCGTCACCTCTTCCGACACGTCCTCTTAACTGATGGAGCTGTGCAAGTCCAAAACGTTCTGCATTCTCGATCATCATGACCGTAGCATTCGGCACATTGACGCCAACCTCAACAACTGTCGTGGAAACAAGCACCTGAATCTCATTTTTTACAAATTGATCCATAATCTTATTTTTCTGGTCTGCTTTCATCTGTCCGTGTAAAACACCGATCACAATGTCTTCCGGCAGTTCTTCCCGCAGACGTTTTGCATAATCGGTAACGTTCTCCGCTTCCATATTTTCACTTTCTTCCACCAGCGGACAGATCACATATGCCTGATGTCCCGCGCGTATCTCATGCTCGATAAAAGCATATGCTTTCGGGCGGTATCGCCGGTCAACTACACAGTTTTTGATTGGAAGTCTTTTTGCCGGAACTTCATCAATGACAGAAATATCCAGATCCCCATAGATAATGATCGCCAAAGTACGTGGAATCGGTGTTGCACTCATGACAAGTACATGCGGTTCTGTTCCTTTTCCTGCAAATGTTTCACGCTGCCGTACTCCAAAACGATGCTGTTCGTCCGTGATCACAAGTGCCAGATTCTGATAAATTGCTTTCTCCTGTATCAGTGCATGTGTCCCGATGATCATAGCATTCGGATATACCTCTAATGCTTCATAAGCGCGGCGTTTCTGTTTTGCCGTCATGGAACCGGTCAAAAGCACGATAGGAATATGAAGTCCAAACTGTTCACACATATTCTGATAAGACTCATAATGCTGTCTTGCAAGTACTTCCGTCGGCGCCATGATCGCAGACTGGTATCCATTGTGTGCTGTATCAGCCATCGCAAGGAACGCAACGATCGTTTTACCGGAGCCTACGTCTCCCTGGATCAGACGCTGCATGACCGTCTCGGAACGCATATCACGTTTCACATCCGCAAGTGCTTTTTTCTGTGCATTGGTAAGCTCATAAGGAAGTTTTTCTATCAACTCATTTGTAAAATCATCCTCAGTAAAAACAAACTCATTTTTCTCTTTGACATGCTTTTCCTTCTGATACTGCATGCTTAATATAAAAAGGAAAAATTCATCAAACACAAGGCGTCTTCTCGCTGTAATGAGTGTATCCATATCATCCGGAAAATGAATCTGCCGTATGGCGTAATTATACTCACAAAGCCCATATTTTTCGCGGATCGCGCATGGAAGATAATCCATAAACAACTGTTCGTCTCCAAGTGCCGCCCGCACTGTTTTCGTGACAAGATTATTGGAAAGTCCGTTGGTCAGCGTGTATACAGGCAGAAATACCTGTTCCATGGATGCATACTGTTCTTCTGTAAACAAGGCTGCCTGCTCCATGACAAGTCTTCCGTTCTTTTTATTAACTTTTCCATAAAATATGTAGGTGTTGCCGGCTTTTAAATTATTTTTCATATAAGGCATCCGGTACCATACCAGTTCTAAGGAAACTCCCATCTCACTGATCGTCGTAACCGTGATCTGCATAGTACGCACTTTTCGCACTACCGGTGTTCTTGTGATCCGTCCAAGAACCGCTGCCTGTTCTCCGTCTGACACCTCATCCACATGCTTCGCCTGCGGGTACTGTATATATGTCCGGGGATAATGAAGGAGTATATCACCTACGGTGTATACTCCTATCTTATGAAATAATTCTTCTGTTTTAGCGCCAACACCCTTAATATCTCTTAAAGGGGAATTGCGGTCCATTTTTACTCCATTCTTATTCTACAGAAATGACATAATAGTAGATTGGCTGTCCGCCGTAATGCACTTCGATCTCGACATCCGGGAATGCCTCTCCAATCTTCTCGCCAAGTGCATTTGCATCTTCTTCTTTCGTATCCTCACCATAATAAATGCTGACAATCGCAGAATCTTCATCCACAAGCTGTTTCATCATATCCATGACTGTCGGTTCTAAATTCTGTCCTACGGAAAGAATACCGGAATCGCCGATACCCATAAAATCATCCTGTTTGATCTCTTTATCATCGATCACTGTGTCACGGACTGCATAAGTAACCTGACCTGTCTTGACCGTGGAAATCTCAGCACTCATACGCTGTTCATTGTCTTCCGGTGTACTGTCCGGAATGAAATTGATCAGAGCAGTGATACCCTGTGGAATCGTCTTAGTCGGGATAACAATGATCTTTTTGTCCTCTACTAAAGATGCTGCCTGATTTGCTGCAAGGATAATATTTTTATTGTTCGGCAAAATAAATACCGTCTTTGCATTTACTTTTTCAATGGCATTTAACATATCCTCAGTACTCGGGTTCATAGTCTGACCACCCTCGATGATATAATCAACACCGAGTCCCTTAAAGATCTCATTGATTCCCTCTCCGATGCTGACGGATATAAATCCCATCTCTTTTGGAGGCTCTGCCGGTTTTTCCTCTTTTTCTTCCGGAATACCTGCTGACTGCATCTCTTTTTCTTTCAGGGCAGAAATCTTTTCATCACGCTCTAACTTCATATTTTCAATGATGATTGTAGTCAGAGAGCCATAGGTCAGTCCTCTCTGCATCGCAAGTCCCGGATCGTTGGTATGTACATGTACCTTTACGATCTCATCATCTGCGACAACAACAATGGAATCACCTATCGTCTCCAGATAAGACTTAAACTCATTCTCCTGCTGCAGTGTGATCGGCGTATCAAGCATAATAAGGAACTGTGTACAATATGCAAATTTGATCTCCTGATTTGCCTGTGCTTCAATATTGTAGGATGTTCCTGTACTTTCCGGTGCCTTTTTCACCGCCTGGGTTTCCTCGATGGTGTAATCCACTTCTTTGCCGAGCAGTGCATCCATTGCACCTTTCATAACCTGCATCAGACCCTGTCCGCCGGAATCCACAACTCCCGCCTGTTTTAAAACAGGAAGCATCTCCGGTGTGAGATCTAACACGCGGTCACCTTCCTTGATGACTTCTTCACAGAAATATACCAGATCTTCTGTATCATCACAAAGTTCTAACGCACGGTCAGACATGCCTTTTGCCACAGTCAGGATTGTTCCCTCTTTTGGCTTCATAACAGCTTTGTATGCTGTCTCAACGGCCTTCTGGAAAGAATCTGATAAAATCTGTACGTTGATCTCATCATATTCCGCGATCACCTTTGTAAAACCACGGAACAACTGTGAAAGAATAACACCGGAGTTACCTCTCGCTCCTCTTAAAGAACCGGATGAAATAGCTTTTGCCAATGCTTTCATCTCTGGTTTTTCCAAAGCACTTACCTCTCTTGCCGCTGACATGATCGTCATTGACATATTTGTACCGGTATCACCATCCGGAACCGGGAATACGTTCAGCTCGTTGATCCATTCTTTCTTTGCATCCAGATTCTTTGCTCCGGCAAGAAACATCTTCGCCACAAGCTCAGTATTTATCGTAGTGATTTCCACCTTCTATGTCCTCCTTAATCAATTACACGCACGCCTTCAACGTAAATGTTAATTTTTTTGATTTCCAGTCCGGTAAACTCTTCTACTTTATATCTTACCGTCTCTATTAAATTATCGGAAACCGTACTGATGCTGACGCCGTAGGATACGATCACGTGAAAATCGATCGTAATCTTATTATCCTCGTCAATCGCTACATTAATACCATGTGTCAAATAATCTTTTTTCAGTAACTTCACCAGACCATCTTTCATGTTAACTGCAGCCATACCTACGATTCCAAAGCACTCTACAGCTACAGATCCTGCATAGGTTGCAATCACTTCCGGGTCTATTGAAACTCTTCCCAACTGGGTATCCATATGTCCATTCATATACGTTCCTGCTCCTTTCAAAGCCATATTAACGCTAGTTTATTGTCTATTATAACCGCTTTTTACCAAAATTCCTAGTCCTGTTTACTATTTTTAATATTTTTTTTAAAATTTACTTGCAATATAAAAATGAATCTGTTAGAATAAACATGTTGTGAGTCTGATAGTACAGGCAGACTTAGTGAATTACAAGGAGGTGCAAAACTATGGCAAAATGTGCAGTTTGTGGAAAGGGCGCTCATTTCGGAAATAATGTCAGCCATTCTCATAGAAGATCAAATAGAATGTGGAAATCAAACATCAAGCGTGTGAGCTGTAAAGTAAACGGAACACCTAAGAAATTATATGTATGTGCTTCCTGTTTGAAATCCGGCAAAGTTGAAAGAGCTTAATTGAACAGTAAAAAAGCTGTCATATCAAATTTGATATGGCAGTTTTTTTATGTAATAGGAAATTTCGTTGAAATTCTCTATTACATAAAATAATGTTCTATAAATTAAATACGAAGACTCAAAAAAGGGATGGCATTTCATATCTGTCATCCCTCTTTCCTTTAAAAGATCAAATTCCTGTCTTTATTTTTTCTTTACCTTTATCACACAGGTAACCTTTTTTCCACTGGACGTAGTTGCTGTAATTTTTACCTTTCCAGCTTTCTTTGCTTTTACAGTTCCAAACTGGTCTACCGTTGCAATCTTTTTATTTGAACTCTTCCATTTTACGATATCCGTTGAATTAAACGGTTTTACTTTTGCCTTAAGTTCATATCTGCCGCCAGTCTTCATGGTCAGCTGTTTTTTATTTAATTTGATTGACGTCGATTTTTTGGCTTTCTTTACAACATGTACCTTACATGTTACTTTTTTGCCGCTCGTCGTCTTAGCTGTGATGACTGCAGTGCCGGTCTTTTTAGCTGTTACTTTTCCATTTTTTACGGTTGCCACTGATTTTTTGGAACTGCTCCACTTAATTTTATCGGTACAGTCAATTGGATTCATGGTTGCTTTAAGGCTTATTTTTTTCCCTTTTACCACATAAATCTCTTTGACATTCAGGGTTACTTTTTTAGACGGAATTTTAACTGTAACAGTACAAACTGCTGTTTTTTTACCGTCTGGCGTTTTTACTGTAATTTTTGTCTTACCTTTTCCGACCGCCTTAATCACGCCTTTGGCATTTACGGTTGCAACCTTTTTGTTACCTGAACGGAATACCACCTTTTTATTTGCTGCATTTTCCGGTGTTATTTTTGCTGTCAGCGTAAACTTTTTCCCTTTATTTAAAGTAACTTTCGTTTTATTCAAAGATATGGCTGTTACCGCTGCATTTCCTGAGTCCTGTGAGTCTGGTGCTTTTTCATCCGGCTTTTTTGTATCTGGTGTCTTTTCATCTGGTATCTTCGTATCTGGTGTTTTTTCATCTGGCTTCTTTATATCCGGCGTGTTTTCATCCGGTTTTTTATCTCCTGGTTTCTCCGGATCTACATTTTCTCTATCCTTCCACTTCGCATAAAGAACAACATCACCTGTCATATTAGCTTCGATATTCTCTACCAGAACTGTATATTCAGGATCAAGATACCATCCCAAAAATTCATTTGTATCACAGGAAGGCGCTTTCAACCCGACCATTTTGCCATAAGTATAAGCATCCGGATTCGGATTTTTTACGTCTGCATCAAGATTCATCACATATTGAATCTGATATTTATTCGGCTTATAGAACAGCTTTATTACCAGTTTATCTGAGGCTTTCCCTGATACAACACTACCATTCACTCCA
This sequence comes from Roseburia rectibacter, assembly GCF_014287515.2. Taxonomy (NCBI): domain Bacteria; kingdom Bacillati; phylum Bacillota; class Clostridia; order Lachnospirales; family Lachnospiraceae; genus Roseburia; species Roseburia rectibacter. Next base: position 2,211,141 of record NZ_CP092473.1, read on the forward strand.
GGTGCAAACGTATATCCTTCATAATTTCTGCACAGTCCATCTTTTTGTGCATCCACCATGGTATCTGCCTTGGCTGCTCCATGTGCCTTTTCATATAACACATAACTTCCATTTTTCTGAAGATAATGTTCTACCTGATAGCTACAGACACCATCGAGTGTCTCATCGCCAACCTTTGTAAGAGACACATCCTTAAGCCACATTTTTGTATTTTCCGGCGTATTCTCATCGCATGCCCCAAAGAAGAATCCAACTGTAGCTTTTGCATCATTTGCCTTAAACTGACATGTAAACTCCTGTTCATCTCCTGTCATATTAAAACCGAATTTCTGTCCGCTGATATCAACATCAAGTTTTTTATTTATCTCGGACTTTGCCTTAAATTTTAAAACATATTCTGTATCTTTAGAAACAAGAACATTCTGCGATAACTGGATTCCCCAGGAATCATAAACACCAAACTGGTTTTTCCACGGATAAAGCATATTGATTTCTGCCTGACCGCCCACATAACGGACGCTGGCAGATTCCGGCTCACCACCTGCCCAGAATTTCCAATTCTTTTCGCCTTCCGAGAAATCACCATTCGTCATGTATTCCTGAATATCGGCGCTTGTGATCTGCAAAAATGCAAGATTTGTATCTGAAAATCCATCTGCTTTTATTACGATCTCATAGTTTCCTGTCTGGTGAAATACACTACCGGAAATAGTAATTTTATCATCATCAAACTTGCTGTTTTGTTTTTCCACAGCGGTTCCATTCACATAAACTGTCTTTTCTGCAGCATTCCATGCATCATTGACACCAACCAGGTTCAATACTGCATCCTGTGTCAGCTTGACACTTCCTGCGGATTCAACTTCAGGAATCCGCGTCAGTGCATCTTCCGCACCCATTTCTTCTATACAAATATTATCAAAATAAACTGTATGTTCATCAGATGGTGTGATCAGACTGCCCATCGCCACATTTCCAAGCATGAATGCTATTTCCGCATTATTTTCCGGTGCAGTAAAATAACGGGTGTATTTATGATATCTGCTTCCCAGTTTATAGGTTGTAAGTCCACCTGCAATCTGAAGGCTGACCGGACGGTCCACTGTTGCACGAGCATCAAAGGTAATCTTATATTCAACACCTTTTTTTACCGGAATATTTTTTTGTATCAACTGAAGATCCCAGAAATTCTGAGCCCATTTATACTCAATTTTCGCTTCTTTCGATTCTGTTACGCTGAGCTTTCCCGCAGGATATCCTTCCCCCTCGTTAAAATAGCTGTCTGCCCATGATGCTGTTCCTTTTGAAAAATTACCATTCAAAACCAGATTTTTTCCTGCTGGAAATACCTCAAGATTCCACTCACAAAGATCAAATCCGGAAGCTGAAATTTTAATTTTATATTTTCCTTCCTCTGAAATAGTTCCAGCCGGAATTGTCATCGTAGTATCATCAAATACAGCTTCCACCTGTTTTCCATCAACTGTAACTGTTTTTTCTACTGCTTTCCATGCATCCCCTGTACCACTTGCAGGATGCATCTGAAATACAATATCCTGCTCTGCTTTTGCTACACCATTTTTATAGAAGAACGGCATCTGCAAAATCGGCGCATTCGAAACATTAAGTTTCACATTACGAAATGAAATTTTGCACTCACCTGATACCTGCGCAAGCAGATATTTAAACTCCATCACACCGGAACTGTTACAGGTAAACGTAATATCCTCGTTTGTCCAGTCAGTTGTCGTCTTACACTGTTTTTCGGTAATAACTGTATAACTTCCATCTGTCGTTTCTATTTTAGCAGTGTATGTTTCTCCCGCACGTTCTGCTTTCTGTTCAAAATGCAGTTCATACGTCATTCCCTCTTCCATCTGCATGGCATCGGCAATCAGCATTTTATCCCATACATTTCCACTTGGAACTGCAGTTACCGTACACACGCCATCTGCCACATCAACAGCCGGATTACCATAAGTACTCCATCCTTTTAAATCATTTCCACTACATCCTGCAAAATCACCATTTTCAATCGGATATACTTTTATCTGGCTGTAATCCACGTTATAATTTGTCAGACGTTTCAGGGATATATTATCTATATGTATTTTCTTACCATCATTCCCAACTATAAATGATACACTTCCTGTTTTGTCAGATACATTTTCCGGCACTGTAAAAGATACTTTTTTCTTTTGCATGTCCGAAGTCAGATCCACCGTTTCAGAAATATACTCTGTGCCATTTGCTCCCTTCACCTGCACTCTGATACTATCACCTGAAAATGCAGCAGCATCGAAAGTAAGTTCATAACGATCTTTTCCAAGCAGAGAAATCCCTGTCTGTTCTATGCCAGCATTTTCATCTGTTCCAGATCCAAGTACCAGTTTACGCTGTGTATCAACGTTTGCAGCTGCATTACCTTTTACATTCCAAAATTTTAATCTTGTATAGGCACCACCTGCATCTTTATTATTTCCCTGATCAAAGGTTCCGTTATAAATGTGTTCTCCACCCTTTGTCGGTTCCTTATCTCCATCTTCTGTGATTCCCTGATAAAGTCCGGTTGCAACCAATGATGCATTTCTGATATAAACTCCGGCCGTGGACGTCAAACCAAGGTTTAATTCCAGACGTGCATAGTCATCGTTAAATTCTTTCATGTCGAACTTATAGGTATAAGTTTTCCATTCGGTCGTCAATGGAACGGTAAAAGCATCGCTGTATTTTGTCCAGCTTCCAAGGAAATTATAGGTAAAATCGCCAGCCTGTGCCGTGATACTGCGTGCTTCATCTGCTTTTGCATCAAATTTTAATTCATATTCATATCCATATGTCAATGGAAACTGATGCATCAGCTGCACAGAGTACCCATTTTCTCCGGCAGAACTGATGCTTACCTTAGCACCACCCTCGGCAGCAGTCACATTCGCTGCACCTCCTGTGCCATTCTGCAGATACCAGCCTTCGATTCCCTCTGCATGTTCAGTAATTTTTCTTGCCTTTGTCAGATCACCGCTTAAGAAATTAGTTTTTCCGACAATACCGCCTTCTAATCCGCCAGCCTGCGCCGCCTCTGATTCAACAGTTTTTTCATCCTCAGAATAATCATGGATTTCTCCATTTGCATCCAGCAGATCATAGACACGCACATAGTCTACTTTCATCTGTCCGCCATCAATGTCATCCAGATTGCCACTGTCGTAATTGCCACCCACTGCCAGGTTTAACATGATATAAAATTCCTGGTCAAACGGAGCCGGATAAGTAAAGTTTTCTTTATTATCTGAACCAATAGAATACCAGTTGGTAATGGTCTTGTAGCACTGATCATCTACGAACCAGCTGATCTTACCCGGTGTCCATTCTAACGCATATTCATGCTCCTGTGTAAAATTAAAGGAAGGATCGATCGTCGTATCATAGTGTCCTCCACGTGATTTATTATTCGGCCATGAATTACCAAAATGTATCGTACCGTCAACACTTCCCGTAACACGTCCTCTTGCCTCCATAATATCGATCTCACCGGACGAAGCCCATCCACCATAAGCGTCATCCAGCGGCATCATCCAGAATGCCGGCCAGTATCCGGTACCTTCCGGAAGAGACATTTTTGCCTCAATACGACCATATTTTTTTGCATATAACGGCTCTTTTGCAGTTCCGTTATAATAATCATTTCCTTTTGTCCATAATTTCGCAGAGGTATAAGTGGAGCTTCCTCTGTTTTCTTTTCTTGCCGTAATCACAAGATGTCCATCTTCAAAAGAGATATTTTCTCCTTTTGTATAATATTCTTTCTCAGCATTTCCCCATCCGGCAACTCCATAATCACTGCCATCACCAGACTGATAATCCCATTTTGTCAGATCTAGCGAATCTTCATTAAATTCATCACTCCAGACCAGTTCCCAGTCTGTACTCTTTGTTTCTTTTGTTTCGCAGTCTACCGTATTTTTTGTAACTTTAGAACCAATCTGGGGGAAATCTGAACTTTCTAATTCTATCTGTTCTGTCTCAATTTCTGTCTCTATCTCAGCATCGTTTTCTGTCTCCATGCCGATTTCTGTCTCTGTCTCTGTCCCTGTTTCCGTATTAATCTCCGTATTGATTTCTTTTTCGGTGCCAGCTTCGGTTCCTGTCTGACTCTCTGTCTCGTTTTCTGATGTCTCAGCTTCTGATATTTCCGATTCTGATACTTCTGATTCCTGCACACTCTCCGTTGTTTGTGCTGCCTCTTCTGTGACCGGATCATTCTGCGCCCCTAATACCGTCCCGCACGGCATCACAGATGTTGCAGCCACAGTTGCCGTCAACGTAATTGCGATAATTCTGGTTAGTTTCCTGTTTTTCATCATTATACTCCTTCTCTTCTTTTTAGGTGCAAATCCCCCTTGCAACCTTATTTTTATTAAAAAATACAATGATGCCAGAAACAATTCTCCATTTTTCAAAATGGTTTCTTTTTTTTACTTTTTATTTCGAAAAAAACACCCGAAAATTCAGATCTGAATTTTCAGGTGCTTTTCTTTATTCATTCTCTTATTTTACTTTGATACTTTTTCCTTCATAATATAAGGTACTCTTAAAGGTTTTATATTTCTTATTGATTTTCACTTTCTTTTCAGCGACAACTTTTACGTAATATGTTTTACCTGATTTCAAAGCAGCTTTTCCATATTTTTTAATCGTAACACTTGTTTTCTTACTGTTATAGGTACCGACTTTTTTATATCCGCTCTTTTCCTTATTGGAAACATATACCGTATAACTTGTTGCTCCTGTCACTTTATTCCAGTTTGCAGAAATTTTCTTTCCGGATGATTTTAATTTTAAATTCTTGTATGGTGCCTTTGCAAAATATAATGTGTCAGACCATGCACCATAAGCCTTTTTGTTATTATTTAAATTGACATAACCTCTTACTTTGATACGGTAAAACTGTGTTTTCTTGATCTTATTGGTAGAAATATCAAGGCGTTTAGAAGTCGTTGTATTACTTAATATTTTCTTTCCGGAATTATCATAAAGAATATATTCATATCCACTCGCGGAATTAGAAGGATTCCATTCTATATATGCAGTATTTATATATGAATAAAATACGGTATTTTCTACTCCGGTGATCTTCGTTGGTTTAACTTTTACATCATAATAGTAACTGCCAGAACCTGCATAAGCTGTAAAGCCTGTACTGCTTGTTCTTCCTGCATAAACATGTCCACAATAACGGTTGTTCTTTTTTAATCCGGTAATTTTTACATTGTTATTTTGGGAGATAACTTCTGATGCTGTACGCTGCGATGCATTATTTAAATAATAATCGATCTTATAACAGTTTGCACCGGAAGAAGCCGGCCAGGTCAATGAAATGGATGTCGTACCTGCACCACTCTGTTTTACTGAACTCGATGCAACCTGCGCTGGAGCTGTTACAACTTCAATCGCCTTCGACCACGTCACATCGGCCGGCACAGTCGAACCAGAATGTGTTGCTGATGTTCCAATCTGGACGTAATAACTCTTTCCCGCAGAAAGACCTGAAATATAGCTTTCTGATTCATCATAGTTCCGCTCGCTTTTACTGCTGTTAAAACTTGAATCATTGCTGATACGATAATAATAATAAATATCATTCTGCATAACAGCATCCCACTGTACTGTTACAGAGCTGCTGCCCGCTTTTACCTGTTTCACGCCTGCCGGTGCAGCAGTCTGTGCATTCGCATCAACTCTTCCGGCAAGAACTAATGTCAGCGCAAACAGCATAACAAATAAAATTTTTTTTGTCTGTTTTCTTAACATTTTTATTCTCCTCTTTTTTATATTATTAATCTTATTTTACATCTTATATCACAGGAATACAATCCTACTTTCTTCCCAGCCTGATTTTTTCTAAAAAACTTCTTTTAAATCCGGCACGAATCATACAATCCCTGAATATATTCTTTAGACTGTACTGCATTCTCCGGCGTTGTATTTTCAAGCGTCACATGTATATACGGCTTTCTCTCCTTAATGAAACGAATAATCTTCTCATAGTTCATCTCACCTGTTCCTGCAGCGACTGACACCAGTTTCCCATCCTGCACCACAAAATCTTTCATATGGACCATTGCAATATCATCTCCAAGCAGCTCTATCGCTTCTTCTATGATCGCATCCCTGTTCTGATAATTACTGATATCCAAAAGATTGACCGGATCAAAAATGATCTGAAGATTTGGAGACGCGATCTCATCAAGCACTTTCCGCGCTCTCTTCGGATTGCATACGATATGTTTCCACACCGGCTCGATTGCAAAAATAACGCCCATTTTTTCTGCATAGGAAATCACCGGTTTCACATTCTGTATAAAAATATCCAGCGCCTCATCCGAGTGATTTTTTTCCTCAAACTTATATGCCTCGTTGACAGCACCTGTCTCTGTTCCGACTACCCCGACGCCAAGCAGTGATGCAAACCGAATATGCGCCAGATAACGGTGTGTGATCTTTGCAAGCTGTCCTTCATCTGGATTTGCAAGGTTTAAATAACATCCCAGTACGGCAATATCAAGATCGTTTTTTGCAAATATTTTTTTCAAGTACATTGCATACCCCGGAGTCAGTGCCCCATCATCCACCGGATATTCCGTGATTACTTTTGAGAGTGCCAGATGTCCGCACAAAAACCCCTGCTCCTTTGCGATTGCAAGGCGCTCCTCAAGTGGTGCTTTTTTGATATCATGTAAACGTATTCCTAACTGCATATGTTTTCCTCTTTCTGTTCTACTGCACGAAATGGTCAATTCCCTCTGTAACAAGAAGTTCTCCATCCTGTCCCTCTATTTCCACGTTTTCTAATACCAGTTCTTTGATGTTGCGCGCAAAGATTCCCTTCTTTGTACACTCTTCCACACCGGAAGACATGGCAGGAACGCCGGATTTCGGATTCTTAGCATATGTCACTGTAATATTTTTCATAATGATCTGCTCAATTTTCTGTTCCGGCAGTCCATCAAAATATGCAGCTGCCACATGACAATTTTGGGCTTTAATATCCTCAAAATCAAGTCTTAAGATCGCAGGTGTACCATCATCTACCGGCATTTTTTCACGGCTCTGGACAAACTCGGTCTTGCCGTCCGGATCACAGAAATAAAAACAGTTTATCACAAACGGCGTCATAACCTGATCCATATCGATTTTCCGGAAAATAATCTGATCTAAAACGGCATCTTTTCCCCGTCCTCTGCGTGTCTTGATACGTAGTCCCCGGTCTGTATCGTAAAACCGGCATTCTTCCACGACCAGATTTTTGACACCGCCAGCCATCTCACTTCCGACTGTTACTGCACCATGACCATTTTCCATCAGGCATTGTCTGATATGGATATTTTCAGAAGGTGTCTTATATTTCTTTCCCATATAGATCTTACCAGACTTAACTGCTATGCAGTCATCTCCAAGTGAGAATTTCACACCGACAATATCTACATTTTTGCATGATTCAGGATCCAGGCCATCCGTATTTGGCGAATCGCTTGGATTGTTGATCGTAAGTCCGTAGAATTTCAGGTTATCTGAAAAATACGGATGCAGTGTCCAGGACGGACTGTTCTTGAAAGTTACACCACAAAGTGTCACATTCTGACAATGGCTTAAGAAAAACAGACGCGGTCGGAATGCTCCTACCATGACTTTCGGATTTTTCCACCAGTTTTCTTTTGAAGCATTGCCATTTATCGTTCCTCTTCCGTAGATCAATACATTTTCTACATCCAGTCCGGTGATGATGCCGGCAAACATCGGTAATGGATTTCCTTCCCATGTTCCTAAATTATATTCCCCCTGTTCATCATAACTTTCAATCATACCAGGAAATTTCGGATAGGCCGCCCTGTCTGTATCTGCGATAAGTTCTGCTCCCTTTGCAAGCTCAAGGCGCAGATTACTTTTTAAAAACAGACTGGTAATGCGATAGCTTCCCTTTGGAATAAGCACACGGCTTTCCTTCGGACAGGCTAGGATCGCTGCCTGTATAAACTTCGTATCATCCTGTTTTCCATCGCCTGTGGCACCAAAATCACGGACATTTAATGTGACAAATTCATATGCTGTAACAAACGATACCGTTCCTAGTTCGGTACCACCTGCTGTTCTTACAGAAACCTCATAGGAAGTCTGCGGTTTTAAATCAAACAATGAATTTATAACCGTATCCGTTGAAAATACCTCTTCACCGTTCAGCAGAACATGATATGTTTCTTTTGTATTGTAAATTCCACCATCTGCAATTTCAATGACCGCATTGCGGGCAGATTTCATAATCAGTTTTACTTCCATGACTCTTTTCCTCCCTATTCCGACTGTTCCATCGCAAGCAGATCATATTGTTCCATTGTTCTTGCTGTAATGTCTGACAGATATTCCGTCTGATCTGCCATGCCCGTATTTTTCAGATGCCCTGCCATTAAAGCACCTGTTTCTGCATATTTTTCTTTCAGCAAAATTCCAATATTGCAGCCCTTTAATATGGCATAGGTGAGTTCCGTTGTTTCTTCTCCCTCAGCTAACGCATCCTTTAATACGCGTTTATAAACTGCGGTCAAAGTCCGGTATTTTTCATAAATCTCAAAACTGATCCCATCAATCACATCCACCAGGGCTGCTAAATATGCATTTCTTGCTTTTGCATCGGCAAATCCGGTTGACGCCTCATCTTCCATCCGGTCAACGATCTTATTGTACCGCTCTTTTTTCCCACATACCGTTTCATATTCCATAAAAAAAGGCATGGCACAGATATCCTCCGGCAATTCGCCCTGCGCTGCACGGATCTGTTCTGCTTTCTCCTTATATACTCCATCTCCTGTTTCTTTATAAAACATGACTGCTAGTCTTCCGAGCCGGTCTGCCTCTGATTCATTCAGAGAAGCAATCGCCTCTTCCGGCATCTGCATAAGTTTTCTGATATCTTCCTGTCTTTTTGTTTCCATTTGTCTCCCTCGTTTTTCTGATACTGACTTTTTTATGCTTCGATATCCTGATAAATAAAATTTAAAAAATCTGCATACAATTTGTGTTCTCCGGCAACCGCATAAATACCTGTCATTGCCCCGGTAAAGCGCTTACCCATATGAATTCCTTCATCGCATAGATAATAAACATTCGCAATCTCTGCTGCTATATGTTTTTCTTCCCCCTGCAGCCGGTAAGTAAAACGCCGCTTTAAATACTCTGTTTCCACTTTCAGGCTGATCTTTTTCCCTGAACAATCACATGGAAGCATCTGTCTCTCATGCAGAACATCTTTATCCCCAATATGTTCTTTTACCTGGATATAATAAGAATTTTCCCTGCAGACTGCAAGACACACCCATGTATTTTCGTCATAATAACAGACTAAACCTGCTTCCTGACCACCTGTAAGTTCCGGTATCACAAGTTCCGTTTCCGCAGTAAAACAAAACGAAGTCTGTCTCTGCAATAAAATATTTTTAGCAGCCACATCTCTGAGTGGAAAACAGCTCCCTTTGATACGGATTCCTGATGAGAGAAAACGGATTCCTTCCGGCTCCGGTGCACGTGGTGTCATCCATTTTGGGTTCCAGCCAATATCCGGCTCTTCTTCCGGCATCCACACCGGAAGGTCCGGTCTTTTCTGCAAAACAGAAGGACCTTTTAATCCATTTACGACCGGCCAGCCATCCGCTGTCCAGCTTACCGGATCAAGTGCCGTCTCCCTGCCAAGCATACTGTAACCATCTCCGATCATCCTGCCGCAGAGATATACCATATACCACTCCCCGTTCTGTGTGCAGACCGGCTTTCCATGACCACATCTCTGGATCGCTGCCCCCTCATCCATCTGCCGCATGATCGGGTTGTATGGACACGGTTCATAATTTCCCATAAGCGTCTTACTTCTCGCAACCGAAATCCTGTGCCCCATTCCGGTTCCTCCTTCTGCCAAAAACAGATAATAATAACCGTCTTTTTTCAACAGATGTGGTCCTTCCGGCGCACGTTTCTGATCTCCGTAATACAACAATTTTGCCTCAGAGATCTGCTTTGTGCAGTCATCATTCAGTTCTAAAATCCTCGCCCCACGGTTTAGCAGCATATAGTGTCTGCCATTCTCGTGAAAGATAGACGGATCAATTCCATCCTCATCAATGACCGCCGGTTTACTGTACGGTCCCTCCGGTCTATCTGAGCTTACCACGATCTGTTTACGGTACACAGTGCCTGTGTCATTCAGGCGGTAGGTTGCCGTGACATAAAATTTTCCATTATCATAAGAAATATCCGGTGCCCAGTAGCCTCTGCCGCCTTCCAGTTCATCCAGTGCCGCCCACTGTGGATCTGTGATCGCATGACCGATGATCTCCCAGTGTATCAGATCCCTCGAGTGCGAAACCGGGATACAGGGGAAAAATATGAATGATGAATTCACCATATAATAATCTTCCCCGACACGCACAATAGACGGGTCCGGGAACATTCCACAGCGTATCGGATTATGATACATCCCCTCATAAGATGCACCTGTTCGTTCTTTATAGTAAGAAAGAAGTTTCTCATCTTTTCTTTCATATGCAATCTGATACGGTGTCACACATTTACCATCTCCTGCCGTAATATCCATTCCAACTTTTTCCACAAGGTAACGGTTCATTTCCAGATTACCGGACGCCGCTGCATAATGCAGAATATTTCTATGATTTTCATCCACCGTATTCATACTTGCTCTGGAATATTCGACAATATACTTTACAATAGAAAAATCTCCAAGTTCCGCTGCATACAAAGCAAGCGGTACACCTTTTTCCGTCACATCATCAATGCAGGATGGATTTTCTGTCAGTTCACGGATCACACCATCTAAATTTTTTGCTTCTAATTCTTTTTGAAGTCCCATAATCTAATCTTCCAGTGCCTCTACATGCAGATACTCGAAATCTCCATAGCCTCCCAGTTCCTTTTCCCCGATGACATTCGCAAACAGCCCTATCTTCGCACCTACCCAGGTATGATCAGACGGTGTAAACTCTGCTCTCACTTCCGTCCATGATGCACTATCTGTATCATCAGTCAATGAATAATAACAATGGAATGCACTGCCGTTATCTCCCTCGCGCATCGCAAAGATCAGATAAACTTGTTCCTGTCCCTCCGGCAGTACCAAAAGCTGCTCTGCCTTCTCGCGCATTCCATCCTCACTGTCATAGGATTTTCCAAGAATCAGACGTTTCTGACCTCTGATTACGCGGACTGCGAGGTATGCATAGTGACCGCCCATCATAACCATTCCTGCCTGCTCCTGTTCAGACAGGGCAGAAATGTCAACACAGGCAGATGCCTCAAAATATGGGCAGACCAGTTTTTCCGTCAGCACATTCGAACACTCCCAGAGGATCGGCTCCACTTTCCCTGATGGATTTTTACAGTATAATCTCAAAAATCCCTTTCTCTCTTTCAAAGAATAGAAATCATCCTTCGGATTGCCAAGCCACTGCCACTGCAAGCCGATTTTTTCCGATGAAAAGTCATCTCCCGCCGCAAGATAACAAGGTGTCTCCGTGATTCCGGTATTTGGTTTTTTATGGATGATACATGGCTCCCCACAGCCATCCACTGCGTTGATCCCCATAACCGGCCAGTCATTTTCCCATGTAACCGGCTGCATATGGACGATTCGTCCGTAAAGTCCTCTGTCCTGAAAATGAATGAACCATTCATCTCCATTCACTGTATCCACCAGAGCCCCCTGATGTGGTCCATTTATGATACTGTTGCCCTGATGAAGCACATTTTTTTCTTCATAAGGCCCGTAAATATTTTTCGAACGCAAAATAACCTGCCAGCCGGTTTTTACACCGCCTGCCGGGGCAAAAATATAATAATATCCATTTTGTTTATATACTTTAGGTCCCTCAATCGTCGGCTGTGTCTTAAGTCCACAGTAGAGAATATGATCCTCCCCTGTTGCCTTTGTTCCATCCCATGACATCGGGAATATGCCAAGATGACTCTTAAATCCAATACGGCTCTTCGCATAACCATGGATGATATATGCATTTCCATCCTCATCCCAGAACGGGCAGGAATCGATCAGACCTTTTCCGGCTAACACAAGTACCGGTTTTTCCCAGATTCCAAGTGCGTCTTTTGTGCGCACCATGTAGATGCCCTCATCCGGCATTCCGTAGTAAATATAAAAATATCCCTCATGGTAACGGATCGCAGGTGCCCATACGCCCTTTGCATGCTGCGGCAGATCATAGCCCGGCTCATCGATCTTTTCGATCGCATAATTTTTCAGTTCCCAGTTTACCAGATCTTTTGATGTTAAGATCGGCAGTCCCGGCACATAGTTAAAGCTGGATGCCGTCATATAATAGGTATTCCCTACGCGTATCACATCCGGATCGGAATAATCTGCAAAAAGTATCGGATTTTTATAAGTCCCATCTTCCTGATCTGATTTCCATAACAATGACATAACTTTAAAATCCTCCTAAATACTGGTTTTATTTCCTGATACAAAAATGGCAAGGGATCACTCCCAAGCCACTAATAAATCACTATAGATACCGCCAAGTTCTTTTAAACCTCTCGCTATACATCCCGCGTAGACAACTGCACCCATATATTTCAGATGCGTATTGTCGGTCAGCCCGTCCATATGGGACGGATAGACACCTGCCGGCAGATGCATGTACCATTCTTTGGTTTTTTCAGCTCCAGCCTTTCGCATTTCTGCGCGGCTCATACTGTAAAGATCGATCAGCGGAACATTTAAATTTTCAGCCGTCTGTTTCATTGCCGCCACATAATCGGTATGTTCCCCGATATCTAAATGTTCCTCATCAATAAAACATCTGCGCTCAAGCGGTGTAATAAAAACCGGCCATGCCCCTTTGTTTCTTGCTGCATTTACAAATTTCTCCAGATTCACCATGTAATCCGAATGTGGATCTGTATACCGCTGTGGATCATTCTTTTTCTCATCATTATGTCCAAACTGGATAAAAAGAAAATCTCCTGCGGTTATCCTGTCATAAATCGGTGTCAGTCTCGACTCATCGATAAAGCTCTTTGTGCTTCTGCCGTTTTTGGCATGGTTCTCCACCCGCACCTCCGGCTTTAGGAACAGGTTCATCACCTGTCCTATGCCGGTCTGCGGAAATGTAAGAATGTCATTGTATTGTACGGTAGAATCTCCAGCCCAGAAAATAGTCGCCATACAAACATTTCCTCCTTATTCTTTTACAGCTCCGATATTTACACCTTTTACAAAGTATTTCTGTAAGAACGGATATACGATCATGAATGGAATGATGATAACAATGATTGCTGCATTCTTTACGGTGTTCTCAGTTGCACCGCCATTTGCCTGCGGAAGATCACTACCCATGATGATACTTCTTAACTTCATCTGGAAGTTATAAAGATTTGAATCTGTAATATAAAGTTTGTAATGTGTATAGTCGTTCCAGTATGTAACGGCAAACATAAGACCGATAGATGCTAACGCAGCTTTTGACATCGGAAGTACGATACGGATAAATGTCTGCATCGGAGTACATCCGTCAAGTGTTGCCGACTCAAACAGGCTGGCAGGAATACCTTCGAAGAAGTTCCTCATCAATACCAGGTTATACACGTTCAGTGCCGGGAATAAGATAACGACCCAGATGGTATTGGTTAAATGTAATGATTTTAATACGAGGTAGGTAGGGATCATACCACCCTGGAAAATCATAGTGAATAGTAATAAGTTTGCAAATAAGTTACGTCCCGGCATATCCCACTGGATCAATACATATGCACCAAATGTAGATAAGATCAAGGCGATGATCGTACCTGCAATCGTCGTGATTACAGAAATCATTAACGGATGGGACAGCGTCGGGTTTTTGAATACGGAAATGTATCCTGCAAGGCCAAATTCCTCCGGCCATAATTTCATACCATATGCGGTTTTTAAATCGAATGAGTCAACTAATACTTTCCACATCGGGATGATAATCAGTAAACTTAAGATAATAAATATTAACCCGTTTACGATCGGGAAAACTTCTATTTTTTTCTTGCTTTTCATATCTGCTGCTCCTTCCTAGACGATTCCGCGTCCATCACGTACTTTCTTGCTTAAGTGATTGCAGAACAGTACCAGTACACAACCAACCAGAGATTTGAACAGACCAACGGCTGTCGTATAACCGTAATTTGGAATCGCACCACTGTTGAAGGTCTGATAGTAAATATAAGTTTCAAGTACGTTTGCTGTACCTAAAACAGCATCGTTCTGCATTACAAATGCGGACTCGAACAGGTTCATAACCTTTGCAAGGTTTAAGATTAAAACAGTAAGGATCGTATTCTGTAATGCCGGGAATGTGATATATCTCATCTTGCCCCAGCGTCCTGCACCATCCATTGCTGCAGCTTCATAAAGCTCTGTATTTATTCCGGCAAGCGTAGCCATAAAGATAACGGTCTGCCAACCGGTTTCTTTCCAAATATTAATGATATAGTACGCAAGTCTCCACCATTTTGAATCCCCCAGGAAATAAATTCCGGAATCAAGTACACCAGCGTTGATCAGGAATGTATTTACAAGACCTTCTGCTGTCGGTGCCAGGATCAAAGTAAAGACGGATGCGGTAACTACCCATGACATAAAGTGTGGCAGATAAATAATTGTCTGCACGATCTTTTTAAAATGAATATTTGCAATCTCATTTAAAAAGATAGAAACAATAACAGCTGCTGCTGTTGTCAAAAACAATTTTATAATACTAATCTGTAAGGTATTCCAGAATGCCGTCCAGAAATTTGGCATGGAAAACATTTTCTGAAAATTTTTGAGACCAACAAAACTTGCCTCTTTGATTCCGTTATAATCGGTAAATGCGAAACGGATTCCAAGCATTGGCAAATAAAAGAATATTAATGCAAAAATTAATACAGGAAGAAACATCAGATAGAATCCTCTGTATTTATAGATTTTTGCTGCCAGGTGGTTCTTCTTTCCACCGGTTGTAGCCGTTACGGCTGATTTTTCATTACTTTTTCTCATATCTGTTCTTCCTTTTCAATCAAACATGAATTTGTGATCCATGATCTGTGCCGGCTGCGGATATCCGCAGTCAGGGCACAGATCATAGTTCTTAGTTCCGTTTACCGGAAAGTTTTATTATTTGTTTAAAGAATCAACGATTGCCTGTGACCACTCTGCACCGTGATTTGACTCAAACTGTGCATATGCATCATCAACTGTAATCTCACCCATAACAACTTTTGCGATCAGCTCGTTCTTTAATGTTGTTAAATCACCGTTGTACTCGCTCATCTCATCTGTTGTAGGAACAAGATCAGCAGCTTTGCAGTTATCATTGAATAACTGCGCAGACTCTTTTGCTTCTGCTGCTACAGATTCTTCCTGAGGATCGTTAGCAAGCTCAACTAAAGCAAGCATTGGATCGATGTGAGCTTTGGTGTACTGTGTACCCTCTTTCTCACGGTTCTCTAACATATGGAATTCACCATCAGCATAAGTTTTCTCGTTCTCTGTTCCAGCAAATAATGTCTCTGCTGCTGTTGACCAGTGAATGCCTTCTACACCGTATGTCCATAAGAACTGAACGTCTCCGCCATCCTGCATCGGCTCGATGAAGTATTTGAATACGCCTTCCGGGTTCTCGCATGCAGATGTGATGCACCATACTGGTGGAACACGGTCAAGGTACTGACCTACTTCAGCGATCGGAGGTAATGCTACTAACTCACCGTCTTTACCGTTTGCTTCAAGGTTTGTCTTTAAGTTGGTTGCCCAGGTACCTGCCCAGTAAGTAAATACACCAAAGCTGTCATCATAGAATTTGTTACGGCAGTCAGATGTACCATTTGTTAATGTGGTAGGATCAATCACGCCCTCTTTGTAAGCAGCTGCCATTCTCTCAAGTGCGCTCTTCATAGAATCCTCTGTGAATCCATCTTTCCATGTTCCGTCTTCTGCTTTATAGAAGCTTGGGTTTGCATCCTGATAGAACTCTGGTAAGTAGTTTGTATATGGAGCCTCTGTTCCGATGAAACCAGCAGCAGATACACCGTAGGTATCTCCGTTTACACCATTTCCATCCGGGTCACCGGTTGTAAATGCTTCGAGCATTGCAAGATACTCATCATAGTTTGTCGGAACATCAAGTCCGCAGTTGTCTAACCATGCTTTCTTAACATATGTAACACATCCGTTACCACGAGCTGCAGGCATACCGTATAACTTACCATCAAGTCTTACACCATCGATAACTCCTGTGCTGCCGTATGCATCCTGTCTTGTTTTTAAATCAGAAGATGCATAAGCGTCTGTCATATCCCACAGAACTCCCTGCTCTGCATAACCTGCATAATAGGTTGAAGATAAGATCATAACATCTGGCCAGTCACCACTTGCAACTGTCTGTCCTACTACATCGTAGTAAGCATCATGATCCGGCTGGATCACATTGATCTTCATTCCAAGAAGATCCTCTAATTTGGCAATGAACTCTGCCTGTCCGTTTTCCTGTGTGAAAACAGTTCCATCTACCATAATGGTGATTTCTTCTGGTTTCTCAACATCAGAATCGGTTGCTGTGCTTGCGGAAGCATCACCGCTTTCTGTGGTTGCTTCATTATTAGTAGAAGCATTTGAATTTGTTGTTCCTGCGTTACCAGTATTGCTGGAACCGCATCCTGCCATACCAGCTACCATAGCGGCAGCCATAAGGACTGATACTACCTTCTTTTTCATAAGAACCTCCTTATTAGGAAAAATTTGTTTCGACACTGCTCTGATGTAAGTGCTTTCATGTCTTGTTCATACATTACCATCTTATGGGATTTTCAGCAAGAAACAATATTTGACAGGGGGTACAAAATTTGTTTTTGTGCCTCGCAACCCATTGATTTTACTGGTTTTTTCGGTTTCTGTTGTAATTTTCCCATATTATGATAAAATAAAAAAAGTACGATTAAAATACATCCAAAAAGGACATTTATCACCTATGAGAATAAATTTGAATCACACATCAGATACCACAGCAAAAAATGAATCCACTACTTTTCTTATGATTCGCTTTGCTGTCACATACAGTGTCTTTTTGCTTATCATTTTACTTCTGATGGTATATCTCCACCGCGTTTCAACAACACGTTCCGAACAGGATTTCTGGGATCAGGATCAGTCTACCTTTGAAAGCGCTGTATCTCTTTTAGATAATAATTTTACCACCATGGACTCTATTACCAGACAGCTCAGTATGAATACAAAACTATACCGTCTTGCTACCATGACGTCCACTGACGATAATGATTTCTACTTGTCCGGTCTTGCCATGAAGCAGTCTCTTGCTTCTTATATGTATTCCTACAATGAACTTCCATTTAGTACATATTTTGTTTATCTGAGAAACAGTGGCTATATTATCAGTGTAAACACTTTCAATTCAGAACAGCTCTATTATATAAGAAACTATTTATCTTCCGGGGCTAATTTTAATGAATGGCATGATCTGCTTAACAATAATCTTACAAAAGATGCCGCGATTTATCCTCTTTCCGATTTTATGCTTCCGGAAAGTGATAACGCTTATCTTTATGTTTTGAATATGGATGTTCTGACCTACAAAGATATTCCTGCCACTGTGGCATTTCATATTAGTGAACAGACTTTTCGCAAAATTTTCAATGGTGTCTCATTAGGTGATACCGGTTACATTCTTGCAGTTGATGATCAAAACCAGCCGGTATTTTCCCTTTGTGGAGATGAGTTTCAGTCTTCTGAGGACAATTTATCCACGCTTGCAGAATCTGTATTATCCTTATCTTACGATGGCAATAATACCTGTATTCACGACGACACCCATATCATGCGAATGGCTTCAAAAACAAATGACTGGACTTTTTATCTGGTACAGCCGGAATCTATTTATCCGTCCGACTATCAGATTATTTTCCTGTTCATCCTTTTTGCAGCAGTTGTCGGTGGACTTATCATGATATTTATTTTAGTCCGTAACAATATGCGCCCGATTCTTCACTTAGACGGCCAGCTTAAGGAAACACTGCACGCAAATACGCAGCTGATCGAGGAAGCCGCTGCGATCCGTCCAGTTTTATATGACAATTATTTAAGACAGCTGATGAGTGGTGTTATTACTACCCCTGATGAATTTGCATTTATCCAGAATTATCTGCATTTAGAGGATTCCTCGCTTCACTATTATGTTTTATATGGTGTAACTTATGAAAATGATCCTACCATTGATACTTTTCCGAATGAAAATACAGCTTCCGATAGTTCTGAAAACGCAAAAGATATCATAACAAATCTCTTAGCAAGATATTTTTCCTACGAGAACAATTTATATCTTTGTTCGCCAAAGAAACATATTTACACTTTACTGATTCCTTTTCATGAAAAACCAGACAAAATGCTGATCTCTCTTCAGGAAAAGGTTTTAAAATTTCACAGTGAGCTGTTAGAAGAATATTCAATCTGGTTTTTTGCCGGAATAGGTCTTTCCTGTTCCTTTACCAACATCTGGGAATCCTACCAGCAGGCGAAAGATGCAGCCGGCTATACCAGCAAGAACTATATTTTCCTTCCATATGAAATGTTAAAAAAAGATTCGCATGTTTATTACTATCCGGCAGAATTTTCAACCCGTCTGATCCGCTCCATTACCGGAGGCAATAAGACGCAGGTGATCGAGATTTTTAACCTGATCCATCAGGAAAATATTGAAGAACGTTCCCTTCCGTTCCAGTTATTGCGCTTTTTACTTACCGACATCCGCAATACCTTATTGAAAGCTCGATTTACCTACACCGGAGAAATTACCCCGGAGATCATGGAAATCGACACCCTGCTTTCACAGGATGAGCTTACCTTCCGTCTCTGTGAAGATATCAGCATCAGGCTGTGTGATTTCTTTGCATCAAAGTCCGAGAAAAATAACCTGATCGACAGTATTGTAACTTATATCCGTGAAAATTATAAAAATCCGGCTCTCTGTTTAAGTAAGATATCTGATGAGTTTCATATATCAGAAAGTTATTTTTCTCATATGTTTAAGGAAAATATGAACGTAAACTTTTCCGTTTATCTGGAAGATCTGCGCCTTACAGAAGCAGCCCATCTGATTGAAAAAGGTGAATCCGGCATCAATGAGATTGCATTGGAAGTTGGATATAATAACCAGACTTCTTTCCGGCGTGCATTTAAGAAAAAATTTGGCGTTACACCGAGCAGTTTCGGTGTTCAGTCTTAAATTAAAAACAATAACAGCGTAAATTAACGCAGAAATGGAGTATACAATGTTTGATTTCAAAAAAGATTCTCCAGAAAGTGTTGGCATCCCTTCCAGATGCCTTCTTAAATTTCTGGAACGTTTACAGAAAAAACAGATTCCCATGCATAGTTTTCTTCTGATGCGGCATGATACCCTGATTGCTGAAGGCTATTATGCTCCCTACCAAAAAGATACCCTGCATCGCATGTTTTCCATCAGTAAAAGTTTTACTTCCATTGCGATCGGTCTGTTAGAAGCAGAGGGAAAATTATCTCTCGATGATCCCATTGTCAGATATTTTCCGGATAAAGTTCCATCTAATGTACATCCATGGATCGCAGAAATGACGATCCGCGACATGCTCATGATGCGTACCTGTCATGCATCCACAACTTATAAAGTCAATATGAAAAATGACTGGGTAGAAAGTTTCTTTACAGTACCGCCAACTCATCCGTCAGGAAAGCTCTTTCATTATGACACTTCCTCTGCACATACACTCTGTGCACTCGTAGAACGGCTTTCCGGAATGTCAATGCTCGATTACCTGAAACAAAAACTGTCCGTTCTGGAATTATCAAGCGAGTCCTATATGTTGACCGATCCCTTTGGTATCTCCATGGGTGGCAGTGGTCTTGTTGCACTTCCATCTGACCTTTTAAAATTCGGTTATCTTTTAGCTCATAATGGAAATATTAACGGAAAACAGCTCGTTCCAGCTTCTTATATCAAAACAGCTGCCTCATATCTCTCCGATACCCGCATAACAGCTCCCCTTCCAAGTGAAGCCTGTGGCTATGGATACCAGATCTGGCGCAGTGAAAAGAATGGTTTTGTCTGCTATGGCATGGGTGGTCAGTTTATCCATTACCTTCCGGATTATGATCTGCTCTTTGTCACTACTGCGGACACACAGGGACTTGCGGGTGGAAATCAACTGATTTATGATGCTCTGTATGACGAGATTCTTCCTTACATACAGGCAAATCCACTCCCGGAGGATCAAAAATCGCATACAGAGCTTCTTTCTGTGCTCTCTTCCCTTGCGATTTCACCTCTGGACAACGGATCAAGCACAGCTCCCGCTGTTTCGCATATCTTAGGAAAGCGATATGTGTTTGAAAAAAATGACGGTGAGTTTGCGGATTTTACGGTGGATTTTACAAATGATGAGGGATGTTTTACATTTACACTGCATGACCAGACATGCTCGATCCATTTTGGTTTCGGAAAACTTGTCTGCGGACAGTTTCCAATCTATGATCAGAAATATGCCGCCAGCGGTATCTGGGTATCGGAGAATACTTTGTATGTGCGGGCGCATATTATGGATGCATTTGTGGGAAGTGTCCATTTTGAGGTGGTGTTTGGGGAATCTGATGTGACAGTGTTTATGAAGAAACAGGAAGAAAGTTTGTTTGGGGAGTTTCAGGGACATCTGTTCGGGACGATTGGCTAGCTAGAACTGCAGGTAAAACTATGTTATACCTACATTTTCTTAATAAGATTCGGGTGTCAAAAGGTGATTCGCAACTTAGCGGCTGGCAGATTTCACAAAGCCGTAACTAATTTTGTGACTTTGGGAGAAAATTAGGAAATCTTGTTTTACCGGTTCATAACGCAGTGTTGCGTTGCCATGGATAGCAACACAAGTCTTAATTCTCAATGGTAAAATAGAGTTAGTAATTTGATTTTTATGAGGTGATTGATTTGGACGTGAACTCTTTATCACAAAAGTTTTATGTACGTAAATTAGACGAAAATGACCTGGATATTATTTTTGATTTGTGTTGTGGGAATCCTGTTTTTTATCAATATCATCCTCCCTTTGTCACAAAAGAAAGTATATTAAAAGACATGAAAGCACTACCATCAGGAAAAAGTTATGATGATAAATTCTACGTTGGTTTTTTTGAAAAGGAATCTTTAATTGCTATTTAATGCTTTCTGGTCAAAAATAACTTTCACGTTAATCAACGAGGGAAAATATATTCTTATGGAGCGAAAAATATAAATTATCGCTTTTAAAAGCCAGCATATCTCACCACAAAACTTCCGGCTCCAGTGCACTAAGGCTCGCCGACAGTGCACCGGAACCGGCAATTTTATGGTTCCAATGCACGCCCCAAGGCTCAGCCAACACCAAAGTGATGCTAACTATAAGCTGCCATTTTTACTGTGGCTGTTTACCAATATAAGCTAAAATACCACCGTCTACATACAGCACATGACCATTTACAAAGTTAGATGCATCAGATGCAAGGAATACAGCCGGTCCCTGTAAGTCTTCTGCATTTCCCCATCTTGCAGCCGGAGTTTTTGCAATAATGAACTGGTCAAACGGATGTCTGGAACCATCTGGCTGGATCTCACGAAGAGGTGCAGTCTGAGGTGTTGCGATATAACCAGGTCCGATACCGTTACACTGGATATTGAATTCACCATACTCAGATGCAATATTCTTTGTCAACATTTTTAATCCACCCTTTGCAGCAGCGTAAGCGGAAACAGTCTCACGACCAAGTTCACTCATCATAGAGCAGATGTTGATGATCTTTCCGTGACCTTTTTTGATCATAGACGGGATAACTGCTTTTGATACGATAAACGGTGCATTTAAGTCAACGTCGATTACCTGTCTGAATTCTGCCGCTGACATATCGCACATCGGGATACGTTTGATGATACCTGCATTATTTACAAGAATATCGATCACACCAACTTCTTCTTCTACTTTCTTAATGAAAGCGTTTACCTGTTCCTCATTTGTAACATCACATACATAACCATGAGCTTTAATACCTTTTTCTGCATATGCAGCTAATCCTTTATCAACCAGCTCCTGTTTGATATCATTAAATACGATGGTTGCGCCAGCCTCTGCATAAGCAGATGCGATTGCAAATCCGATACCATAAGATGCGCCTGTTACTAATGCAATTTTGCCCTCTAATGAGAAATTGTTTAAAAATGACATATTTCTATCTCCTTTTTTGTGTTATGTTTAAGATTCTATAAATAAGAATCCAGTTTCTGCGTTTTCTGCCCAATATTTCTGAAATGACAAATTGAATCCTGTGCAAATATTCTGTTGTCTAAATTATTAAACATGTGACACAATGATTACATGTTTTTATGAATATTCATTTTATTGTCTATTGCCAGTATGTCATCTCTACAGAGTGACTCCCTGTTTAAAAATTGCCATATCATGGAATCCTGCTTCTTCACTGCGTACTTTCTTACCGGATGCAACATCGATCACATAGTCAAATAATTTCTGACCTGTTTCTTCTAACTCTGCATCTTCCACAAGAACACCCGCATTGAAATCGATCCAGTTCTTTTTCTTTCCGGCAAGAGTACTGTTGCTGGAAATCTTTACTGTTGGAACCGGGGATGCAAACGGTGTTCCGCGTCCGGTCGTAAACAGTACAATATGTGCACCGCTGGCTGCTAATGCAGTTGCAGCAACAAGGTCATTGCCCGGTGCGCTGAGAAGATTTAATCCCGATGTATGTACGCGCTCGCCGTAGGAAAGAACGCCTTTTACTGCAGCACTTCCTGATTTCTGCGTACATCCCAAAGACTTATCCTCTAAAGTTGAAATACCGCCTTTTTTATTTCCCGGTGACGGATTTTCATAAATCGTCTGATGATTATCTTTAAAATACTGTTTAAAATCATTGATCAGATCTACGGTCTGATGGAACAGTTCTTCATTTTCACAGCGGTTCATCAGCAATGTTTCTGCACCAAACATCTCTGGCACCTCTGTCAGGATCGTCGTTCCACCTTTTCCGATTAAAATATCAGAAAACTTACCAACCAGCGGATTTGCTGTAATTCCGGAGAATCCATCACTTCCACCGCACTTCATGCCAATGATGAGTTTGGATGCACTGATCGGCTCACGGGAAAATCCAGCAGCATAATCGATCAGTTCTTCTAAGAGTTTTTCGCCCTCTTCCATCTCATCTTCACATTCCTGGCAGACTAAAAATTTCACACGGTTCTCATCATAATCACCAATGTATTTCTTCAGTTCACCAATATTACTGTTTTCACATCCAAGTCCAAGTACTAAAACACCACCTGCGTTCGGATGCTTTACGAGATCTGCAAGGATTGTTCTGGTGTGTTCCTGGTCGTCTCCCATCTGGGAACATCCATATGGATGAGGAAATGCAATGACTTCCTCCACAGAACCATGAACCTTTGCATTGGCACGTTTTGCCATCGCTGTTGCGATGTTGTTCACACAGCCGACCGTCGGTATGATCCAGACTTCATTACGCACACCGACGCTTCCATCCGGACGTGAAAATCCCATAAAAGTACGATCCTCTGTCTTTTTTTTCTCTGTTTTTACCGGCTCATAGGTATAGGTAAGCAGATCACCAAGAGCAGTTTTGATATTATGTACATGCACCCACTGACCGGCTTTGATATCCTCTTTTGCATTTCCGATACGGAAACCATATTTGATCACATCGCCGCCCTGCGGAATATCACTGATCGCCATCTTATGACCGGCAGGGATCATCTCAGCCGCTGTAAATTCTTTTCCATCAACAGCGACTTTTTCTCCCTCCGCAATTTCCTTTATGGCAACAATGACATTATCATTTTCATTAATTTTGATAAAATCTTTCATAAGTATTCTCCTGCTTATGCGTTAAAAGTTTTTTCCATTGCTGCTCTCATTCCAAGTGCACGGATATCTTCCATGTAACCAGTTACAGCCTCTTCCACTCCTGCTAATTTTGTAAGGTCCTCACCCCAGAAATGCTCATTGGATAATACTGCATGTGTATATTCTGCTGCATCTTTTGAACTGTTTTCTGCAAAGAACTCTAATACCGCTGCGTCATCTAAGATCTGATACTCAGCACCATCACGATGTCCGATCAATGCTTTGTCGCGAATCTCTGTACCTGTATAGAATGCCATCAGGGCAGCCAGTGAAAATGTCAGGTGTGTCGGAAGTTTTCCTTCGTTCTTAATGTACTCTAAGAAGCTCGGCATACATCTTGCGCGCCATTTTGAAACAGAGTTCAGGGAAATGGATAATAATGCATGTTTTACATATGGGTTGTTAAATCTTGTAATAACTGCCTCTGCAAAATCGATCAGATCCTGTTTCGGAAGTGTTAATGTAGGAATAACTTCATCAAAGATCGTTGCTTTCATAAAGTTGAAGATCAATTCATCCTGCATGGACTCTAACACGATATCATTACCACAGAGATAAGATGCCAGTACAAAAGAAGTATGGGCACCATTTAAGATACGTACTTTTCTCTGTTTATAAGGTTTCTGATTGTCAGTAAAGATAACCGGGAGTCCTGCATCCGGAAGTGCAAATTCTTTGCTGATATCTTTTGCACTCTCGATAACCCAGAGAGCAAATGGTTCACCTGTTACAATCAGGTTATCCTGATATCCGAACTCTTTGCAAAGTTCCTCAGCCTCATCTCTTGGGTAACCGGTTACAATACGGTCAACTAATGTGGATGTAAATACACATGCCTCATCTAACCATTTCTTAAATCCTTCTTCTAAGTTCCAGAGTACTGCAAGTTTCTCTACACACTCTTTTAAATGGATACCATTATCATCGATCAGCTCAACCGGAAGCATCACAAGACCTTTGTCCATTGCTCCGTTAAAATGTTTATATCTTTCATATAAGAATTTGGTCAATTTACCCGGATAGCTCTTCGGCGGCTCCATCTCTAATCTGTCTGTATCATCATAAACGATACCTGCCTCTGTTGTATTAGAAACAATGTAACGTAAGCTGTCAAGTTTTGCATAATCTGCATATTTCTGATATTCACCATAAGCATCTACTGCATCTGCAACGCTGGTTACGATACGGTTAATACGCTTCGGCTCTCCATCCACGATTCCTCTTAACTGTACTGTATACTGGCACTCCTGATCGTGAAATCTGTCAAGACTTCCGAACTCAATCGGTTTTACAAGTACGATGTCTCCGTTAAATTTTCCCTGCTCATTTGCAATGTCGATCATGTAGTCAACAAACGCACGAAGGAAATTTCCTTCTCCAAACTGTAATACTTTAACTGGTCTTTCTACTTTTCCTGTTTTTTTTCTGTTTAATAAATCCATGATTTCCTCCTGATTATCAGATCATTACTGCACCTTGTCATTTTGTAAGCGTTTACAATTTGTATTCTTACACCTTTTTACCGTTTCGTCAATATGTAATTTTGCACAATTTAGTGATTTTTATTATTTTTCTTTAAAATCGTCACTTTTTCTTCTACATTTTTTCTATATTTTACAAAATCTGATATTGCTTTCTTTTTTTTGTTATTGTATAATCAGACCAGTAGCAATGAAACTGCTTTCATTTTCTTTTACATTTCTTTATAAGATGTAATACAGGAAGCGATTTTAACATATTAAAGGGATTTTATTTATGACAATATACGACATTTCGAAAAAAGCCGGTGTATCCATCGCGACTGTTTCCCGTGTATTAAACGGCAGCGACAAAGTCCGACCTTCTACAAAGAAAAAAGTCATGGATATCATTGAAAAATATGATTATACACCAAACGCTTTTGCACGCGGCATGGGACTTCACTCCCTGCAGACGATCGGTATTCTCTGTGCAGATTCCTCTGATCTTTTTCTTGCAAAGGCGGTTTATTATTTAGAACAGGAACTGCAGGCAAACGGTTATGAGTCACTGCTCTGCTGTACCGGTTATAATTTAGAGATCAAACAGAATTACCTGAATTTGATCCTTTCCAAAAAAGTAGACAGTATCATTCTTGTCGGTTCTAACTTCATCGGTACTACCGAAGATGAAAACCAGTACATTAAGGATATTTCCTCACAGGTACCGATCATGCTGTTAAACGCTTCTTTCGATTATCCAAACGTTTACAGCACTTTATGTGATGACTATACGACCATGTTTGAGGCAACAGAATCTATGTTGGATTCCGGGATTGCCGATCCAGTCTATATTTATAATTCCATTTCATACAGTGGTCGCAAAAAATTAAACGGTTTCAAAGATGCTTTAAAAAAACATGGCATCTCTGATATAGAAAACAGAATCCACAAATACGACGGAGATTCCCAGCAGTTTAACGAAATTGCTGACTTTATGGATCAGGTTGCAAAAGAGGCCCCTCCTTTTCATGGAGTGATCGCTGCCGACGATGTACTCGCCGTCGGTGTAGTCAAATATGCGCAGCGCAATCATATTTCCGTACCCGATGATCTATCCATCATGGGGTACAACAATTCCATGCTGACAACCTGCTGTATTCCGGAACTTACTTCCGTGGACAACCGCCTGGAAACACAGACACATCAGTTAGTGCAGACCTTAGTGGGAGTTCTTTCTGGTGAAGAAATGCCGAAAAAATCTATTTTTTCCGGCAAATTAATTAAACGTGGAACTACCTTATTCTAAAACAAACATAATGGAGGAAAAACAATGAAACAATTTATGGACGAAAACTTCTTGCTTCAGAGCGAGACCGCACAGAAACTTTACCATTCTTACGCAGCAGATGCGCCGATCTTAGATTACCACTGCCACATCAATCCGCAGGAAATCTATGAAGACCGCCAGTTTGAGAATATTACCCAGGTATGGTTAGGCGGCGATCATTACAAATGGCGCTTTATGCGTTCCTGTGGTGTAGACGAGAAATATATCACCGGCGATGCCTCTGACAAGGAAAAATTCTTAAAATGGGCAGAAGTTCTCGGAAAAGCCATCGGTAACCCGCTCTTCCACTGGAGTCATCTGGAGTTAAAAAAATATTTCGGCTACAATGGTGTTTTAAATAAGAAAACCGCTGAGGAAGTATGGGAATTATGTAATAAGAGACTTGCAGAGAAAGATATGTCTGTCCGCAACATTATCAGACAATCCAATGTTACATTAATCTGCACCACAGATGATCCTGTTGATTCCTTAGAGTGGCATAAAAAAATCGCTGAGGATGATTCCTTTGATGTACAGGTACTTCCTGCATGGCGTCCTGACAAGGCAATGAACATTGAAAAAGTTACTTATTTAGATTATATCTCCCAGTTATCTGAAGTTTCTGGTATCAAGATAGATACGTTTGCGGCTTTAAAGAAAGCTCTTTCAAACCGCATGGATTTCTTTGCTTCCATGGGATGCAGCGTATCTGACCATGCTCTGGAATATGTAATGTATGCTCCTGCTTCTGATGATGAGATCGAGGCTATTTTTGCAAAACGTCTTTCCGGCGAAGGTGTTACACGCGCAGAAGAATTAAAATTCAAAACCGCATTTATGTTATTTGTCGGCACAGAATATACAAAACGCAACTGGGTAATGCAGCTTCATTATGGATGCAAACGTGACAACAATACTCCGATGTTTGACCACCTTGGACCGGATACCGGTTATGACTGCATCAACAACTATGCTCCGTCTTCCGAAATGGCAGATTTCTTAAACTCTTTAAATAAGAATGGCAATCTTCCAAAGACAATCATTTACAGCTTAAACCCGAACGATAATCAGGCAATCGGCACTATCTTAGGATGCTTCCAGGATTCCACCGCTGTTGCAAAGATCCAACAGGGTTCCGCATGGTGGTTCAACGATCACAAGACCGGTATGCAGGATCAGATGATCTCCCTTGCAAACCTCGGAAATCTTTCCGGTTTTGTCGGCATGCTGACTGACTCAAGAAGTTTCTTATCCTATACACGCCATGATTACTTCCGCAGAATCCTCTGCAACCTCATTGGTGAGTGGGTAGAAAACGGTGAGTTCCCGGCAGATTATGATACATTAGAGGAGATTATCAAAGGTATCTGCTACAACAACTCTGTAAATTACTTTGGATTTAACTTAAAAACCTGCTAATCAGGAAGCCAATTTGTTATGCGCACTGAAATGCGCAGGAAAGGAACATTTTATGGAACTTCGTACTGCAGCATCTCCAAGAGATGTCAAACATTACACAACCGAACGTTTAAGAGAGGAATTTTTAATTGACGACCTGTTTCAGCCGGAAGTCATCAAACTTGTATACAGCCATATCGACCGTATCATCACAGGCTCTGCTGTTCCGGTAAAAGAAACTTTAAAATTAACCGCCGGCGATGAGCTGCGTGCACAGTATTTCTGCGAACGCCGTGAGCTCGGTGTGATCAATATCGGTGGTGCCGGTGTGATCACGATCGATGGAAAAGAATACAAAGTTGCCCATAAAGAAGGCATGTATATCGGCATGGGTTCAAAGGATATTTCTTTTGCAAGTGAAAACGCAGATTCCCCTGCAAAATTTTACTTAAACAGCGCTCCTGCCCATATGACTTATCCTACCGTACTGATCAAACCGGAGGGTACACCGGAAAACGGTGTTGTCATTGTAAAGGACTGTAACAAAGTTGAGCTCGGTTCTTTAGAGACAGCCAACCACAGAACGATCTGCAAATATATTCTTCCGGGACAGGTAGAAAGCTGTCAGCTTGAAATGGGTATGACAAAACTTGAACCGGGCAGCGTATGGAACACAATGCCATGCCACACACATGACAGACGTATGGAAGTTTATCTGTACTTTGATATGCCCAAAGATGCACTTGTAATGCATTACATGGGCGAACCGACCGAGACAAGACACATCGTTATGCGCAACGAACAGGCTGTTATCTCTCCAAGCTGGTCCATTCACTCTGGATGCGGTACACAGGCATACACTTTCATCTGGGGAATGGTTGGCGAGAATCAGGACTTTGATGATATGGATGATGTTGCAATGAAAGATTTAATGTAATAACCTATCGTATATTTACAGATATACATTTTTAAGAACCAGATATAATGCCGGAATACGGACGTACTGCCAGTATTCCGGCAAAACAATATACCGGCAGTACAGAAATGAGGATATTCATGAAAATTGCATTAATCAACGAAAACAGCCAGGCAGCAAAAAATGAAATGATCTGTGCTACTTTAAAATCTGTCGTAGAACCAATGGGACATGAGGTATTCAACTACGGCATGTATTCTGCAGAAGATATACACCAGCTTACTTATGTGCAGAATGGTATTCTTGCAGCAGTTTTATTAAACTCCGGTGCCGCTGATTTTGTCATCACAGGCTGCGGAACCGGCGAGGGCGCTATGCTTGCATGCAACGCTTTCCCACAGGTACTCTGCGGACATATCGAGTCCCCACTTGACGCTTATCTGTTCTCACAGGTCAATGACGGAAACTGCATTGCTCTCCCATTCGCCGAGAATTTTGGCTGGGGTGGAGAATTAAATCTTACCTATATCTTTGAAAAGCTGTTCTGTGCTCCGGGTGGCGGCGGATATCCAAAGGAACGTGTCGTACCGGAACAGCGCAATAAAAAAATCTTAGACGAGGTTAAAAAAATAACTCATCGTGATCTTGTATCTATTTTAAAAGAACTTGACCGCGACCTTGTCATTGGCGCTTTAAGTGGCGATCATTTCAGCGAGTATTTCTTTGCAAACTGTAAAGACGAAGCAATCGCTGCCTGCGTAAAGGAACTGATCGGCTAGCAATCATCACAGCAGAACAGATAATACCCTGCCAGCATACATAAAATCATGAGAACAAACCCACAGAAACGGTTGTGAATCACGATCATCACAAGCATTCCCATTGCAAAGCAAAACAGTGCGAATCCAAGCATCCGTTTCATGGCAGACTCCAATAAAGAAACGCATATATTACTGATAATATATGCGTTTCTTCTTGTTTTTTATACTGTTTTAAAAACTTTTTATGACCATCCACCATTTATGAAACATGAAACCTGTGATTCCTATTTATTCACAGAATCCTTTAAGATATCTTCCATCTCTTTTCCGGCTGCTGCCTTTGCAGCAGCATCTGTCTGATTCTCAGTAACATTCTCAGAAGATGCATCATTTTTTGAAGTAAATTTGTTTACAAAATCCGGCACCATATCAAGCACTTTTGTGATTCCGTCCTGATTCTTAATATTTACCAGTTTGGTTGTACCATTCTGGATCACAAGAACTGCGCTTGGCATGATCTTTCCACCCATACCACCGGCACCGTTATTTTTCTTTTCCTGTGAAAAAGCACCAGCTGCAACACCAAACGAAACATCAACCAGTGGAAGAATGATCGTATCCCCAATATGGATCGCATCCCCTACTACCGTCTTGGTTGTGATAAAACTGTCCATCCCCTTAAATAAAGATTCTACTGTTGTATGAAAACTATTGTCTGCCATAATGAAACCCTGCCTTTCTTTCTGCTATTTTATTTAAAAACTTTCTTTATCAAATTCCGGATATCACACTCTTTTAACAGGCGGATACCGGATATAAGTACATGTATCAGACGTATATGTCCTTTTACGAAAAAAGTACCTTCCACATACGCTTTATCTGCTTCAAAATCCGGATAGATTCCAACATCATATTGATAAACTGCCGGAAACATTGCGAGGACTCCAAGTGCCTGTCCAGTCGCTGATGGTTCCCATAATGCAAAATTCAATTCTGTATTGATCTTTCGAAAGCGAGAATGTTTCAACAGATATTTAATCTCTCTCCAAACTACAGAAACACTATTACGGTTATGTTCATCGGTCAATACATCTTTTATCTTTCCTGCCCGGTCGGACAGATTTTCCCATTTTCTACGAACACCTTTGATTTTCTCAATGGCACTGTGAAATTTACCGGTTATCTTCTGTCCAGGCGATATCTTTCCAGAAGATGTCTTTTCTGTATTTCTTTGTGCTGCGGAATCCAGCTCCGTTGTCTGTGTGTCATCTTTTGAGTCTTTCTGTTGCAACTCTGCTATATTTTTCGATTCAGCATCCTGCTGTTGCTTTTTTATATCTGAAAAAATTCCGTTTTCATCCTCTGTTTTTTTCTCATGAACTGCCACGTCTGTGCTGTCTGCAATCGTTTCTTCCGCTTCGTCCTCCAGTTTCTCACCCAGAGAAATATTCCTTCCAAACAACTTCAGCTTATAAGAAAGTCCTTCTTCATTATAGGAATACATAAAGGATAAAATATGAAGCATCCAGTGTACTTTTCCCTCTATCCGGACATTTTCTTCAATGATTCCCTCCATCCGGTAACGAACCGGCACCAAAAGCACGAGAAGAACGATCAGTAGAAAAAACGTAAGCAGTGTCAGCAGAATCCATCCGATTATTTTTAATATGAGCAATACAACCGACATTTCAAGCTCCTTAACCCTGTTTTTCTGCAAGATATGTGCGGACGGCAAATGTACCTGTGCTACGGTACACCTCATCTATAATGGATGCTGCGACCTCAACTGCTTCATCGTAACCCTTTGCCAATCCCACGATTACCATATCTTTTTTAGGATATTCCTTTTGCATCAGTTCATATGATGGTATGATATCAAGCAGATTCTGTCTGTTAGAGGCCAATGTGATCACATAAATCCCGATCTGTCCGGCATTGTGCATAATCTTCCACTTGACTTTCTTTGTCTTATGTACAATACTCTCCCCCACATACAAATCCTTATACCATATCATACATCCTGCTCCATCTTTCTGATGTGTTTTGTTTATTCATACCTGTGGCTGCCCCACAGATTATTCTTCTTTAATTCCTGATATTCCTCATACGCTCTCTCTAACATCTGTTTCTCATTCGGAAACTTCAAAAGATGATACGCCTCATGGTATTTGTAATAACCGGAATCGACAAAATACTCTTCACGCTGCGGTTTGCTGTAATAACTGTCTGCCATCATCAGATACCAGTGCACCGTCTTTTCTACAACATCCTCCGGTACTGTAAATGAATACTGGCTTTTTCCGATATATTTCATCAGAGTCGCTTTCACACCAGTCTCTTCATATACTTCCCTCATCGCTGTATCTTTATATTCTTCTCCTGCTTCCACAGTTCCTTTTGGAAGTACCCATCCCTCGTATTTATTTTTGTAATTTTTGTACAAGAGCAATATTTTGCCGCGAAATATTACCACACCACCACAACTTGTTGCCTCGATCATCGCAATACCTCCTGATGTGGTCATTTATAATACTATCATGTTTATAAGTATAATACTTTTCAAAAGCACATGCAACATTTCATTCATTATAATATGCATCAAAGACCTCTTTTGCAATCGGTACGGCATATTCACTTCCGACACCTGCTTTTTCCACGATTACGGCAATCGCAATATCAGATTTATCTTCTCTGTGTGCATATCCTACAAACCAGGAATGTGAAGAATCTGCTCCGGTAGAATACTCTGCTGATCCTGTCTTTCCTGCCGCCTCGTAATTTTGACCGCTCAATTTCTTACCGGTACCGGTCTCGACCACATAACTCATATAATCCTTTAAAATCGCAGCTTCATCCGTTGACATAAGCGTGCCATATTCTTCCGGCTCGTATTGCTCCACTAAAACTCCGTCGCTGCTTTCTACATGATCTAACACATACGGTTTCATCAGAATGCCGTCATTGTTGATTGCACTTACGATCAGCGCCATATGAAACGGTGTCACAAGCGTCTGTCCCTGTCCAATGGAAGTTGCCATAATTGCAGAAGCTCCATCTGTCTTTTCTAATACAAAACTGCTCTTAGATGCCTGCAGATCCGTCGGCAGACTGGTATTAAACAACATTTTATCACACAACTGTCCAAACCTGTCTACATCAAGCTCCATTCCGAGTGATGCATAAAATGCATTACAGGAGTTGGCAAATGCCTGACGCAGATTCTGGGTTCCGTGGCTCTTATTTCCATAACAGTGAATCGTATGATCTCCCACTGTATAGCTGCCTGTACAGGTATAACTGTAATTTTCATAGTCCGCATGTTCCTGGATATACTCTAAAGTTGTCAGGATCTTAAATGTCGATCCCGGCGGATAAAGTCCCTGTGTTGCACGGTTTAACAGTGCTGCATCTGTGTTATCGTCCGCCGTCAGGTTATCCCAGTCTGCAGCGATCGTGTTTGGATCAAAATCCGGTTTTGATACCATTGCAAGAATCTTGCCGGTAGAAGGCTCTAATACAACGATTGCTCCCTTATAGTATCCTAACGCATCATATGCCGTTGCCTGCAGTCCATAATCTAACGTCGTGACTACATTATCTCCCGGACTTTTCTCACCCTGCATCTCATCTCCGACCTTATCTAAAAAAGCTGTATTGGAACGCAGCAGGTTAAAGTTCGCAAGTGACTCAATTCCTGACTTTCCCTTGGTAGAATACCCGACTATGTGTGAAAATATACTGCCGTATGGATATCTCCTTGTCTCATTTCCCTCATTGTCCGTCACCGTCTCCGCAAGCACCTGACCATCATTTGTCAGGATCTGACCGCGTACGATTTTCTGGGCAAATGTCTCCTGTCTGGTATTGTAAGGATTATTGATAAATTCCTCACTCTTAAAAAATTGAAAGTAAGAAAAATACCCCATCAGGCAGATAAACAATGCCAGAAACGAATACGTGATAACCGCAAATTCCCGGTTTTTTGTATTTTTTTTCTTTTTACCTGTCTTAATAGAGTTCTTCGACCTGTTGTCTTTCATATCCGGTCTTTCGCTGTTTTTTTCTCGCATTGTTCTCTCCTTCATCCTGCCTCAAAATATACAATCCCTGAATCACCGCAAACAGCATCATGGTTGCCAGCAGAGAACTTCCTCCATAGCTTACTAACGGCAGTGTTACTCCGGTTGACGGAATAAATTTTGTCACACCGCCAATGGTAAGGAATACCTGAAACGCATACACTGTTCCAAGTCCTAACGCTACAAGTTTATAAAACTGTTCTTTCATCTGCATTGCAATATTTAAAAACATCAGAAAGCAGCTGATGCACACCATGATCAGGCAGATTGCAAAAATACCTCCTAATTCTTCTGATATTGCAGAAAAAATAAAATCCTGCTCAACAACCGGTATTTTATTTGGTGTTCCCTGATACAATCCTGTGCCAAACCATCCACCGGTTCCGATCGCAAACAGGGACTGGCATATCTGATACCCCTCATTATCAATAACACTGAGCGGATCGCGCCATGCCACAACCCTGACGCGGACATGTGAAAATAATCCATAGGCAGCAACAGCGGCGATGCATCCGGCCAGAAGACCGCCGGCAAAATAAAACAATTTTCTGGTCGCAACATAAAGCATAACCAGATAGGTAACAAAAAAGATCAATGCACCTCCAAGATCTCTTGATGCCACTAGGATCAACACATGTACTGCCGCCACGATCGTTGTGATACAGACGGTTTTAAAATCTGTGTTTTTATAAAGCATTCCTGCCACAAAAAACACGAATAGAATTTTCACGAACTCAGATGGCTGTATCGAAAACAGTCCACCGATCGTAACCGATATCTTCGCACCATAACTGGTAGAACCAAATATGGTAACTGCAGCAAGTCCAATAATACCGATCATTGCATACAGCCACGTCAGTCTTCGTAATGACTGCACTTTCCGTATCAGTACCGGTATCACGATCGTAATGACCGACGCACAGATCGCGATCGCATACTGTCTTATCGCCTTCTCATAAGAAAGCCTTGTCAGCATGATAAAACCAATCATTAAAAGCATGCACATATTATTTGTCACAAGCCTGGATGCCTTAGGATACAATAACTGATAATTAACGATCACGATCGTCACTAAAATTACCTGAAGGAAATAAAGAATGATAAGATTAATTTCATCGGTAACTGTATAGAGCACTAAAAACGCGTCCAGATGGATCAGATACATAAAAAATATCTGCCGGTCAAATATATGATTTCTCTTTTCTGTACTGATTCTGCTGCGGAATGCCGAAAAACACTCATACGCATAACACGCAAACAATATGATCATCAGATATTTTGAAACTTCTACGATAAGATTTTCCATACCGTTATTCTACTCCTCGTTTATAATGTCCACCGGTATATTCTCCCATATACAGTTCCTGCAGACTGTTTTTCCCATTTAAAAAGACTGTTTTATATAAATTTAATATCTGTTTTACCTGTGATTCCTGCTCCGTTGTAAAGCTGATCCTGTATGCATGGATTCCCATTTTTTCCAGTTCATCACGATAAGGGAATAAAATCAGCGGAGCTGTATTATAAATCGTATTGTAACATTCCGTACAATTATTTTTTACCGGAAAATATTTCCCATAACGATCTTTCAGATAGGTGACAGTCCGAACCTTATCACACCCCCGGTCTGCCCCGGCATTGGCATGTACACACTGCGCAGATATCATCAGCGGCAGATTGCCATAAAGAACTATTTCACTCTGTGTATTATCCCTGTTTTGTAATTCTTTCCGGTTAAGTTCAAATGGAACCGTATCACGAACCGGCTGCATATCCCAGAGCTGCCTTTTTGCATAAGAATTCCAGATATAAAGATTGTGATCTAAAATAATATCCGTATCCGGAAGATTTTTCCTGATAAATGCAAGTTCATCATAACTTTTTACTACAAATCCATCTATCCCGGTCTGTTTCATTTCCGACAGATTTTTTTCATAGAAAGAAAGCGTAGGAAAACGAAATACTGCCGGCATAATATAATAAACTTTTTTCCCTGACAAATGAATACGGACTGTATCTTCTTTTAATGCTGCAAACAGGTTTTCTCTTGTATAACAACTGCTGTCAAGATATATGGAATCCACACAGGACTCATCAAGCAGTTTTTTTATAAAACCCCGGTTTTCAATGGAAACCGAAAGCTGTGATTTTCCATTCCCGGATGCTGCATTTTTCTCATTTTGTACAGATACCAATTTCACTGGTCGATCTTCACCCGATATTTTTTCATCTGCCCCGGCTTTATCCCTTCGTGCAGGTGCAGTCAGTGTTTCACTCAGCAATTCCAATGCATTTCTCCGCAATACATTTAAGGCCTGCACCGGGAGGAAAATATCATCATCCATATCTATATCAAGTTTTTCAAACTCATACGGCGTATTCCCGGTCTTTTTTATGCTTGCAGACACTTTTTCTTCTGTAAGCGGCTGTTTTAATGCAGCCTGTACCACATCTCCATCCGCAGAGATCCGGACATCATTCCATGTAATTTCCAGTTTAGCAGGAAAATCTTTTTTTAATCTTAAAGTTCCATTGATTTTTTCTTTTTTTTCAGACCGGACATAACGCTCTTTTATTTCTTCCCAGAGTGCTTCATTTCCTTTTGTATGCGATGGCTTATCAAATGTGATCATCTCTCTGCCATTATGTCTTTTATAATACCCATCTGTAAATCCACTACGGTTTCCAAAATCATAAAGATGCTGCATATCTTCTTTCGTTACTTTAAAGTCTTTCTTTGCAGTCACCTCATCCGTGCGCAGACATGCATTGATATAACGATCTATGTATTTACGGTAAACAGATACCACACCAGCAGCATATTCTGCCTTTTTCATTCTTCCCTCGATTTTAAAGGAATCAACACCATTTTCGATCAGATCCGGGATCATTGATACGGTACAGAGATCCTTCGGGCTTAAAATATAGATATCACGCTCTTTTTTCCCTGTCTTTACCGGATGCTTCTTTTCATCAAAAACCTCATAGGAAAGGCGGCACGGCTGGGCACATCTGCCACGGTTTCCGCTTCGTCCTCCCAGCATACTGCTGAGCAGACACTGACCGGAATAACAGTAACAAAGTGCCCCATGAACAAAGCTTTCGATTTCAATATCCACATGATCTCTGATATCACGTATTTCCGTAAGCGACATCTCACGCGCTGTCACTACACGGTCAGCCCCCATCTCCTTCATCATTGCGGCACCGTAGCGGTTTGTCACTGTCATCTGTGTACTCGTATGTATGGATAATCCAGGGAAAGCCTCTCTCACCATCTGAAAAGCTCCCATATCCTGGATGATAACCGCATCCAGTCCCTGTTTATAATAAGGCAGCAGATATGAATATAAGTCTTCGGTCAATTCACGTTCCTTAAACAGGGTATTTACCGTGAGGTATACTTTTCTCCCATGGATATGCGCATAATCGATTGCCGAAAGCAGTTCTTCCTCGGTAAAATTATCAGCATAGGCACGTGCCCCGAATCTTCCTCCACCGAGATATACTGCATCTGCACCGGCATTTATTACTGCACGAAAGGTTTCCATGGAGCCTGCCGGTGCTAACAATTCTATATTCTGATATCGTTTATTACTGTTCATTCTGATTCTCTCCATCAAAAACATAAAAGGACGAAAATAATCTCTCCGTCCCCTCACTTTTTCCTGTATGACAGATTTCTGCTGCAGGCATCCATCTGTTATTAATCAGTTGTATCTTCCTGTTCTGTTTCATCTTCATCTGACGCATCTTCTTCGATCTTTCCAAGAAGAGACTCCTCTAATGACGATTCTAAACGCGCCTTATTCAATAGCAATTCACGGTTTTCTGTATCTAAACGCTTAATCTCTTTCTTATCATTTTCTGACTGGATCTGTTCTGCGATCAGATCGTGTTTCAGATCATAAATCTCTTTTTCTTTTGCCTCAATCTCACGTTCTAACTTCTCAGCCTGAGTTTTTGCTTTAAAATAATCATCTGCAATATTAAGCTCTAACAAGGTTGCTTTCATGTCGGCCGGAAATCTCTGATATCCTTCTATACTGTCAAATTCATTTAACTTTCCATTGATATAGACTGCAACCTTCTGAAGATATTCTTCGCTTTCGTATCCGCTTAATGTGTACACTTTTCCGCCGATCACAACTTCTGCACTTGTTTTCTCTGCCATTTATCTTCTCCTCCGGTCTGCTGTACAATATATGGTATATTATAATGACATTCAATGCTAAAATCAACTATTTTGTCAATCCGAAATGCTGATACGTAAAATCAGTTACCACACGTCCTTTGGGTGTGCGGTTGATAAATCCGTTTTTCACCAGATACGGCTCATATACATCTTCGATCGTTCCGGAATCCTCACCGATCGCCGCCGCTAACGTATCAAGTCCCACCGGTCCACCGGAGAACTTTTCAATCATGATCTTTAAAATATTACGGTCGTTCTGATCGAGTCCCATCTTATCAACCTCTAAGAGATCCAGCGCAAAGGCAGCAACTTCCTTTGATATCTTTCCGTCATATTTCACCTCTGCGAAATCCCTGACACGCTTTAACAGACGGTTTGCCAGTCGTGGTGTTCCACGCGAACGTCTTGCAAGCTCAAATGCACCTTCCTCATCAATTTCAACACCCAGTGTTTTTGCAGAATGAAGAATGATCGTCTTTAGTTCCTCCACCGTATAAAATTCCAGATGATGCACCACGCCAAAACGGTCACGGAGCGGTGCTGACAAAAGCCCCGCTCTCGTAGTTGCACCGACCAGCGTAAATTTCGGCAGATCCAGACGGATTGCACGCGCAGTTGCCCCTTTTCCGATCATAATATCGATCACATAGTCTTCCATTGCCGGATAAAGAACTTCTTCCACCTGGCGGTTTAACCTGTGTATCTCATCCACAAACAGGACATCCCCCTCCTGCAGATTGCTTAAGATAGCTGCCATCTCTCCCGGTTTTCCGATTGCAGGGCCACTTGTCACCTTAAGATGTGTTCCCATCTCATTTGCAATGATCCCTGCAAGCGTCGTTTTTCCAAGTCCGGGAGGACCGTAAAAAAGCACATGATCTAAGGACTCTCCCCTTTGTTTTGCCGCCTCAATATATATTTTTAAATTTTCCTTTGCTTTCTGCTGTCCGATATAATCATCAAGCGTCTGCGGACGCAGGCTTTTTTCAATTTTGATATCCTCTTCCTGCACCTGCGTGGAAATGACTCTTTTTTCCATTTAAATTTTCACCACATTTCTATAAAAATGCCATCTTCTTCAATGCCATCTTTAATATTTCTTCCACATCCGTCTCTTCCGTGATCTCAATACCGTTTAATGCCCGAA
The DNA here is from genome assembly GCF_014287515.2 of Roseburia rectibacter. Lineage (NCBI taxonomy): Bacteria > Bacillati > Bacillota > Clostridia > Lachnospirales > Lachnospiraceae > Roseburia > Roseburia rectibacter. The sequence continues at coordinate 2,250,457 of NZ_CP092473.1, forward strand.
GAGCTTCGGAAGACGAATAGCCAAGCGCGACCAGAGCCTGTATCGCCTCATTCTTAGTGCCACTGGCATGATTTTCTGTGGACTCACCTGTCTTTTCAAATTTCTGTTCAAATGCATCTTCCAGACTCAGTTTGTCTTTTAATTCAAGAATCAGTCTCTGGGCTGTCTTTGCACCTACTCCCGGTGCCTTAGCGATTGCTTTCGCATCATCACCGAGAACTGCAAACCTGAGATCATCCGTCGTCATCACGGATAAGATCGCAAGTGCTCCTTTCGGTCCGATTCCACTGACACCTAACAGTAACTTATAAATCTTTAATTCGTCCTTTGTCAGAAATCCAAAAAGCAGCATGGCATCTTCCCTGACATGCAGATAAGTATATACTTTTACTTCTTCCCCGACAGAAGGAAGATACCGGAATGTCTGTCCTGTCGTGTAAATATGATAACCGATCCCACCGGTCTCCACCACGATACTCTCCTCGTCCATATCCGTCAAAACACCTTTGATGTATGAATACATGCTAAAATCCTCCTGTTACACCATCCGTTTTCCGATCCGTTTTATCATTTCCTGTGCCGCAATACCGACCAAAAATCCAGTCAGTGCACCGGCGATCAGCAGCACCGGCATATAATAAAAAATATTATAATTTTCCACAACATAAGCAGCCACAACAAGCTGACCTACATTGTGAAAGATTCCGCCACTCACACTGACAGGCAGAACACCAAACCATTTTGTTTTTTTCAGCAGATACATCACAAGAAAACTAAGCAGTCCGCCTGCAAGACTATATAAAATACTGAACATATTTCCAAACAGGAAACCGGAAAGTACAATACGCAGTGCAGACACTGCCAGTGCTTCTTTCGTTCCCACGCAGTAAAGCATCAGAACCACAACTATATTTGTTAGTCCAAGTTTTACACCTGGTATTCCAAAATAAAACGGAATCAGTGATTCCACATAACTGCAGATGAGTGCCAGTGCCAGGTAAACACCTAAATATGCTGTTTTTTTCTTATCTCGCAATGGAATCCAACTCACTTTCTCCGGCACCGATCACCTGCACCACTACTTTGTTCGGGAGACAGACGATCGTCTCATTTGTTTTTGAAATAGCTTTCTGATGCACACAGAGTTTGTCCGGGCAGTCAGCTTCCGTCACATCAGCTTTTCCATCCTTTATCACAAGCAGATTCGTTGTTTTCCCATCTTTCCGGATTGGAATCTCATCATCCTCATCAAGCGGGTAAGTACCATAAACCTTTCCATCTACCGTAACCTCCACACTTGCACCGGTATTCTGATGTGTCAGGTAAAAACCTGCCGCAAACCCTGCCAGACAAATAAAAATAACACTTAAAAAAATGATATCTCTTTTCTTCATAAAATTTTACACTTACACTGTCTCCCCCATATAGTAGAAGCCAAAGGCTTCTTCTCAGAATTTTATACACACTCCCCCATATAGTAGAAGCCGAAGGCTTCTTCTCAGGATTTTACACACACTCCCCCATATAGTAGAAGCCTTTGCATTCCAGAAGTTTCACATCCACGATTTTTCCTATCATATCCTCTGTTCCCGGCAGATGTACTACCGAGTTATTGCTAAGTCTGCCAGTCACAAGAGCTGCATCCTGCTCATTTTTTTCTTCGATCAGAACCGGAAGTGTCTGTCCGGTCAGCGCTCCGGCTTTTTCTGCGGAAATAGTCTGCACTTCTTTTAACAAACGGTCAAAACGTGCTTTGATCACGTCATCCGGGATCTGATCGTCCATCACAGCTGCCGGGGTGCCGGTACGTTTTGAATAAATAAATGTAAATGCGCTGTCATAACGCACTTTACGTACCACGTCCATGGTTTCCTCAAAATCTTCCTCTGTCTCTCCAGGGAATCCGACAATAATATCCGTTGTAAGTGCAATATCAGGCACTGCGGCACGGATCTTATCTACCAGTTCTAAATAATGTTCCTTGTCATAGCGGCGGTTCATCAGTTTTAAAATACGGCTGCTTCCTGACTGTAATGGAAGATGCAGATGTTTACAGATCTTTTTGGAATTTTTCATAACTTCGATCAGATCATCGGAAAGGTCCTTTGGATGGGAAGTCATAAAACGGATACGCTCAATGCCATCCACCTTTTCGATCTCCTGCAAAAGCTGTGCAAACGTCATTGGCTGCTCTAAATTTTTGCCATAAGAATTGACATTCTGTCCTAGGAGCATAATTTCCACAACTCCGTCAGCCGCAAGGCGCTCCACCTCACGGATGATTTCTTTGGGTTCTCTGCTCCGCTCCCTGCCGCGCACATACGGTACGATACAATAACTACAGAAGTTGTTGCATCCAAACATAATATTAACACCTGATTTAAAGGAGTATTTTCTTTCAACCGGAAGATCCTCAACGATCTTATCGGTATCTTTCCAGATATCGATCGTCATGGATGTACCATGACCTGCCGCATGCTCTGAATAGCTGTTTTCCAATGCGGTAACGATCAGCTCTGCAAATTTATAGATATTATGTGTTCCAAAGATCAGGTTTACAAAACGGTAACTCTGTTTAATCTTTTCTACTACTGTCGGTTCCTGCATCATACAACCGCACAGTCCGATCATCATAAATGGATTTTTCTTCTGAAAGCCGTTTAAGTATCCCAGTCGTCCGTATACTTTATTGTTTGCATTCTCACGAACTGTACAGGTGTTATAAATAACAAAATCTGCTTCCTCGGAATCTTCCTGCACATAGCCGATCTTTTCCAGAATACCGACTAATTTTTCGGAGTCCCTTGCATTCATCTGGCATCCGAATGTGGATACATGAAAAGTCAGCGGACTTCCTTTTTCCTCGGAAAGCTGTCTTAAATACTCTTTTGCAATATCCATAAAGTAATACTGACGTTCCGGTTCCGTTGCCGGAATCTGGTTTTTATCTGCGATGCGCAATGTCGGGCGCACTCCCGTTGTAACTTTCTGACTCATAAAACTGTTAAATCCTCACTATTTCTATTGCTTTTTCTTATGGTCTTACCTGACCATTTCCATAAATGATATATTTTGTGCTGGTTAATGCTTCTAAGCCCATCGGGCCTCTCGCATGAAGTTTCTGCGTGCTGATACCGATCTCCGCGCCAAAACCAAACTCAAAACCATCCGAAAACCGTGTGGATGCATTGACATAGACACAGGCAGCATCCACTTCATCTAAAAACTTCTGTGCATTGGTATAATTTTCCGTAATAATTGCCTCGGAATGTCCTGTATTATAGCGGTTAATATGGGCGATCGCCTCATCCACGGAAGTTACCGTCTTTGCAGAGATCGTATAATCTAAATATTCCCTGCCCCAGTCCTCTTCCACCGCCGGTTTGATCAGTTCTTTATTCAATGCAGCGTCGGCTTCTGCTGCCGCAAAACTTTTCTCATCTGCATGCACCTCCACGTTTTTTTTCTGAAGTGCCTCTGTCAGTTTCGGCATAAACGCATCCACGATCTTTTCATGAATGACAAGCGACTCGCAGGCATTACAGACACCGATCCTCTGGGTTTTGGCATTCAGAATGATATTTACCGCCATGTCAAAATCAGCAGACTCATCCACAAAAATATGACAGTTTCCGGTTCCTGTCTCGATCACAGGTATCGTTGCCTGATTCACAACTGCACGGATCAGTCCTGCTCCACCACGTGGAATCAGAACGTCGACATACTGGTTCATTTTCATGAATGCTGTCGCAGTATCCCTTGACGTATCTTCGATCAGAGATGCTGCTTCTTCTGGAATACCAAGCTGCTCTAACGTCTTCTGGATAACCGAAACGATCGCGATATTCGAATAGATCGCATCACTTCCCCCCTTTAAGATCACAGCATTCCCGGTCTTAAAACAAAGCCCGAAGGCATCAACGGTCACATTCGGCCTTGCCTCATAGATCATGCCGACCACACCAAGCGGTACACGTTTTTTTCCGATCATCAGACCGTTCGGACGTTTTTTCATGGAAAGGACTTCCCCGATCGGATCATCTAAAGCTGCTACCTGCTGCAGACCTTCCGCAATCTGTGCGATTCTCGCTTCATTTAGCATCAGACGGTCTAAGAGTCCTTCCGGCATATGATTATTCCTGCCATTTTCAAGATCTTTTTCATTTGCGGCAATGATATCAGCAGATGCAGCAATAAGTGCATCTGCCACTGCGATAAGAGCCTGATTTTTCTCATTGGTGCCTAACGTGGCAAGGGTGCGGGATGCAGCTTTGGCTCTCTGGCATATTTGTTCTAGTTCCATGATGATACCTTTCCTTTCTGTGAAATGTTTATACGGTGTTGCGGCGATACTTGGGGCGAAACTCTGCGATAGGCTGTGGTTGTTGTAAAACGGGCACCTGTTTAACAACAGTCGAAGGTTTTGGGAGAGTTTCGCTTTGAATTGCCTCAGATTATCTTATATTCACTTTCTTCGGTATAGATACGATACATTTTTATATCTGTATCAAGTACTTCCAACTCTGGTTCAAGCTGGTTCTCGTAAGCTAATGCATAGCGGTTTAGCTTTGCAAATCTTGCAAAATAGCGGTCGTAAAAGCCCTTACCGTAGCCGTAGCGGCTGCCAGTGGGGGTAAAGACGACTCCTGGAACTAAGACTGCAACCTGTTGGTCGTATAAATCCATGGGATTTATACGGCGGCATTCCACAGTTGGTTCCATGACATGAAATGCACCCTCCGATGTCTGTGCGAAAGATGTGATCTCGTAAAATTCCATGGTACAGTCTGTTCCTGTCCGTGGCAGCGCGACATGTTTTCCATCATGTAACGCCTGTCTGAGAAACGTTAGGCAGTCTGCTTCTTTTCCAAGCGGATAATATCCAAAAATCCAGTCTGTTTTGGCATACCAGTCCGATTTTAACAGATTATCACAGATTTTTCTGCTCTTTTCATGTTTTTCAGATTCTGACATTGCGTCCCGGATGGCAAGATGCTTTTTCCGGATCTCTTTTTTGTCAGGAGAGCTTTTTCTTGTTTCCATATTCTTCTCCGAGATTTGTGACCGTACCGTCCGGATTTTGCATATCAATGTTATTTAACTGTGCTACGAGATTGCGTTTTACATCTGCAACATAGGCTTTGCGCAACATTGCCTGCTCTTCTTTTTCTGCTGCGGTAAGCCCTTCTGCCTGTGATTTGCGGTAAAGTGCGTTGATTCTGTCAATCTGTTCCTGTTTCATTAAAATCTCCATTCCTGCGCATGAAAAATTTATTATTCACACAAATCTTTTTCTATCCGATTGTTTCTAATATGAAATCTTCAATACGGAATGTTTCTTTCTTCTGTGCCTTAAAAATGGTTCCCCTAAAGCTGTCATCAAAAATATGATGCAGTACACAGACATCTGCTCCGTTTGCAATGATCATATCTGTCCCGGAAAGTGTCGCGATCTTTGCCGCGGTCAGCTTGGTCGCCATGCCGCCGGTTCCGACATCGCTTCCGGTCGTACTCTTTGCCATTCCAAGAATGTCTGAATCCATCTTTTCGACCACTTCGATCAATTTTGCATCCGGATTCTTATGCGGATCATCCGTAAATAATCCGTCAATATCGGATAACAAAATCAAAAGATCTGCTCCAATCAGGGAAGCAACGATCGCAGAAAGCGTGTCATTGTCACCAAACTGCATCTCATAGGTAGATACCGTGTCATTTTCATTGACAATCGGGATCGCACCTAAACGGAACAATTCATCAAATGTATTTTTGGCATTTTCTCTGGAAACTGGGTTGACCATGGTATTTTTGGTCATAAGCACCTGACCTGCCACCTGGTTATATTCTGCAAACAGCTTCTGGTAGATCATCATCAGTCTTGCCTGTCCGACTGCTGCACATGCCTGTTTTGTAGAAAGTTCCCGTGGCCGCTCTGTCATGCCAAGCGACTGTCTTCCAACTGCGATCGCACCGGAACTGACTAAGCAGACATCCATCCCTCTGTTTCTTAAGTTGCAAAGCTCGCGCACTAAGTGCTCTAGTTTTGTAAAATTCAGACTGCCGGTCTCCTCATAATTTAATGAAGAAGAACCGATCTTAACAACAACTCTTTTTTTCTCATGAAAGTGAAAACTTTTCTGGTCCATTTTCCCATTGAATCCCCTTTATTTCTGATTATTCTTTTTCGAACATATGCACTGTATTATACTCTATCATATCTGATGCAAAATATCAAAGAAAAAAAAGAGAATATCTGTTCTGCATTGGCACATCTACAACGAATTGCAGTAAAAATAATATATTATGGTATACTTGTGGCATTTTTATTTTTATGCTAAAGTGTTGTTCGGACAACTCAAGTTGTTTTCCTTGAAAATCAGGTAAAAATGGAGAATTTTATGAAACGAAACTATCGATTATTTTTATGTATACTGCTGTCTATGCCGGTTTTACTGCTATCCGGCTGTGATCTGCCATCCCGGCTCAATTTTGGCAAAACTTCCGGCTCCGGCGAATCGATCTCCAAATCGGGTTTTTATTTTAATACCGTCATTACCGTCACCTTATATGGAACAAAAGACGAAACCCTGCTCGATGACTGTTTTTCTCTGGCAGACACTTATGAAAATTATTTTTCCAACACGATCGCAGACAGCGATGTGTCAAAAATCAATGCAGCAGGCGGTGCACCTGTCACCGTGCATGAAGAGACCGCAGAACTGATCAAAAAAGGGCTTTATTACGGAGATCTGAGCAATGGAAAATTTGATATTACGATTGGAAAATTATCGGATCTGTGGGATGTTTCTACCAAGGCTTTATTAGAGAAAACAGATGCCTCTATGATTCCATCTGATGATGAGATCAAAAAGGCTTTAACGACAGTAGACTATCAGAATGTAGTTGTAGATGGCAATACCGTCACCTTAAAAGATCCGTCCGCTAAAATTGATCTCGGCGGAATTGCCAAAGGATATATTGCAGACCGCATGAAAGATTACCTGAATCAAAAAGGAGCCGCCTGCGGCTATATCAACCTCGGCGGCAATGTGCTCTGTCTTGGTGCAAAACCGGACGGTTCTTCCTATAATATTGGCATCCAGCGTCCGTTTGACGATGAGGGCGCTGCAATGCTCGCTGTATCCGTGACCGACCAGACCGTTGTGTCTTCCGGTGTTTATGAGCGCTATTTTGAGGTGGACGGCAAACGCTATCATCACATTTTAGATACTGCTACCGGATATCCCTATGATAACGGACTGCTGGGTGTTTCGATCATCACGGACGAATCCGTGGACGGTGATGGACTCTCCACCACCTGTTTTGCACTGGGTTTAGCTGACGGGATGGCGCTTGTGGAAAGTCTGGATAATACAGAAGCCGTTTTTATTACGGAGGATTATGAATTGCATTTTAGTTCGGGGATGGGGACTAAAATTCCGTATCAGGTGATGGAGTGATGATCTGCCATGGTATGGATTTTATAACTGTATGATCTGATTATTTTCTTCCGTAAAGTTTCCACCATCCATATTCTTTCTCACAAAAGGAACTCCCTTGCGAACATAAAATATATTATCTGTAAGCAGTGCATCCGGGTTTTCGGACGGACTGATGGTTCCACCTAAATCATCATAACTGACGTTATTACGAAATGTGTTATGAATGGCCTCCTGCATACAAAACATCACACAACCGCCTTCATTTTGCCTGCTGTAATTATACTCATACACCGTTCCATCCCCGGAATCTGCATCGTAAGCCATCCCGTCCTGATTCAGCCGCGTGTCTGCCACTTCATTATAACAAAACAACGCATCTTTACATTTCCATGGCCAGATTGCCGCAGCAACCTTTCCACCACGGTTGCCCGGATTGCAATAAATACGGTCATTGATCTCACATGCCACAGAATCGGTCATATTATGTTCCACAAACGGGCGCAGTGCATACATGACCGTTATTCCATCTCCACCTGCCATTTTCACATAATTATCCCGTATCACAATATTCTCATGACCATATTTCAAAAACCTTTTTTTATCCAGTTCTGCACCCGCAAATTTCTCATGTGCATAACTATACCCGACTGCGATCCCCCAACGGCTCACACGATATACATAGCATCCCTCCACCAGGATATCTGAAAATCTTGCCACTCCTGTCATTGCTTCTTCCGCTGGCTGTAATGCTGTCATATAGATGCCGCCATTATTCATATGCTTGTCATAAACATTTCCATGAACATCATGGATTTTAAGATTTCGAAGTGTGATTCCACATCTTAAACCTTTCTCTTTTGCAACGACTGCAACACCTGTACGCTCCATTTTATCTGCCTGTGAATAATTTTCGCCGATCACTTTATCCGCACTGTTTGTAATCTCAATATCCTGTATGATAATATACTCGGCATCAAATAGAAGTACTGCCGAGGAAACATAACCATGGTAAACATGCGTCGGCGAATCCAGTTCTTTTCCATAATCCTGATACCAGATTCCCTGTCCGTCTGTCTTTATCAGAGGATCTTCACCACATCCATAACTTCCAATTACAATCGGCATCTGCTTTGTTCCGCTGTCACGAATCTGTAAAAACTGTTTTTCAAAAACACTTCCACACGCAAGCAATATGTGATCCCCCGGTTTTAGTGCAAGCCTATTGACGGCAAAAAGACTTGCGAATGCACTGTTTTCACTCAAACCGTCATTGGTATCATTTCCGTTTATCGAATCGACATAATATTTCCTGCACAAGTCTGTCATACACTTCCTCCCGCAATCTTTTTTCAATGATCTGCTCTACCTCTTCATAAGAAAAAAGATCTCCAAAATATCTTCCAAATAAATCTTTATTCCGCTCATAGAAAGCTTTTTTCTGATTTTCTGTAATCTCCGGACTGATTCCTGATTTTCTAATATTTTCTGTCGGCTGTACGAAATCCAACCGGAAACGCGTCAATTCATACTGTAGATACATCGGCAATGAATATCTGCGCGGTCCGTAAAATACCTTTTTCTCCATTTCAAGCCTGGCATTCTCTTCATTTTTTTCTGCACATCTTTTTTCCAACGCCTCTATATCGGCGTTTTCAATCAACCCCAGCTTTTCTGCAAGAACAAGTTCGGCTTTCGCATATGCCCACTCTTCTGGTGTAAGGCAGTATCTTTTTTCTATCATTTAACAGCCCCCGTAATTCCATTTGCAAAACTTTTCTGCAGACATAAGAAAATAATCGCCGTCGGAAGTGTACAGATCAGTACACCGAGCATCAACATCCCATAATCAACACTGTAGCCGCTTTTTAAGTTTGCCACAAGCATTGGCATTGTGATGGAATCATTATTTTGAAAGACAATCTTTGGCCACAGATAACTATTCCATGCGTTCATAAAAGTAACCGTCATTGCAGCTCCATATGTTGATTTCATAACAGGCACAAACATCCGGAAAAAAATCTGTATTTCACTTAGCCCCTCCAGACGAGCCGCCTCTATAATATCATGAGGGAAAGACCGCGCCGCCTGACGGAACATCATAATCATAAATGGCGTTGAAATAGACGGCAAAACAAATGCAATCCAGCTATTGACCAGATTCCAGGAAGAGATCATTTTAAAAAGCGGGATCATGATTGCAACAAATGGCAGCATCATAGCTAACAACAATACACTCATCAATATGTCTTTTCCCTTATCATGATAAATTTCAAATCCATAACCTGCAATTGAACAGACCAATAATGTGATAATCGTCATAAGAATCGCATTTCGAAATGAATTGATCATTGCCAGCCCCAGATTCTGATTGGCAATCAATGCCTTAAAATTTTCGACTAAATATGTTCCAGGAAACAGTTTTCCCCTGACCACATCAATACTTTGATTGGTTGCACCACAAACCATGTAATATAGTGGAAATACAGACAAAAAACTTGCAAAAATCAATACAATATGTGATATACATAATTTTCCTTTACTCACGTTTGTCACCTACTTTCATTTGAATTGCAGACAAAATTGCCACTATAATAAGGATAAACACTGAAAGTGCTGCCGCATAATTAAATTTTGGTGTCTCCACAAAAGAAATGTTATAAATATAATGCGTCAATGTCATTGTTGACTTTCCCGGTCCACCAGCCGTTAAATTTACAGACTCGTCAAACAACTGCAGTGTTCCAGACGTTGACATAATAGCCGTCAGTAATATGGTAGGCTTTAACAGTGGAATGGTGATCTTTGTAAACTGTTGAAACGGTGATGCCCCATCAATACGACTCGCCTCATAGACGGAATAATCAATATTCTGCAGCCCTGCAAGATAAAACACCATATTGTAACCGGTCCATCTCCAGACCAACGCGATTATAATTACAAATCTTGCAGCCCATGCATTCTGAAACCAGTCTACGGTCGGAAGTCCAACCGCAGAAATAACGTGATTTACCAGACCATCCTGCGCAAACAGTGACTTAAAAATCATAGAATACGATACCAGTGATGTTGCACATGGCAGGAAAATCATAGTTCGATAGATTCCTTTTCCCTTTATATTCGGATTGTTCAGTAATTGAGCAAGAACAAGGGCAATGATCAACATGACTGGAACCTGTATGATAAAATAAAATACTGTATTGAAAAGGCACTGCAAAAATGTTTTGTCCTTCAGTATCCTGACATAGTTTGCAAAGCCAACCCACCTTACAGAATCTCCCATACCATTCTTAAATGACAGCATAAGCGCCTGTATCATGGGATAAAAACAAAATACAAAAATCAATATAGCTGCCGGAAGCAAAAACGCCCAACCAGTGAGGTTATGTTTTCTTTCCAGACTTAATTTTCTTTTTTTCTCCATATATTTTCTCCTAATGTAATACCGGGAACATAAAATTTGTTCCCGGTACAAACCACTTTACATATTTAATTTTCAATATTAAATTCTAATGTTTCCTGTGCATTATTCATTTCACCGTCAATATCAGCATTATTCTGAACAACATTTGTGATTGCATCTGTCAATGCACTTCTTATGTCCGAATAGTATGCACCACAGTCAAATGCTGGAACCGAACCTGCATATCCAACGATATCTTTATATACTGCCTGTCCACCATAAAAATCTGATGCCTGATTATATACATCAGACTGTGCAGCCGGAATGTAGCTTGCAATCGCACCTGCATTCGGCAACAGATCATCATATAATTCCACACTGCTTCCAAATGTAGATTTTAAGAAATCAAATGCAAGTTCTGTATTCTTACAGTTAGAAGATACTGCCCAGCTTGCACCACCACAATTTGCATAATTTGTGGCTCCATCAACTCCATCCAGTTTTGGCATGTTTACAATTGCCCATTTTCCTGACTGATCCTCTGCCGCCTGAATGGATGACATGATCCAGCATCCATTGATCACTCCTGCTGTTTTTCCGTCATTCATAGAGGCAATATACTGATCCCAGTCCGTATACTCGGCAATAATACCCTCATCAACTAATTTTTTATAAACTTCCATTGTCTTTTTTAACGCTTCATTGTCTGCAATATGAACCTTTCCGTCAACAATTGGTGAGGCTCCTGCCGACTGCAGCATTTCCATAAGTAATTCGGATCCCCCGGAGGAAGCGATCATTGGCACTCCATTCGCCTCTACTACTTTTTTTGCAAGTTCCTCAAACTGTGACCATGTAGTATCCTTAAAATCGTCAACCGTAAGACCTGCCGCCTCTACCATATCCGAACGAATTGCCATAATCGTTGCACCATTATCAAAAGGAAGTCCATAATTTTTTCCCTCTGCCGTGGAATCTGCAAGTTTTCCCTCTGTAAACTGTGAAAAATCAATTCCGGAATCTGTTAATTCTGTAAAAATTCCAGGAAAATTGGCAATATTTTTATGGAACGAATAGTCCTGCATCAGAAAAATATCCGGTAAAGTACTGTAATCTCCTGACGTTGCAGCTGTAATCAGCTTTGTCTCAATATCATTATAAATATTTTCCTGAATATCCAGTTTAAAATCTGGATGGTCTTTCTGATAAATCTTTTCTGCCTGTTCCATGGCATAAATATTAAAAGTGGGATCCCAGCACCATACCGTAAGTGTTTCATCTCCATTTTCATTTGTTTCTGCGGAAACACTCTGCGTATCCTCATTACTGTTCGTAACATTTTCTTTTTCGTTCGTGTTTCCTTCATTTTGGTTCCCACCACATCCGGCAAGCACAGATACTGTCATAGTTGCTGCCAACATGAATCCCAATGCTTTTTTCTTCATAAAAAATACCTCCCTGCAAAAATTATTATTTTTTTATTTTATAAAATATGACGGTATGATACCACTCATAAATTATCAATAGTTACATTGTCTCATTCAACCACCGCATTTCTCCTGGTTCTAGTGTCAACCTTACGATAAAATCGCCATTGATATACAGATCTGTCTGACATTCTTTTCCTGAATTATTTATGACAGCTATTTTTTGCGTTTTCTGAAAAACAGTGACCTCAGTATCTACATTTGTTACGTAATATCGTTTCATCTCCTGTTCCATTCCCGCTGCATAATAAATTGCACGAAGCAGAATACGGCAGTTCTGAGGGGAATACGGCAGTCCTGCAAAGTAAACACCGTGACCTTTTCCGTATTGATTAACAACCAGCTGGCTGTATTCTCCATCCATTGCAAGAATCTGATAATGATCTCCCTGCGCATAAATGCGGGTCGTACCTTCTCCGAAATCAATATCCCCTTCAATATCTTCCAAGATAAAATGCTGCGGATTTTTCTCGTTATATTTATCTGTACTTAGTGAAAAACCCATCTCACGATCTACACCAAGCACATCCGCCAGCTGGAAAAATCTTCCCTGATGCTGATATGCTGTCGGTTCTCCTACTCCGATAAATCCACCACCTTCATCCACAAACTGTCTTAACGTTGTTACAACTGCTTCATCAATCCAATTTTCAGCTCCACTGAATGACGTATATGCATCTCCAACATTGATGATCACCCTGATATCTTTTGGGATTCCTTTTTTCACATCATCAAAAGAGATAAATTCCACATCAAACGGCATTCCACTCAGACATTCCAGCACTCCCTCTGCAGAATAAGTTTCTCTGTGCCATATTGCATGATGCACCTGGTTTGACATCCATTTCCGCAAACCTCCCCAACAGTTTAAAACTGCTACTTTAAATGGTGCAACATAAGATTTCGTCCCGTTCATATTTTCATGTATCTGTCTGAATTCCCCGACAACACTTTGAATCTCTTCTATAAATCCCGGCCATTCACTGGCCAATTTTAAATATCCGCCATATCCGATGCGGTCAAGCGGAGAACGTAAAATTGCCCTTCTCGCTTTCATCCAGTTGTCCTTTGCCTCCCCTATGGGATCTCCGCCTTCTCCAAACACGTCGGGGAAAAAATATGGCAAAAGCCTTCCTTCTGTATATTTAACCCCTTTTATATCTGAAATCATACGGAGTGTCACACCACTGCCAACAGAACCAACTACTGCATCCAGACCAATTTCTGCAAAATATTTTCCGTATGGTTCCGTCCCTATCCAATGATCTCCCAAAAACATCATCGCTTCTTTTCCATAGGAATGAACAATATCTACAAGTTCCTTGGCAAGCGCACAAACTTCCTGCTGCTGGAATTCAATAAAATCCTTAAACTCACGACTTGGCACACGGAACATGCTGTTGTGATATCCCTGATCCACAATAAATTCCGGTCTGAATTTATACCCTGCCCACTTTTCAAATTTCTCTAATATGTATGGACTTACACTTGCACTATATCCAAACCATTCTACAAATTTTTCACGTTTTTTATCATCAAAGGTAAGTGTAAACTGGTGAAAAAAAGTCGTAAATCTTACCACGTCGATCTGCGGGTTTTCTTCACACCAGCGTTTTAATTTTTCTTTTACGTACTTCTGGGTTTTCGGCTGCCGCACATCATATGTCAGTTGATGTGGTGTATCTTTCCAATCATTTGTAATAAAGTTATACATATGTACAGGATCCCATATTAAAAACGCCAGAAAACTTACCGTATATTCATGATAAGGAATGGTTTTTATTTCAACTTCTTCCCGTTCTTTTTTAAATTCCCAGTCATCGACAGAAACCACTTCACCCGTTGTGCGATCAATTACTTCCCACCATCTTTTGGGATCATCCAACGTATTGACTTTTAACTGCTGTGTATGAAATCCTTCCATCAATCTTATACATAGTTTTTCACTTCTTGCAGTTACACGATTGCTGATCAGGTATTCCTGTTGAATCTCTTCTGGATTTTGCTCGGCCCAGGCATTATCCTTTCTGGTCGTATAATACGTTGCATATTTCTTTACCGGCTCATTCAATAACGCATCCGGCATCTCCGTTCCGTCACAGTCACGCAATGCATCTGCTCCAAGAAGATTTTTCAATCGTATTGTTTCCTCGACAATGTCTGCATCGGTCGGCAATGTCAGTCTGCCTGTTTGTTTTGTCATTCCCGTCTTCTCCTTTCTTGTCTCATCACCTGATGTTTTAAGTATATCTGTCTGCATCAACTGCTTCAATTTTTATGTTGCTCTAATTTTTATATATCTTGCTTTATGCTCAATAAAATATTTGCATTTATCATAAATTACTGTATACTTGCAATAAGAAACCCTATTTAATTGCTATTTTATTCATCAGTTTCACAACATTATTTTAGTAATATTGCGGTTTTAATCTATAAGATATAAAATTTGATACAACAGGAAGATAATACAAATGAGTAATGAATTAATTAATTTTGAGTACAAAGGAGTACCCGATCCGGATTTTAAACTTCGTTATATTTCTATTTCTAAATACGAAGGGGATTGGCAAAGCCACCCTCACACCCATCAGTTTTCTGAACTTTTCTATGTTATCAGTGGAAAAGGTGTATTTTACATTGAAAATGATACGGTTTCTGTATGTGCAGACGATCTGATAATCATAAATCCACATATTGAACATACGGAAAAAACGATGTCAAACGATCCTATGACCTATATTGTATTTGGTGTAGAAGGGCTCGCTTTCTATTTTAATTCCCAAAACGCTGCTAACCCAAAAGGATACAGCTACTATAATTATGGTTCCGCCAAAACACACTTTATTAATTTTTCCCAGATTATGATAAAAGAATTTAATGCAAGAAAGCCAGGTTTTGAAGCAATCTGTCATGGTCTCCTACAGGTTTTGCTTGTTTATATTACACGCGAACAGCATCTTTCTGTCATATCTGATACCACTTTGCAAATATCAAAGGAATGTTTTGTTGCGAAAAAATATATTGATGCTAATTATGCAAAAAATATTACTTTAGATCTGCTCGCTGAAATCACCCATATCAACAAATTTTATTTATCACATTCTTTTACGGAGTATGTTGGAACATCCCCCATCAATTACCTGATGGAAACCAGACTCGCTGCAAGCAAAGAACTATTGCTCAGCTCCAGTCGCTCGATTGCAGAAGTTGCATCCAGCACAGGTTTTTCATCACAGTCGTATTTTTCGCAGATTTTCCGAAAGAATACAGGTATGTCACCCCTACAATACCGTAAACTGAAACAAACAGATTCGAAAACCATGCAGGATGATTCCTATTATATTTGAAAATTTTATAGAAACATATAGACTTAATTGATCATTTCATGCACAAAATGATACACATTTTCTTTATTACGACAAAACAAAAAAATCCGCCAAAGCCCCACTGCATAGAAATGCAGTCCCAGTCTTTGACGGATTTTCTTATTCATTGATTTTCATTTTATTTCTGGTTAATATAGTTGACCAGTCCCTCACAGTCAATAATTTTCTGCATGAACGGCGGGAACGCCTGGCCCCGATATGAGGTACCCTTTGTCACATCCGTGATCACTCCTGTGTCAAAGTTGACTTCCACTTCGTCTCCGGCTTCGATCTCTTTTGCTGCCTGCGGACATTCAATGATCGGAAGTCCGATATTGATCGCATTACGGTAAAAAATACGTGCAAATGTCTCTGCAATAACACAGCTTACTCCGGCTGCCTTTATAGAAATCGGAGCATGCTCTCTGGATGAACCGCATCCAAAGTTTTTATTTGCCACCATGATATCTCCGGCTTTGACATTTTTGATGAAATCTTTATCGATATCCTCCATACAATGCAATGCCAGTTCCTTTGGATCAGAAGAATTTAAGTATCTTGCCGGAATGATGACATCGGTATCTACGTTGTCTCCGTATTTGAATACATGACCTTTTGCTGCTTTCATGTTTACTCTCCTTTTTCTTAAACCTATGCTACTTCATCCGGTCCGGAAAGTTTTCCGGTGATCGCACTTGCTGCCGCTACTGCCGGGCTGGCAAGATAAATCTCAGACTCCACATGTCCCATTCTTCCTACGAAGTTACGATTTGTGGTGGAAACGCAGCGCTCATGCTCTGCAAGGATTCCCATATAACCACCAAGGCAAGGTCCGCAGGTCGGTGTGCTCACAACTGCACCAGCCTCGATAAAGATCTTAAGCAGCCCTTCTTCCATCGCATCAAGGTAAATCTGCTGTGTTGCCGGGATTACGATCACACGCAGTCCTTTTGCTACTTTTTTGCCTTTTAAGATAGAAGCTGCCACACGCAGGTCATCCATTCTTCCGTTTGTACAGGAACCGATCACTACCTGGTCGATCTTGATGTCGCCGACCTCGTCGATCGTCTTTGTGTTCTCCGGAAGGTGTGGGAATGCAACAGTAGGTTTTAAAGTACTAAGGTCGATTGTATAAGTCTCCTCATACTCTGCATCCTCATCTGCCTCGTAGACAACATATGGACGTTTGGAATGTGCCTCCATATATTCTTTTGCAAGATCATCTACCGGGAAAATACCATTTTTTCCACCTGCTTCGATTGCCATATTTGCAATCGTAAAACGATCATCCATTGAAAGGTAGGAAATGCCATCTCCAACAAATTCCATTGATTTGTAGAGTGCACCGTCCACACCGATCATTCCAATGATATGTAAAATGATGTCTTTTCCGCTGATCCATTTTGCCGGTTTGCCGGTCAGGACAAATTTGATCGCTGCAGGTACTTTAAACCATGCTTTTCCGGTTGCCATACCAGCCGCCATATCGGTACTGCCGACTCCGGTGGAAAATGCACCCAGCGCACCGTAGGTACAGGTGTGGGAATCCGCACCGATAATGACATCGCCTGCCACGGTAAGACCTTTCTCCGGCAGCAGTGCATGCTCTATTCCCATCTCTCCTACATCAAAATAATTTGTAATATCATGCCGGCAGGCAAACTCTCTGACGCATTTGCAATGCTGTGCAGATTTGATATCTTTATTTGGCACAAAATGATCTAACACAAGTGCGATCTTATCCTTATCAAAGACACCGTCCACCTTCATTTTATCCATTTCATGAATCGCCACCGGTGAAGTAATGTCATTGCCTAAAACCAGATCCAAATCTGCCTCAATAAGCTGTCCGGCACTGACTGATGGAAGTCCTGCATGTGCTGCAAGGATTTTCTGTGTCATCGTCATCCCCATGGGTATATCCTCCTAAAAAATTAAAATCTGTGTCAGGAATGGTGTGTGCCCGTTCCTTTTTTGTGTGATGTGTGTGTAGAACAACACTCGCTGTCCTATCTGTATGTTATTCTAACACAGGTATTACTATAATAAAAATACATAATAAATATATTTGCCATAACTAAACTTCATGGTATAATAAGAAAAATTATTGATGTATCCAGTATCAGAAAGGAATTTTATCATGAACCAGAATTTATCATCTTACCGGATTTTTTATACCGTTGCAAATACCGGCAACATTTCAAAGGCTGCAAAAGAACTCTACATCAGCCAGCCTGCCATCAGTAAATCCATCCAGAAATTAGAGGAAGGTGTCGGCTGCAAGCTGTTTTCTAGAAGTTCCCGCGGCGTTGTCTTAACCGATGAGGGAAAACTGCTCTACGACCATGTGAGCAGCGCCTTTGAGACTTTAACCCTCGGTGAGGAAAAATTAAAACGCTCCATTGAACTCGGTGTCGGCCACTTAAAGATCGGTGTCAGCGCAACCCTCTGTAAATATCTGCTGCTTCCTTATTTGCAGGAATTTATAAGACAGAACCCGCATGTCTCTATCTCCATCACCTGCCAGTCGACCAACGAGACACTCGAACTGCTCGATGACAATAAGATCGATATCGGTCTGGTAGGAAAACCGGATAATTTAAAAAATATCAATTTTGATTTTCTCGAGGAGATCGAAGATATCTTTGTCTGCACCAAAGACTATCTGCGGAATTTGCGTGCGCGCGGCGTCCACAAGGATCAGATTCTGACAAACTCAACACTGATGCTGCTCGATAAAAACAATATGACACGCCAGTATATCGACGACTATCTTTCCGACAACCAGATTCAGGTCAAAGAATCCATCGATATCTCCAGCATGGATCTTTTGATCGACTTTGCCCGTATCGGAGTCGGCGTTGCATGCGTCATCAAAAGTTTTGTAAAAGAGGATCTTGCCTCCGGCGCCTTAGTGGAGATTCCTCTTGGAATCCCGATCCATAAGCGTGAGGTCGGTTTTGCCTATAAGACAACAACAAAACCTTCCAAAACACTCGCCGAATTTATCCGGTTTTATAAAAACTTTTAACAGATACAATATAATAGAATGCACGCTCCGCGAACATTCTATTATCATGAACTATACAGCCAGGTTGGCAAAGCGAATTGGCACAACAAACTCTACTTTTTCTCAAAACTATACAGCCATATTCGCAAAGCGAATTGGCGCAACAAACTTTACTTTTTCTCAAAACTATACAGCCAGTTGGCTTTTAAGAAGTAAATCAAAAAGATCACCGAACTGATTGACCAGGTCAATGGGTATGCCCAGAAGATGACCTGGATCTTCGGAATAAAATGCACAGTAACCGTGATGTATGTGATCCTTATGATGCACCAGGATGCAAGCATGACGAACATCGGCACGGCAGATTTTCCCGCACCGCGCATGATACCTGCAATGCAGTGGGAAAATGCTAGGAAACAATAGAAAAAAGCCTCTATATGTGCCTGTTTGGTTGCAAATTCAACGACCTGTGTTTCACTGTTGAACGCTGCAGCAAGCTGCGGTATCGTAAAAAATACGATCACACCAACCACTTCCGCAAGCAGTGTCGAACAGGTAATGCCAAAATACGCACCTTTTTTTGCTCTGTCGTACTGCCTCGCGCCAAGATTCTGTCCGATGAATGTTGTAAGTGACATAGCAAAACAGGTGATCGGCAGAAATGCAAAGCCTTCTATTTTTGAATAAACACCACATCCTGCAACCGCCATCACTCCAAATTTGTTAATATTCGTCTGTACAATAATATTTGCAAATGAAATGATGGAATTCTGCATACCGGACGGCAGTCCGATCCCTATGATCTGTCCTAACATTCCCTTATGAAAACGTATCTGCGAGATCTGCACCTGATAAACATCTTTGGTCCGCATCAGACGCATCATACATAAAAATGCACTGGAAAACTGTGAAATAATCGTTGCAAGTGCTGCAGCACCGACACCAAATCCTAACAATCCGACAAATAATAAATCCAGTATAATATTAACGATGGATGAAAAAATCAGATAATAAAGCGGATGTCTGCTGTCTCCGACTGCCTGCAAAATCCCCATCACGATATTGTACATAACAAAAGCGATCGATCCGGCAAAATATACCCTGAAGTATACAATAGAATTTGGCAGTACCGACTCCGGCGTTCCCATCAGAACAAGGATCTGGGGAGCTAGGATCATCCCGATCGCGGTCAGAATACAGCCGGACACCAGACCAAATGCAATATTGGTATGTACCGCTTTTTTCAATCCTTCATAATCTGCTGCTCCAAAATATTTCGAAATGACAACGCCGGCACCAACTGCAATTCCATTAAAAAAACCGACCATCAGAAATATCAGACTACCGGAAGAACTGACAGCTGCAAGAGCATCACTGCCAAGAAAATTACCGACGATCAGAGAATCGGCGGTATTATATAACTGCTGAAACAGGTTTCCTAAAAAGAGGGGGATTGCAAATGACACAATCCCCTTCCAGATGGAACCCTCTAATAAGTTTGTTCCTTTTTTCATCTTATTTCATTACAATATTGACAATTCTTCCCGGAACGTAAATCTCTTTTACAATGTTTCCAGTCAGCTTATCTGCAATTGATTCTTTTGCTTTTGCAATAACATCATCTTTTGCGTCATTTCTGCCGATTGCCAATGTTCCTTTCGTTTTTCCATTGATCTGTACTGCGATCTCAACCGTATTTTCAACTGTTTTTGCCTCGTCAAATTCCGGCCATTTCTGCTGGTATACATAACCTGTTCCGCCAATGATCTGCCAGAGTTCCTCTGTGATATGCGGAGCAACCGGGTTTAACAGAATTAAGAGTGTCTCATACTCGCCCTTAGTCACAGCATTTTTCTTATAGAACTCGTTAATCAAAGCCATCATTGCCGCGATCGCGGTATTGTATTTCAGATTCTCATAATCGCTGCTGACTTTCTTGATGGTCTGATGCATCTTTGTCTCAAGTTCTTTGGAATATCCGGTTTCATCTGTCATGATGTCCTGTAACTTCCATACACGCTCTAAGAAACGACGGCAGCCTTTTACACCATCCTCAGACCAGGATGCACTTAAATCAAATGCTCCGATAAACATTTCATATGTTCTTAATGTATCTGCACCATACTCTCTTACGATATCATCCGGATTTACGACATTTCCTCTGGATTTTGACATCTTCTCTCCGTTCTCACCAAGGATCATACCATGGGATGTACGTTTCTGGTAAGGCTCCGGACATGGAACTACTTTCTCATCATACAGGAATTTGTGCCAGAATCTGGAATATAACAGATGAAGTGTTGTATGCTCCATGCCTCCATTGTACCAGTCAACCGGCATCCAGTATTTTAATGCTTCCGGACTTGCAAGCGCCTCATCATTGTGCGGATCGGTATATCTTAAGAAATACCAGGAAGATCCAGCCCACTGCGGCATGGTATCTGTCTCTCTCTTTGCAGGACCACCACAGCAAGGACAGGTTGTATTTACCCAGTCTGTCATCGCAGCAAGTGGAGACTCTCCATTATCCGTCGGCATATAACTTTCTACCTCTGGAAGCATCAATGGCAGTTCACTCTCATCGATCGGCACATAACCACATTTATCACAGTGAACGATCGGAATCGGCTCACCCCAGTAACGCTGACGTGAGAATACCCAGTCTCTTAATTTATAGTTGGTCTTTGCTGTACCAATACCTTTTTCCTCTAAAAACGCAATCATTTTTGCCTTTGCATCTTTTACTTCCAGTCCGTTTAAGAACTCAGAATTGATCAGAACACCGGTTGCAACATCTGTAAATGCCGCTTCGTTGATGTCAACTTCCTCACCATTTTTTGCAACAACCTGTACCATTGGAATATTGAACTTTTTGGCAAATTCCCAGTCTCTCTCATCATGTGCCGGTACTGCCATGATCGCGCCTGTTCCGTAAGACATTAATACATAATCGGAAATCCAGATCGGGATTTCCTTTCCGGTTACCGGATTGACTGCCATAAGACCGTCAATCTCCACACCCGTCTTATCTTTTGCAAGTTCTGAACGTTCAAAATCGGATTTCTTTGCAGCTTCCTCACGGTATGCAGCAATCGCATCCCAGTTCTTTAACTCGTCTTTATATTTATCAATGATCGGATGCTCCGGGGATACAACCATGTAAGTAGCACCAAATAATGTATCACAACGTGTCGTATAAACACGAAGTTTGTCCTCTTTTCCGGCGATCGCAAAATCTACCTCTGCACCCTGTGATTTACCGATCCAGTTTTTCTGGGAAACCTTGACACGCTCGATATAATCTACATCATTTAAGCCCTCTAACAGTTTCTCAGCATAATCAGTGATCTTTAACATCCACTCGCTCTTTACCTTGCGGACAACCGGAGCACCACAACGCTCGCAGACACCGTTCACAACTTCCTCGTTTGCCAGGCCTACTTTACAGGAAGTACACCAGTTGATCGGCATCTCTTTTTTGTAAGCAAGTCCTGCTTTAAACAGTTTTAAGAAAATCCACTGTGTCCATTTGTAATAACTCGGATCTGTAGTGTTGATCTCTCTGTCCCAGTCGAATGAATAGCCTAAAGAATGAAGCTGCTCTTTGAAACGTTTTACATTGTTTTCAGTTACGATCTTCGGATGAATCTTATTTTTGATCGCATAGTTCTCAGTCGGAAGTCCGAATGCGTCCCATCCCATCGGATAAAGTACGTTATAGCCCTGCATTCTGCGCTTTCTTGCAACAATATCAAGTGCTGTATAAGGTCTCGGATGACCTACATGAAGTCCCTGTCCTGACGGATACGGAAATTCTACCAATGCGTAATATTTTGGTTTGCTGTAGTCGTCTGTCGCAGCAAAAGCCTTATTATCATCCCAGACTTTCTGCCATTTTTTCTCTACGACTTTGTGATTGTAAAGTTCTGACATATAATCCTCCTTGTTTTCCGAAGGAAAATGCGAGTCCTCTGACGAGCAGAGGATTTTCCTCCTTGTTTTGCGGAGCAAAATGCGACTGCCTTTGCAGGAGCAGAGGATTTTCCTCCTTGTTTTCCGAAGGAAAATGCAATTTTACCATGTAAAATTTTCCTCTGACGAGCAGAGGATTTTCCTCCTTGTTTTGCGAAAAAAAACTTCGTCTCGGAAGACATTTTCAAATAAAAATATCTTTAGAGACGAAGTCTGTCTTACTCCGTGGTACCACTCTAATTCGTATTCTTATGATTTCATAGAAAATAAAAATACGCTCTTATGATCCTTAACGCGGACAACACGCTTTTGCTTACTCACTGTAACTGGCAGCTTGGGCAAAAGGACTCAAAGGTGAGTTGGGAATTTCACTTTACTGCCTCACAGCATCCGGCAGCTCTCTGAGAAAGCAAAAAATTCTTACTATTCCTTATCAAAGTCTGATGTATTTTATTCACAACATGATTTATTTTATCATATACCCTGTTTTTGTCAAGTATTGAAACAAAAAAGAGCCACCACAAACAGTAACTATGTGATGACTCTTTCAATCGATTCAAAATTAGTTGTTGATTAATTTATCTTCTTCATTGTTCCAGCTATACAGTTTACGGATCTCTTTACCAACCTGCTCTGATGGATGCTCTGCAGCTTTCTTTCTCATAGCTTTGAAGTGAACCTGACGTCCTGCCGGAGACATATCCAGTAAGAAGTCTTTTGCAAATGTACCATCCTGAATATCGGAAAGGATCTGTTTCATTGCCTTCTTTGTATCTTCTGTGATGATCTTCGGTCCTGTAATATAATCACCATACTCTGCTGTGTTGGAGATAGAATATCTCATTCCCTCGAAACCTGACTGGTAGATTAAGTCTACGATCAGTTTCATCTCATGGATACACTCGAAGTATGCATTTCTTGGATCATAACCAGCTTCGCATAATGTCTCGAAACCTGCCTGCATTAATGCACAGACACCACCGCAAAGAACTGCCTGCTCACCAAAAAGGTCTGTCTCTGTCTCGGTACGGAATGTTGTCTCAAGAACACCGGCTCTTGCTCCACCGATACCAAGTGCATATGCTAATGCAAGATCCTGTGCTTTTCCTGTTGCATCCTGCTCAACAGCGATCAGACAAGGTGTTCCTTTTCCAGCCTGATACTCAGAACGTACGGTATGTCCCGGAGCTTTCGGAGCGATCATAGTAACATCTACATCCTTTGGAGGTACGATACATCCGAAATGGATATTGAAACCATGTGCAAACATTAACATATTGCCTGCCTCAAGGTTTGGCTCGATATCTTTTTTGTACATATCTGCCTGTTTTTCATCGTTAATCAGTATCATGATGATATCAGCTTTCTTTGCTGCCTCTGCTGTTGTATATACTTCAAATCCCTGCTTCTCAGCTTTTGCCCAGGATTTGCTTCCTTCATAAAGACCAATGATAACATGGCATCCGGAATCTTTTAAGTTCAATGCATGTGCATGTCCCTGACTGCCGTAGCCGATAATTGCGATCGTCTTTCCGTCTAAAAGTGAAAGGTTACAGTCTTCCTGATAAAATATTTTTGCTGCCATAATTAATTTCCTCCAGTTTTGGTTTCTTAATAAAAAATATGCATTTGCATATTCTTATCTGCTTATTTTGTTATAATGATACTCTTTTGCCGTCTTCGTCTAACATAACGACATCGGAAATGCCTCTCGACAATCCGGTCAGTCCGGTACGTGCAAGCTCTAATATCTCATATCCGGACAAAAGATCAAGGAAAGCATCTAACTTATCCTGATGTCCTGTCAGCTCGATTACCATCGAATCATGGGTCACATCTACAACTTTCCCATGAAAGATCTCTGTTACATTTAAGATTGGCTGGCGTTCTGTATCTTTCGCACGAACCTTAACCAAGATCAGTTCTCTTGTCACTGACGAGCCATTTTCAAGTTTTTTGATATCAACAACATCTTCCAACTTTGCAAGCTGTTTCTCAATCTGCTCTAAGATCTGCTCATCACCGGTCGCAACGATCGTAATCCTTGTATATCTCGGATCTGCGGTCACACCGGAAGAAAAACTGTCAATGTTGTAACCTCTTCTGCTGAAAAGTCCTGAAATATGACTTGTCACACCCGGGTTATTCTCCACTAATAGAGATAATACCTGTTTTCTCATTCTGCATCTCCAATAGTTTAATACTTTAATCACACATCACACTAAAGCTATGATATCACATCGAAATTTTTTGTCAATAAACAATTTTTTTGTCCAGTCAAAAACATAGTCTCATTTTCAGATAAATTTTGCGGTAATGATCCATATAACCGCAGCAGCAACAAACCAGACACCAATCTGTCTGATCCGCTTTTCGGCATTCAGATCACCCCTCTGGTCTTTTCTTGTACATACTCCTGGCACGATTGCCATAAGAAGTCCTGTAAAAAGTAATACCATCCGAATCAATAACATTTTTTACTCCCTATATCTTATATCACAAAACTTTAGATTGCAGTGCACGTCCGAAAAATCAATGATTTTCCGGACTGACGGGCATTTGCCCTATCACATGAAAATAAAGCAAAAAAATGTCTGCAAGCAGCCATTTTTTGCTTTACTTTCATGTGGCACTGCTCATTGCTTACTCATATCATAATCTCTGTATTTTCTTTGCTCTTCTCAATGATATGGTTCAATTTGCGGAACGGTATCGCTACAAGAAGTCCAATGACCAGTGAAATAACCAGATAAATTGCAAGTTTTCCGACATAGATCCAGTAATTCATCTGATAGATTCCGCCAATTGTCTCTCTCATGGCATTCATTCCATATGGGAACGGCAGGTATTTATAAAGCGACTGGTAAACCTGCGGCAGCGTCTCAATCGGGAATGTTCCACCCGCACCGGCTACCTGAATAACCATGACAACAATCGCAAGTGCCTCACCGACATTTCCAAATGCAACCGTGAGTGAATAGATAAACAGTGTGAAAACAAAACTGCTGACTGCGGCAGCAACCCAGAATAAAAACGGATTATGACACTGTATCCTTACATAAAACAGATCTCCAAGTACTGTGATCAGCGTCTGCACCTGCCCTACCAGGAAAAAGAGAATATAACGCCCGAAATATGCCTGGTATGGTTTGATATCTGTGATTCCTTCTTCTGGTTCTACTTTTACATGAATGATCGCCACCAGGATCAGAGCCCCTACCCACAGTGCCAGTATCGTATAAAATGGAGCCATGGCAGATCCATAATTTTCAATCTCATAAATTCCAACCGTATCAAGGTTTACCGGAGATGAGATAAAGTTTCCAAGCTGCTGCGGATCTGTCTCGAGTATCTCCATAAACTGTTTGTACTGTTCATCCTGACGCAGTGTCGTAAAATCTGTGATGATCTGCGTAAGTTTATTAAATAATTCCTGTGCCATTTCCAGTGATTCATACAAATCTGCACTTCCGTTTGCAAGTGTATCTTCGTATTTTGAAAGTACTTTTTCCACATCACCAAAATCTGCATTGATACCATTTAAAATCGATGTTGTCGCAATCATGGAATTCTGCATTGCATTCATTGTAGAGTCAAGCTGCGGTTTTACAGAATACTCAAATGCATGCTGCAATGCATCCAGCGCTGTCTTACAGTTTTCGATCTCTGTTGTTATCTGACTCTTTAAGGTACTGATATCTTCCGCTGTTGCAGTTCCATTTTCTGCAAGTCCGTTCAGTTCAAGTTCGATCATCTTTAACCTGTCACGGACATTCTGAATCTGCATCCTTGTTTCATCATCGGCTGTGCCTTCCCAGCTCGAAACTGAATCATTAAACATTTTTTCCAGATAAGGTACCACAGATATTGTTGCATTCAGTCCGTTTCCTGCTGCATCCTCGTATTTTTGCAGTTTTTCCATGTCATTTAACACAACCATTGACACATTGTTTAAGCTGTTCTCAACCAGATCAAAACTGTATGTAACCATCTGCGTCACCGTATCTGTCGTCGCATTTCCGGCAAGGATCAGACTTTCCATGCTGTTTACTGTATCCTGACCGGTGGAAACCATTGAATCAAGTCCCGGAAGCATGACCTGACTGGTCGCAACTATACTCTGTGCAGAATTTAAAATACTTGCAAATGAATTCAGGATATTAATGTAACTCTGCAGATCACCACTTACGTCATTCAGCCGCTGCGTAATCGTATCTGCAAGAGAACCTCCGTCAACATCCGTCCCTGCAACTGCATCCCCAACCTGCATCATTGCCTCTGCAAGTGTGCTCACAAAACTTGAATTCACCTGTTCCTGAACCGAAGTTTTTGCTTTTGATGTAATTTTAGGAGCTATTGCATTTTTCTTTTCATTTTCATAATAGATGATGTCTGGATGTTCAATCTGCCCGCCAAGAAAACTGATCATTTCCTCAGTAAAGTCGTCCGGGATAACAAGAGCTGCATAATATTCGCCACTGTAAACGCCATCTACCGCCTCATCAGATGTGTCGGTAAATACCCAGCCCATAGCTTTGTTTTCCTGTAACGCTTCGACAACAGATGAACCAATGTTGACAGAAATACCAGCCACACTCACACCTTCATCTTCGGATACCACTGCAACTTTCAGGTTTGAAGTTGCACTTGGTCCGTATGGATCCCAGTTTGAAAGTATATTAAACCATGCATAAAGGCATGGAATCACACAAAGTCCCATGATAACCACAACAGCAACCACGTTCTGAAAGATCCTTTTCATATCGGAGATAAAGATTTTAAATATATTTTTCATTCCGTTTTCTCCTCGTTCTCTGCTATCTTCTGAATCTCTGCGTCAGAATTAAACTTTTCGTCCAATTTCTGAATGGCATTTTTAATATTTTCCTCAACTTCATCAAGCTGTTTTCCCATAAGAACATCCACAGATTTATCCTCTTCATCCCGCAGCTCATTTAATTTTTCCTGCAGGTTATAATCTACATACTCGACAAGGATCAGATAAGTTGCAAGTGCAAATAATGATACGATCCATAAGATCAGGAAAACTACCTTGTTACTGTCTGTCCAGAATAAAAGGATCAAAAATATAGGCGGAATGATTGCAATACATTTAAGACCGATCTTGATCCGTTTTTGATTCTGTAAATGGATATTCTGTTCGTACGCAACGAGTTTTCCGTACATTTCCTCGTATCTGCTTTTTTCTTCCATTCTTTTTTCTCCAATTCTGCTATCTATAACAAAATTATTTTTCGTTATGCTTCTGTTACATCATTTTTGTATCTTCCATTCGTTTTTCCACAAAATGATTCAGTTTCACAAATGGAATACGGATCACCAGTCCGATCAAGAGACCTACGACGGCAAAGATCATCAATTCTGACAGATTCTTCATATAGTCGCTGCCATACATACCACCGATCGTTTCACGCATCGCATTGATTGCATACGGGAACGGGAAAAATATGTATATATTCCGGTAAACCGCCGGCAAAAGTTCAATTGGGAATGTTCCTCCTGAACCCGCGATCTGGATTACCATGATCACAACCGCAAGGGCTTTTCCCACATCACCAAACGAAAGTGCAAGGGAATAGATCAGTAATGTAAACGTAACACTGGCAAGTGATGCCACCAGCCAGAACCATCCCGGATACAAAATCTGACAGTGCAGGATATAGATATCTCCTAATACTATGATCAACGCCTGTAACTGTCCCATCACAAAAAACAACAGATATCTTCCGAAAAAGAGCTGATATGATTTTACATTCTCTAAATCTTTTGGTTCTGCTTTTACCTTGATCAGGGCAACAAGGATTGTTCCTCCAACCCAGATTGCAAGAATTGAGTAAAACGGTGTCATTGCTGAACCATAATTTGGAATCGGATAAACTTCCTCCGTTGTAACCAGCACCGGCTGTGAGAAGAATTCTCCATAGCCTTCCGGGTCACCCTTCATAAACTCGATAAACGCCTGTACCTTTTCGTCATCCTCAACCGAATTCAGACGTTCTAACAATTTCGTTAATTTTTCACTTACCCCGTCAATAACAGTCTGAATCTGCTCTAAACTGTCATTTGCACCTGTCACAGTTGTCTCAATTCCGGAAAATACAGAATTCATATCTCCTAAAGTGTCATCTAATCTGGTCAGAATATCTGATACATTATTTAACATCTGACTCATACTGTCGATCACATTATTTAACTGTGGGACAAGGCTTGTCGTATACATCTCCTGCATATTTGCGATTGCCTGGGAACAGGTAGTTAAAACCTGTGTCATATCCGACAAAGACTGATTGATCGCATCTGCAACCATACTTCCTGACACCTGCGTATTGATTGCATCCGTCTTGGAATCTCCTGAAAATCCCATTGCGATCTGGTTAATGCTGCTGATTGCCTTCTCAATATCCGTTGCGCCACCATTGATCGACTCTATCGTCTCAATGATCTTCTGAATGACAGCACGGTCATCATCCGACACGCTCTCCTCAACAATCACCTTTTTTAAATGTTCCTGCAGACGGTTCAGTTCCCGTTGCAATTCCACTGCGTCCAATGCCGCCTGATTCAGACTGTCCGCCGTCTGCTGTGCATCTCCTGCAAGATTCGTTGCATTAATGCTGTCCTGAATCCTGTTCATAGAGTCATTGATACTTGTCATTGTCTGATTTACATTTTCACTGAACGAATTTAATGACGTTTTTGTATCATCCAGACTGCTTCTTGCCGTACCAAAACTCTTTGCGCCATCTGATACTTTATTACTGAGACCCGGAATACTGCCTTTTGCCTCTGCAACTGCCTGTGAAAGTTCTCCGTTGCCGGCAATAAATGTGTCGATCATCTTACTATACCCGATCAGATTTTCATTCAGGTTCTCTAGTTTACTCTGAAAATAGGCAAACTTATCATTTTCTTCCATCTGTTCTGAAATATGATTTGTCTGCTCAAATATATTGCTTGCAAGCACTTCTATAAACTGTTCATTGATACTCTGTTTTAAGGTTGATACTGCAGAATCCGTGATCTTTGTTGCTACGGCATTCTTTTTTTCGTTCTCATAATAAGAAATAGTCGGCCCCTTAAAATCTTCCCGGAACACGTTATACATACTATATGTAAAATCAGAACTGATGATGACTGCCGCATAATATTCGCCACTATAGACGCCTTCTAAAGCCGCATCTTTCGTGTCTGTAAATACCCATCCGATCTTATCATTTTCCTTTAAGCTCTCAATGACCGAATCACCCATATTCACAGTGGTTCCATCATCCATCTGATATCCTGCATCTTCCGTAGCTACCGCAATTTTGATATTTTTTGTATTCGCATACGGATCCCAGTTCGAGTAAATATTAAACCATGCATATAGCGATGGTATGATACAAAGACCTATTGCGATTATCAGTGCAAAAGGATTGCGCACCAGTCTCTTCATATCCCCGCTAAAAATATGCCATATATTTTTCATGCCTCACAAGCTCCTTAACTTTTCCATATTCTTCTTCAATAGCGCAAAAGTCCCTATTATCGGGAAATTATACCATCCGGAATATCGATTGTCAAATTTACCGCTCTTATCCCTTCACTCTGCATCTTTAAATATTTCACCGTCTATTTCAAAAATAAATTGCAGGGGAACTTCCGTTCTATCCTCAAATATAAGTCTGTGATGACAGGTATCTATTTTCCGCACTCTGCCACAGTGTGTAACATAGGCCCCGCCGTCTTTCTTTTCATCCGGCACAAAATAAGTAAGCGTAATCTCCGGTTTTTCCGTAAAATGTTCCAGTAAACAGCGCATTTTTTCATCAAGCTGTTCTTTTTTATCCTCATCAAGTTCTAAAAAATCTTCTGTCCGTCTTGCCGTCTCACGGATTGAATCCTCATGTCCCGTCAGTGCTGCAAAAGGAGAAAATTGCGCTGCTCTGTCTAACAATGCCATCTGCGGATGTTTTACAGAAACATGGTGTGGCAGATGGATGATATCATCATATTTGTGTGTTTCTTTTTCTTTAAACAGATTTTGTTCCCTCATGCTTTGTGTCCCCCGATCTGCCTGTTACGTTCTATACTTGTAGCGCCTTCCTGAAGATTCATCCCCTTTAACATGGCATTTTTCCCATATTTCTTTTTTACACTGAGAACTGCCTCCTGAAGTTTTCTCTCTTTTTCCATTTTTTCCTTTTCCGCCTGCTTTTTTTCTTCTAATGCCGCATAATCCGTAAACAGATCCAACTGTTCAAATGTATCATCCTGTTTTGCTGAAGTTTCATCCGACAGTCTGCAGGCGACAACATAAATCCGGCGGATCAGAAGATCTGGATCTACGATACGGTCATACAACTCCATAACAGCATCCATAATCTGTTTGGTCGATGAAGTCCGGCTTTTCAGATTGATCGTACCGTGAGCGTGTTTTGGCACTTTTCTTCCATAACGGTCAATGGTCACTTCCCCATGATATGCATTTTTACGCTTCGGATCAGTCAGATTATCGATATCATAACCGATGGTAAGTACCATCTGATCTGTAACCAGATGTTTGTCCACAAGATCCAGTACAAGCAGATCCGTCATTTCCCGGACGATCAGCTTTCCCTTTTCAAATTCATATGGACACTGTAATACCTGCCCGGAACTAATGCTGTTTGTCTCCGGCTTGTACGCCTTGATCAGATCGATCGTGGTCGGCTCATACCCCCATGCATGATCGATCAGAAGTTCTGCATTGATGCCAAACATCCTGTATAGCAGATCTTCGTTATAAAAATCCTGTTCCCTCCCCAATGAACAGCGGGCAACATCTCCCATTGTATACAGGCCTGCCGCCTCTAATTTTTTCCGGTATCCACCGCCAACCCTCCAGAAATCTGTCAGCGGTCTGTGATCCCACAGCAGCCGGCGGTAACTCATCTCATCAAGCTCTGCGATCCGCACTCCATTTGCATCCGGTGTCACATGTTTTGCAACAACATCCATCGCAACCTTGCACAGATAAAGATTCGTACCGATACCGGCGGTTGCCGTAACACCGGTTTCTTTTAAAACATCCTGAATCATTTTCTCTGCAAGCTCCCTTGCACTCATCTGATATGTTTTCAGATAATGCGTTACATCCATAAATACTTCATCCACGGAATAAACATGCATATCTTCCGGTGCTACATATTTTAAATAAATATCATAGATCCGGTTACTTTCTTCCATATAAAGCGCCATGCGCGGTGGTGCTGTAATATAAGTCAGTTCCAGTGCCGGATTATTTTTCAGTTCCTTGTCATCTGCTGATTTTCCTGTAAACATTCCACCGGCAATCCGGCTTCTCCGCTCCTTATTGACCTGTTTTACTTTCTGCACCACTTCAAATAATCTTGCACGTCCCGGAATACCGTATGCCTTTAATGACGGTGATACCGCAAGGCAGATCGTTTTCTCCGTTCTGCTCTCGTCTGCCACGACAAGATTTGTCGTCAGCGGATCATATCCTAATTTTACACATTCTACAGATGCATAAAAAGATTTCAGATCGATTGCAATATAAATATGGGATGAATCATTCATGTCCGGACGCCGCCTCTCTTTCTGCTTCTGGTTATAGATATTATTATAGCAGAAAATATGTTCGGTTATCACCCTGTTTTGGAAAAAATTGAAAATATCGGACTATATTAAAATAATGGTACTGATTCTAATAAATCATCCAAAAATAGCCACCTGGATAGTTAGTCCAAATGGCTTATAAAAAATATATCACTTTAATCTATAGATAATCTTTTTCTACAAAATACCCCTCTTCGAAACGTTCTATCAGGCTTTAAAACTGTCTTCTTCCTGCATTCCCTTTTCAAAATACTCTTCTGCTATCATTTTAAATTTATAAAAAACATCATAATACACTGTTGTTATCTTTTCAAAATTTTCTCTTGCAACTGCGCCATCATAATCATGAGCAAGCAGATTTCTTGTTCTCAACATTTGCAGCCAAACATCATCATCAATCAATTTGTTTGAAAATGCCGCCTGTAAATTCGCTCTTGGCGATCCAAGCGCTATATCATTAATACCCAATACTTTGACTAAAATATCCTTCATCACTATCCATGATAAATCAAATGTTAAATTATAATTTTGAGCAGTACCTTCTAACACAAAATCAGCATCCGGGTCTGCTGTTTTACTTTTTTTTAAATTATTCAAACTTCTGCAAAAATTTTTATATCTGTTAATATATTTGTTTTCCATACTTTGCGATATCCTCCAAAAGATACTGGTTTCGAATTGTTTTATATTCCAAAATATCTATCTTACGTAAAGTTTCTATTTTTTCTAGATCCTGTTCAAGTTTATCCATATCCACATCGCCATAAACTACAAAATCAATATCACTATATGGAGTTGCTGTATCTGTTGCGAATGAACCTATAAGAACCAATTTTTTTACACCATTTTTTTTACATATTTCTGCAACTTTTGTAATTAATATATTTACGGGCATTACATTCATGATTCTAAACTAACCCTCCCGTTTCTCAAAACATTTAGAATTCTGATAAAAGTATAAATCATATTCAAATAAATTTATACAGAAAAAGAAACGGGATTCTTGACGATTCAAGAACCACGTTTCTTTCTATAATCTAAATTTATCTTAGAATTTACCAGCTTTGTGAGCTTCCTCAACGGAAACTGCAACTGCAACAGTAGCACCAACCATTGGGTTGTTACCCATTCCGATCAGACCCATCATCTCAACGTGAGCCGGTACAGAAGAGGAACCTGCGAACTGTGCATCAGAGTGCATACGTCCCATAGTATCTGTCATACCGTAGGAAGCAGGACCTGCTGCCATGTTGTCCGGGTGAAGTGTACGTCCTGTACCACCGCCGGAAGCAACTGAGAAGTATTTCTTACCCTGCTCGATACATTCTTTTTTGTATGTACCTGCAACCGGATGCTGGAAACGTGTTGGGTTTGTAGAGTTACCAGTGATGGAAACACCTACGTTCTCATGATGCATGATCGCAACACCTTCCTGAACGTCATCTGCACCATAGCATTTTACAGTTGCACGAAGTCCGTTAGAATATGCTTTCTCATATACAACATTTAATTTTGCAGCTTTGTAATCATACTGTGTCTCAACAAATGTGAATCCGTTGATACGGGAGATGATCTGAGCAGCATCTTTTCCAAGTCCGTTTAAGATAACACGTAATGGTTTCTGACGTACTTTGTTTGCTTTCTCAGCGATACCGATTGCACCCTCAGCAGCTGCAAATGACTCATGTCCTGCTAAGAAGCAGAAGCACTCTGTCTCTTCCTCTAATAACATTTTACCAAGGTTACCATGTCCAAGACCTACTTTTCTGTGGTCTGCAACAGAACCCGGAATACAGAATGCCTGAAGTCCCTCACCGATTGCTGCAGCAGCATCAGCAGCTCTTGTACATCCTTTTTTGATTGCGATTGCAGCACCTACAGTGTAAGCCCAGCAAGCGTTCTCGAAACAGATTGGCTGGATTTTCTTTACCTGATCGTAAACATCAAGTCCAGCATCTTTTGTAATTTTTTCAGCTTCTTCGATAGAGCTGATACCATAGCTGTTTAACACAGCGTTGATCTGGTCAATTCTTCTTTCATATCCTTCAAATAATGCCATTTTCGTCCGTCTCCTTTCCTACTCTTCTCTCGGGTCGATGATTTTAACAGCATCTGCCACACGGCCGTACTGTCCTTTTGCTTTTTCCCATGCAGTGTTAGGATCATCGCCTTTTTTAATGAAGTCAGTCATTTTTCCAAGAGAAACGAACTGATATCCGATAACTTCGTTATTCTCGTCAAGAGCAATACCGGTTACATAACCTTCTGCCATCTCTAAGTAACGAACACCTTTCTCTTTGGTAGCGTACATTGTACCAACCTGGGAACGAAGTCCTTTACCTAAATCCTCAAGACCAGCACCGATTGCAAGACCGTCATCAGAGAATGCACTCTGTGTACGACCATAAACGATCTGTAAGAATAACTCTCTCATTGCTGTATTGATTGCATCACAAACAAGGTCTGTGTTTAATGCTTCAAGAATTGTTTTGCCCTGTAATACCTCTGCTGCCATAGCTGCGGAATGTGTCATACCAGAGCATCCGATTGTCTCAACTAAAGCTTCTTCGATTACACCATTTTTTACATTTAATGAAAGCTTGCAGGCACCCTGCTGAGGAGCACACCAGCCAACACCGTGTGTAAAACCTGAAATATCTTCAATTTTTTTAGAATGAACCCATTTGCCTTCTTCCGGAATTGGAGCTGGTTCATGTTTTGCGCCCTTTGCTACAGGACACATGTTTTCGACTTCCTTAGTGTAAATCATTTTAAGACTCCTTTCACTTAAATAGAACTGTATGTATCAGACTTTGTTATACATTTAACATACCTTACCTATTTTCGCACATTTTGTTGAAATCTACAAGTCCTAATCGAAAAAAATTATCTTTATTCCGTGTATTTGTTTTTATACACTAATCAAAATAATTCAATTCTGAAAAAACTTCCGACCCCAGTCTGCCGGCGTTGCTGATATTTTCCCCATCCACATGAATATATCCTTTTGTTCCGTCTTTGGCACGAACATAGATCCATTCCTTTGCATCGGAACTGATAAAGAATACATCCTGACCGGATGAAACCGTCACCTGGTCTGATGTCTGATCCATAGCCTCCCACAGTGGGAGATCCACATATAATCTGTGCGGTGTGAAATACTGATACCTGTGCATTCCGGTATCCATATACTCTAATTTCCCCGCATCACTGTCATACCACCAGTAGCCATTTAAGTATGCTGTCTCAAGAATATCTGTACGAATTGTTCCATAGATTCCGCTTTGTCCGGTAAAGCCGTTGATACCGCCATTTTTTTCTTTAAAAGGAAAACCAGTAACTTCTCCGGCAAATTCGAGTGTGTTTCCATCATACCGGTAAAAATATGTCACATAATCACCACTCGGCCCATCATCTAAGACAGCAATCTCTAACGAATCATCATAAGCATTAATATCAGTGACATAAAAGCAATCTGTTTCCGGTGTCACCATCGCCGCATATTCGCACAGTTCATATGAAGTTCCATTCACGGTAAGGATACAGGAATACCCTGCATAATCGCCACTCTCTTTCACATCATAACGTATTTCTTCTTCCCTGCCGTCTCCATCAATATCTTCCATAACTTTCTGTCCTGTTTTATACTCTTTCGGATATGGATGTTCGTCTGCATATGTTTTTTCTGCTTCCTGTATCACTTTCAGATTATCTTTCTCTGTCTGGCTTAACACAGACTCGTCAAATGCATCTGTCTCCGCCGTTTTTTCATACCAGGAACATGCATTAAAATAACTCTGCAGATATTCATTGGTAAAACCCCGTCCATGTCTTGCATAGATTTCATTGCGTGCTAACCATAAATCATTGTCCGACATATTGATAAGACTGTCTGTCGAAATTGTCTGTGTCATACTGACCGGAATGATATACTGGTCAGCATCTTTGTGCAGGTTCTGTGTATCAATGACCGCATTCTGTACTACCGTATCTGACTGCTGCATCATCCCTTGATATTCATTTAAAGTATCCTCATTTTCCACATCGCAGCTCACATCCGTAGGCCTCACAACCTCATATAACACTCCATCATCGGTATATCCTAAAATACTTACACCGGCAGCATCCGGATACCATTCCGTGTCTTTGGTAATTCCAAAAAGAAACCCCGTCCCACTTTCTTTCTCATAGGATTTTTTCTGAAAAACAGAAAAACCGGTATCATCTTTTAAAATTACATACTTATCTTCCCAGCTCTCCGGAAACTGCAGCGTGATCTCTTTCCAGATATATTTTTCTTCGGCTGCTTCCATTTTTTCAGACGCACTGCTGTCTATTTCGGATTCTGTTTCATCTGTATCTGAAATTCCTGCTGTTTTCTGCTCATTGCTGTTTATTTTATTTTGTGCAATATCTGGCTCACCACACCCTGCTGTAAAAAGCAAAAGTGCGGCTGTAAACAACCACACTTTATTTTTCATATAATTATGCACTCCTTTCTGTCAGTGCAAAAACTTTTTTATATCATCTGCCGTACTGTGAATTTTCTCTACCGCATTCTGAACCTGTTTTGCAACATCAAGGTTTTCTTCACTGAGTGTATGTACCTGTTCTGCACTCGCCGTAACTTCCTCAGTCGCTGCCGAAAGCTGCGAGCAGTTTACCACAATCTTATTGTTGGAATCTGAAAGTCCGCTTACCTTTTTATTGACCTCTTCAATATGGGCAACCAGCTCACCTATATTTTTATTAAGCAGATTAAATGTTTCTGACGCAGCAAGAATCTTTTCTTTCTGATCTTCCGTTGCCTGTACAGAACCTTCTACTGATACAACCACATCATTTGCATTTGCATTCAGTTCGTTTGTAATTCTCGTGATCTCTTCCGTCGAATTTTTTGTCTGTTCCGCAAGCTGTCTGATCTGCTCTGCTACAACCGCAAAACCTCTTCCGGCTTCTCCGGCACGTGCACT
This sequence comes from Roseburia rectibacter, assembly GCF_014287515.2. Taxonomy (NCBI): domain Bacteria; kingdom Bacillati; phylum Bacillota; class Clostridia; order Lachnospirales; family Lachnospiraceae; genus Roseburia; species Roseburia rectibacter. The sequence continues at coordinate 2,287,727 of NZ_CP092473.1, forward strand.
CTCAATAGATGCATTTAACGCCAGCAGGTTTGTCTGGCTTGAAATATTTAAGATCATACCTGCAATCTCTTCTACTTCTTTTGTCTTATCCTGAAGTTTGGTCATTGCCTCAGTAACATCATGATTTGTATTTGTGATCTGCTCTGCCTGATCTTTCAACTCATCCATCACACGCATATTTTCCTGAATGCTGTCATTTGAATTCATTGCGATATCCACCATCTGTTTTGATCGCTCACTTGTTTCCTCGATCGCATCCTGGATCGTTGCAGTCATGGTATTCTGTTCTTCGATGCTGTTTGCATTCATTCCGGAAGCCGTTGTAATCTCCTGCATACTGCCAGTTACAGAATTGGTCGTCTCGACCAGTTTTCCGATCAGGCTGCTGCTCTTAACTGATTCTTCCTGAACAGTTTTGGAAATCTCAAGCACTCCCTGTAAAATTTCATTCTGCTTTTTGTGTTCCTCATCTATGGATCCAAGTGCATCTGCGTTAAACAATAATGTGATCTTTCCAATTCTTGAAACCATAAATAAAACGCCAAGCACGCCGACCACAGAACATATTGTATCCACGTTCAATACAGTAATACCCTTTATTCCCTGAACAATCGTAACGATCACGTAGAGAATACTCACTCCCACACAGGTTCTTTTTAATCCACCTTCATCATAGTACGGAATCTGTAACGCAACTATAACGATCAGTACATACGTAATAAAATGTGCATCTGTCTGTACTCCGACTAACAGATACTCTAATCCCATCTCAAGCGTAGCAATCACTTTTAATTTTGCTGTTGCATGATCTTTATGATAAATAATCGTGTTCAAAACTGATGCGCCTATTATTAATACAGTATTCCCATATACTACTGCATTTACCAGATTCTGATTTGCCATGCGGAGCCACAGATACAGTAAAAACAATATTCCAAGAAATATGGTTGCACCTATATAGAACCGGTTCATCTTTTTGATCCGTTCCGCTTTATCATTATAAATATATTTCTTTTCTTCTTCCATATATTTTATCTCCCTGTACTTAAAATATGATCAATATTTTCTGCCATAACTTATCCGACCTGTCCGGATCTTAAGTTTAAGAATATTATGCTTCTTTTTTCTGTACAACCTCGCCCGGTTTCTTAAAAATTGAGTTTGCCGGGATCACTCCCCTGACACTTGAAAGCGGATATACATTTGTATGTCTGCCGATCACCGTTCCAGGATTTAATACAGAATTGCATCCAACTTCAACAAAATCTCCAAGCATTGCACCAAATTTCTTTAATCCGGTTTCAATTTTTTCATCACCATCTTTTACCACAACCAGTGTCTTATCTGATTTCACATTTGATGTGATTGATCCTGCACCCATGTGTGACTTATAACCCAGAATAGAATCACCAACATAATTGTAATGCGGCACCTGAACGGAATTGAAAATAATATCATTTTTCAGTTCTGTGGAATTGCCGACAACAGAACCCTTTCCTACGATCGCACTGCCGCGGACAAATGCGCAGTGACGGATTTCTGCATCCTCATCAATGATCAGCGGACCGTTTAAACATGCTGTCGGTGCCACTTTTGCACTCTTTGCAACCCAGATATCCTCGCCTCTTTTTTCAAACTTTTCCGGATCTAATGTTGGTCCAAGTTTTTTTATGAACTCACTGATCCCTTTTAAAGCCTCCCATGGATATGTAAACTGTTCTAAATATTCTTTTGCGATTGTTTCATCTAAATCATATAAATTGCTGATTTTTGCGTTTTCCATCTTTTCCTCCATCCCAGAATGTCTCTGTCACATGGATATGAATCCAGTGTGATCCTTGCATTTCTGTTTGCATACTGGTTCTATTGTAAAACGTTTTCACAGATCTGTCAAAATAATATTCGAACACTGCAAAAAAATCTCCGGACAGACAAGAATTTCTGTCTGCCGGAGATCGCTTACGGCATAAACTCATCTAAAAAATTGCTTCCTGCGATCCATTCCTGCTCTTCTTCCTCCTGGAACGCCGCAGCCTCATTTGCCATAGCGGCATAGAAATCATCTGCACCATCCGGTTCAGAGTCCGTCCGTTGTGACTGCTGTGTCTCTGTGCCACCCTGTTCTGCCTGCTGCATCTGCTGTGCCCCATTCTCCTGCACAGCCGTCTGCACTTCTGACTGCCCCTCTGTCTCCTGTTTTTGCAGAGACTGGCTTCCCGGATTGTCAAAATCAAAGCTGATCCGCTCGTCCTCATATTTTAAGCAGGCATCAAATACATTTCCTGCTTTTGAGGTAAATCCGGTCACTTTTTCCTTTGTCTTTCCGGTTTCCAACAGTTCTTTCATGATTTCTTCCGAAAGCTGCACTTTCGCGACCGTATGCCCTAACCGGAAACCACAGTCACACTCATAGTACCACTGGCTTTTCTTTAAGAGTTCCCCACATTTCGGACACTTTACCGTCGTCTCGACCGGCTTTGGTTTCTCCGGGAAATCAAAGGTGATCTGACCTTCTTTCGTCAGTTTTAACGGCGCATCAAATTTCATTCCGGTCTTTGCGATAAATCCTTCGATCACACCGGTCTTTCCATTGGTTAAAAGTTCTTTGACCTGTGCTTCTTTTAATTTTACTCCTGCGATCTGTCCAACCGAAAAACGACAGCTTTCCGGATCATCTTTTTTATAATTTGCGCAGCCATAGCCGAACGGCGTTTTCACCATATCACCGCCGCAGACCGGGCATTTCACATCTTTTAATTTGGGGGCTTCCACATCCGAGAAATCGTATTTTAGTCCGATTACCTTGCCGGATTCGTCTTTTTTTAAAGCAATCCTTGCATCAAACTTCTTTCCTGTCTTTGACTTAAAACCGCGAATCGTTGCTGTCCGGCCTTCTGTCAGAAGCTGTTTCACCTGTGCCTCATTTAACGTTTTTTCTCCCATCTTTCCAATGGAAAAACGGCAGCTTTCCGGGTCATCTTTTTTATAATTCGCACATCCGTAGCCAAACGCTGTCTGTACGATATCACCACCGCAGAGCGGGCAGACTACATCTTTTATCTTCTTTGCCTCCACATGGTCAAAGTCAAATTTTAAATACTTCCGACCGGTTTCATCCGTCTCTAACGCCACACAGGCATCAAATTTTTTCCCGGTCTTCGACTTAAAACCGCGGATTGTCTCCGTTCTGCCGTCGGTCAGAAGTGCTTTCACCTGAGTCTCTGTCAGGTCACGTCCCGCAAGTGTACCGATGGCAAAGCGGCAGCTCTGCGGATTTTGCTGGTCGTAATTCATACAGCCATAACCAAATGATGTTTTCTGGATCTGTCCGCCGCACATCGGGCAGACTACATCTTCTAATATCTCTGCCTCATTCTTTGAAAAATCAAATTCGACTGTTTTTCTGCCATCCTCTCCTGTTTTCAAAAGCAATGCCGCCGAAAACTTCTTTTTATTTTTTGCGGTAAACCCTTTTAAGACCTCCGTCTCTCCTTTTTGCAGCAGATCAGTCAGGTCATCCACACTAAGGGATTTTCCCGCGATTTTTCCAATGGAGAAATAACAGCTTTCCGGATCTTCACGGTGTTTCACACAACTGTAACCAAAAGAAGTGATTTCCATATCAGAACCGCAGACCGGACATTTCACCCCTTCTAATATTTCAGGTTCATTTTTGGAAAAGTCAAAATTGACTGATGCTTTTCCATTCTCATCTTTTTCAAGTACCAATGCAGCAGAAAAGCGTTTTCTGGACTTTGATATAAAGCCGGACAATACCTCTGTGTGCCCTTTGGTCAGAAGCTCCACCACTTCGTCTTCCTCTAAGTCTCTTCCTGCTATGGTTCCGATGGCAAACTTGCATCCGCTTCCATCTTTTTTATAATTACCGCATCCATAACCGAATGGTGTCGTTTCCATATCCCCGCCGCAGACCGGACAGACCGCCTCTATTTTTTTCTTTGCGGCAAGTCCTCTTCCGCCTTTTCCGACAAACGGATGGATCCTCGCCGCAAGATTGCCGGTCAGGTCATGTTCGATCATGGAAACCGTTTCTTTGCGGATAAAATCCTCCAGTTTACTGCGGTAATCTTCCATGATGACCGTTCCACGCGTGATGCCGTCGAGTCCTTTTTCCCAGGAAGCCGTCATCTTCGGATTTAAGAGTGCCGGCACGGTCATGCTCACTACCTCAAACACCATCTCTCCGATCGCTTCCGGGCTTAGCACCTGCGTCTTTTTGTTCAGGTTCAGATACCCGATACGCACCAGTTTGCGGATAATCTCAGCTCTCGTCGCAGAAGTTCCGATTCCGGAGCCTTTGATCTGTTCCCTTAATTCTTCCTCCTCAATGAGCTGTCCGGCATTTTCCATCGCAAGCACCATCGAACCGGAGGTATAGCGTTTCGGCGGTGCGGTCTTTCCCTCTTTGATCTCATAACCGTCCACCTTCAGGGGATCACCGGTCTGTAACTGCCCTGCCAGTTTTAAGAGTCCCGCACTTTCTTCTTCCTTATTTTCATCATTTCCCGGTCTTCCCATGATTTCAAGAAATCCCGGATTTTTCAGCGCCTTTGCAGATGCAAAAAGCTGTTCTGCCCCCACCTGTACCACCAGTTTGGTCGTTTCATACTCAGCCGCCGGATAAAAGATACTTAAGAAGCGGCGCACGATCAGGTCATACACTCTTCTCTGTAAATCGCTTAACGAACCAAGTTCCGTGAGCTGTCCGGTCGGAATGATCGCATAGTGATCTGTGATCTTTGAATCGTCGGTATACTGTGTACGTGCAATGTTCCGGTAAGTACCCTCTTTTAAAATACGCTCCGTATAAGTTTTCGTCGGCTCATAGGTTTTTAAACGATTTAAGTTCTTCCCGATCTCCTTTGCAACTGCCGTCGAGAGCACTCTCGCATCCGTTCTCGGATAAGTCGTCAGTTTTTTCTCATATAAGTCCTGTGCCACCTGTAACGTCTCATCCGGGCTGATCTTATATCGTTTCGAACACTCTGCCTGTAACTCTGCAAGGTTAAATAATAACGGTGCTTTCTTTCTGGATGTGCCGCGCTCTAAGGATTTTACGACCGCCTGTTTTCCGTCAAGTTCACCGATCAGATTTTCCGCGCTTTCGCGCTTTTTAAAACCATTTTCCTTATACAAAAGGGGCGATTCAAAATATTTAGAACCATTTACCGCCTTCCACTCTGCGGTTACTGTCTCCTCCGTTTCCGCGCCTTCCGGCAGGAATCCTCCCACCACACGGTAAAACGGCGTCTCCGCAAAGTTGCGGATCTCCCGCTCACGGATCACGACCATTCCAAGTACACAGGTCATGACTCGTCCCACCGCGATCGCCGTATAACTTTTAGTCGCCGCAGCATCATTCAATAGCTTCCCGTACTTTACCGACATCGCCCTGGAGAAATTGATTCCCATTGCATAATCTTCAATTGTGCGCATAATACCGGATTTTGCCAGATTATCATACTCTGCCATTGGCTTTGCCTCACGAATTCCGCGCAGAATCTCCTCTTCCGTCTGTGAATCGATCCAGACACGGAGCTCTTTCATCCCCGGTCTGACCCCGCCAAAGCGTCTGATATTTTCCTCAATCGTCTGTCCTTCTTTTCCGGCATCGCCTGCCCAGTAGACAGTTTCTATGTCCTCTCTGAAAAGCATCCGATGCACCGTATCATACTGTTTACTGACATCTGGTATTACATTGTATTTATATTCTTCCGGCAGAAACGGTAAATCTTCCAACCGCCATCTTTTGTATTTTTCATCATATGCTTCCGGATAAACCATCTCCACCAAATGGCCGACACACCATGTAATGACATATTTGTCATTTTCAATGTATCCGTCATTTCGTCCGCTCACGCCAAGAATCCTTGCAAACTCCTGCGCTACACTTGGTTTCTCCGTTATTATCAAAGACTTTGCCACTAAAGTATTTCTCCGTTTCTGATTACTTAACCTTTATTTCGCATAAGAGAAATTATAACATTTTTAAATTTTTTAGGCAATATAAAACGCCATCGGAAATCCTCCGATGACGTTTCTATCATCCATGTTTTATTTATTTCTTTGTAATATATCCCTGTGCTTTCAGCAGCTCTGCGCAAAGTACTGCACCGCCTGCTGCACCACGGACTGTGTTATGGGAAAGTCCGACAAATTTCCAGTCGTATACGGTATCCTCTCTTAATCTGCCGACTGAGATACCCATTCCGTTCTCGTAATTAACATCTAAGGAGACCTGCGGTCTGTTGTCTTCCTCTAAGTACTGGATAAACTGCTTTGGTGCGCTCGGAAGACCTAACTCCTGCGGAACACCGCTGAAGTTCTTCAAAGCCTCGATCAGCTGCTCTTTTGTCGGGTTTTTCTTAAATTTAACAAATACTGCTGCTGTATGTCCGTTTAATACCGGAACACGGATACACTGACAGGTAATGACCGGTGATTCTGCCGGAACGATCGCTTTTTTCTCGTCATCAACATAACCCCAGATACGAAGCGGCTCTTTCTCAGATTTTTCTTCCTCACCACCGATGTAAGGAATGATGTTTCCTACCATCTCAGGCCAGTCTTTAAATGTCTTTCCGGCACCGGAGATCGCCTGATAGGTTGTAGCAACCACTTCATACGGCTCGAACTCTTTCCATGCAGTAAGTACCGGTGCATAGCTCTGGATGGAGCAGTTTGGTTTTACAGCAACAAAACCACGCTTCGTGCCAAGACGCTCTTTCTGGTATTTGATAACTTCCATATGCTCCGGGTTTATTTCCGGCACTACCATAGGAACATCCGGTGTCCAGCGGTGTGCACTGTTATTGGAAACAACAGGTGTCTCTGTTTTTGCGTAATCTTCCTCGATCTTTTTGATCTCCTCTTTGGTCATATCCACTGCGGAAAATACGAAATCAACCTCTGCTGCTACCTTCTCCACTTCATTGACATTCATGACAACGATATTTTTTACTGCCTCCGGCATCGGTGTATCCATTTTCCAACGGTCACCAACTGCCTGCTCATAAGTCTTTCCGGCGCTTCTAGGACTTGCTGCAATGGTTGTCACCTCAAACCATGGGTGATTTTCCAGAAGAGAGATAAATCTCTGTCCTACCATACCTGTTCCGCCAAGAATACCAACTTTTAACTTTTCGCTCATTTTGCTCTAATCTCCTCGTCCCTTATTCTCTGTTTGTCCGTCTGTCGCAAACATGTGTCTTTCATAGTAAATATATTATGCTATTTTCCCGAAAAAAGCAATGCTTATTTTGTCAAAGTTTCCTGTATTTTTAGCAAAAACTTGTACATTTGTCACAACAACACGTCAGTGTACAAAAGTGTTACATCCATTCTTTGCTCAGATATTCGCGCTCTTTTTCAATGACTTTCTCCATTGCTTCCCTGCCAGGTGCGCCAATCGTCAGACGTTTATTGACACATGTTTCCATGGAGATCGCATCATAGATGTCCTCCTCGAATACCGGACTGATCGCTTTTAATTCTTCCAGACTCATGTCATCGATCGGAATCTTTTTATCAAGGCAGTAAAGTACGATACGACCAACGATTCCATGTGCATCACGGAATGGAACGCCATGATTTACCAGATAATCTGCTGCATCTGTTGCGTTTGTAAATCCATGATTTGCAGACTGACGCATTCTTTCTTTATTAAAACGCATGGTTGCAAGCATTCCATTGAATAATGCAACACATCCCTTTACTGTGTCCATCGCATCAAAAGAAAGCTCCTTATCTTCCTGCATATCTTTATTGTATGCAAGCGGGATTCCTTTCATTGTCGTAAGCAAAGACATCAGCGCACCATAGACACGTCCGGTCTTACCACGAACCAGTTCTGCGATATCCGGGTTTTTCTTCTGTGGCATGATACTGCTTCCGGTACTGTACGCATCATCGATTTCAACAAACTGATATTCGTTGGAGTTCCAGATGATCACTTCCTCAGAAAAACGGGAAAGATGCATCATGATCGTTGCACACGCAGATAAAAACTCGATCAGATAATCGCGGTCTGAAACGCCGTCCATACTGTTTAAAGTTGGTCCATAAAAGCCAAGCAGTTCCGCAGTATACTCGCGGTCTAACGGATAAGTTGTACCGGCAAGCGCCCCGGAACCGAGCGGGCAGTAATTCATACGCTCGTAAATATCATGCAGACGCAGACGGTCACGCTTGAACATTTCAAAATAAGCACCCATATGATGTGCCAGCGTGATCGGCTGTGCTTTCTGCAAATGGGTAAAGCCCGGCATGATCGTCTCTGTATTTTCTTCCATAATATGTAAGATCGTGGTCAGAAGTTCTTTTAACAGTCCATCCACTGCAAGCACCTCGTCTCTGGTGTAAAGACGCATATCAAGTGCCACCTGGTCATTACGGCTGCGTCCGGTATGAAGCTTTTTACCGGTATCACCGAGACGGTCGATTAAATTTGCCTCCACAAAACTGTGAATATCTTCGTATTCTGATGTGATCTCTAATTTTCCGCTCTCCACATCTTCTTTGATCTCCTGCAGTGTCGTGACGATATCGTTCATTTCCTGTTCTGTTAAAATACCCTGTTTTCCAAGCATTTTTACATGTGCGATACTGCCCTCGATATCCTGTTTATAAAATTTCTGATCAAATGTGATAGACGCATTGAAATTATATACAAGCTGGTCTGTTGCCTTTGTGAAACGTCCTCCCCATAACTGTGCCATATCTAAATCCTCACTTTCGTTGTCATAATTACATTTCATTCTACATGAAGTGCTGCATCCCCGCAAGTCCCTGTTGTATTTTTATGCACCGGCTATACATGCTGTCATGCATGCCTCTCCGCTTCCTTCGCCGCGATCTGTGCATCCCTTTCCTTTTTCGAAAAAACACAGCCGCAGTAATACTGGCGGTACATGCCATATTCTTCGGAAAGCTCCACGGAACGCTTGTATCCGTTTTTCTTTTTAAAATCAGAATTTAAGTATGAAATCCCATATTCCTCAGATAAACGATCCCCGATCTCATTTAATTTTTCTGCATTTTTAAGCGGACTGATGGATAATGTCGTTGTAAAATAATCCATATGAAGTTTATTTGCAATCTCGGCCGATTCCCGGAGCCGCAGTTCATAGCAGCGGAAACACCTCTCACCGCCCTCTTTCACGTCCTCTAGTCCCTGCGCCATCTGATAAAAACGTTCTTTATCATAATTTCCCTCTACAAAAGAAACTGGATATTTTGCCGGCAGTCTCTCGACAAAGCGCTGCTGCTCTTTTACACGTTTAAAATATTCCTCTTCCGGATAAATATTCGGATTATAATAAAAAACCGTGATTTTAAAATACTGTGACAGATACTCTAAGCAGTAAGAACTGCAGGGTGCACAACAACTGTGTAACAGCAGGGTGGGCACTTTGTTCTCACTCTGGTTTTTCGCTATGGTCTCCTCAAGCATTTTCTGATAATTCTGTTTCAATTTTCTGCCTCCCATGACAATATTTCTTCTGCCCGCGCCCTCCATGTATGCCCGGTACAGAATGTCTGATATGCATTGTCCCGGATCTTTTCCCGAAGTCTGTCATTTTCCATCAGTTCTCCGACAGCTTCCGACAGCGAACCTATTTCTGACAGCGAATAAAACATCAGATCCTCCCTGTTTTTAAAATGCGAACGCCTGTACGGATTCTCATCTGTCAGCACCACAGTACGGTTTGCCATCCCGGCAATCGCCCTGTCATGGATGCCCCGGTTAAAAATCGGCGAAACATCAAGCATGATCTGGTTTCTCGCAATTTTCTCAAAAGAAAGATCAAAGGTAACCGGCTTTTCGATCGTCAGATATTTCTCATAGGGAGTCTGATATTTTTCCCATCCCTCACCGACTAACCGTACCGGTATCTTTCTTTTTAAAAGCTCATCAAGTGCCGCTTTCCTGAAATAATCCCTGATGTAGGCATCCGATGCATACATTGTATTCATAAAAAGAGCAAACTGCGCACTGTCAAGTTCCATGTCATTTTCTTTCAGGCATGCCCGAAATGCTTCCTCCATCGGAAGTTCCGGCGTCCCGATCCTCATTTCTATGATCCTTTTCATCAATCCGCAAAAAGGCTCCGGTGCTGCTTTCACAATATCATATACCTTATCCGGTGCATCATAAGTTCCTATAAAAAGGATCCGATCCGCAGGATTTTTTTCCCCGTCAAATAATGCAACCGTCGCTCCAAGCGGGAGCATATGCACGCTCTTTACATTTGGATGATATTTTCTGACATAATCAGCCTGTCCTTCATCCAGCACGATCACATGAAAATTTTTTGCCTGTGTCATCAGACAGTTATAATGAAATAATGGATGATCCAAAATATAATCGTAAAATGGACCATCGATCAGGTCTGTCACCGGTGTTCCGTCATCCATCGCAAGTCTTGGAAGCAGAGAGTTAAAGTCAAAAACTGCACGATATTTTTTTCCAAAAAATGGAGAAAGTACCTTATCAAGATCATCTTTGGATGTAAACTCACATACTGTCGTCTCATAGCCTGCTTCTTCAAACGCACCTGCAAGCTGATGGGCAAAAAAGTTTCCCGACAAATAACAGATTTCCCTGGAACAGAATACTAAAATCTTTTCCTGTGCTTTCATCCGTTTTTCCTCCCGTAAAATACAAACGGACTCCTGCTAAAAGTCTCCCCAAAGCAAAAGTCCGTTTTCATTCTCATTCCTTACTCTCTTACATAACGCAGGCACAAAATTCCAACTAAATATTCTACCACGCAAAGCACCATAAAAACAGTTGCTCCGGCGAAAACCCCTGCTACGATCTGAGCGATCACAGCAATCGCATGCAGCCAGACCGGTACATCATGCAGGCAGCAGGCAATCCCTGCTTCTAACAATACGATCAGACAAACCGGAACAACCGGCATATGCAGAGCAATAATTCCTGCCAGAATAACCGCAAGTGCTGCAACAATGACTGCAAACAGCATCAGCATACTCTGATTCTCTGCAAATAACGTTCCAAGGATACCCCCTATACTCTTTTTTCTGCGCTGCTTTATGGATACGCGCGGCTCCTCTTTTTTTACATAATTTTCAGGTTCACTCATACCTTAATACCTCTCCTCTTTCTGCTATAATGTCATCCGGTCAAATGATCTGCTTACCGGAAAACACGTCATCTTTCTGCATTATATCAATTTATATAAAAAAGAACAAGTAGTTTTCACTTTACCCTCTTTCAAAAAGGATGTATACTGATACAACGAAAATAATTATCTGACAGAAATGGAGAACCCGATGAATCATACAACGATCAACAAACCTGATACATGGTGTTCCATGTGGGGAAATGCAGTTTCAATCGCAGAACACCGGCCGGAAAGCTATGCAAAAGATATTACACTCCGCTATCCGGTCTATGCGCCATTTGACGGAACATCTTTAAGATTTACCTTTGACAATTACTGTGGAAGCGAACCTGTCTCTATCACAAAGGCAACCGTCTCCGTCGCGGACTTCAATACCAACAGCGATTCTGCCCCCAAAATTAATCTGTCCTGCCCGCAGAAGAAATCGACAACAACACAGATTACTTTTTGGGGCAATCCTTCTGTGACACTTGATGCACACAAGCGTATTGTAAGCGATGAAGTTTCCTTTCAGGTTCAGGCAGGACAGACACTTTGTGTCAATCTTTATTTTGCAGACTTTACGCTGATGCAGTCCGCTGTTCTGATCACAGGTCCTCTCTCGAAAGGATTTTTCTCACTGGGTGATCAGACATTAACAGAAGATCTTCCTCTTGATACAAGCAAAACGACAAGCTGGTTTTATTTTTTAAGCAATATTGATATTTTAACATCATCCGACAACCATGCTGTGATCTGCTATGGTGACTCCATTACCGCACAGGCATGGCCGGATGAACTAACGCTCCGTTTAAGACGTGAGGGCAGAAAACACACTTCCATCATCCGACGCGCTGCAAGCGGTACCAGAATTCTGCGCCAGTATGACTGCATTACCTATGATTCCTACGGTTTAAAAGGAAGCAACCGCTTTTTGCATGAAATACCGGCCGCCGGTGCCGATACTATCATTATCCAGCAGGGGATCAATGATATCATTCACCCGGTTGGAACAGATATCAATCCGTTCCGTCCCATGAGCGATCTTCCAACAGCAGAAGAACTCATAGACGGTCTCAAATGGTACACTGACCAGGCACACTCTCTTGGATTGTCTGTCTATATCGGAACACTGCTTCCGATCGAAGGCTGGCGTACCTATGCCCCGTTCCGTGAAGAACTGAAAAATAAAGTCAATGAATGGATCCGCCAGGCGGACGGCTTTGAAGGCTGCATTGATTTTGACCTTGCCGTACGTGACAGCACCAATCCTGCTGCATTCAAAGCAGGCTATGACAGTGGCGACCATCTTCACCCAAGCAGTGCCGGTTACAAGGCAATGGCTGATGCTGTATCTTTACGCTTCCTCTAAATGCTTTCTTACTCTCTGGATCAGCATCTCCAATGCAACCGCATTTTCGCCACCCTCCGGGATTATGATATCTGCACGGCGTTTACTCGGTTCCACAAACTGTTCATGCATCGGTTTTACAGTCGTTAAATACTGATTTATGACACTGTCTAAGGAGCGTCCACGGTCTTTTACATCTCTTACGATCCTTCTTAGAATACGCACATCCGCATCCGTATCTACAAATACACGGATATCCATCAGTTCACACAAGGCCGGCTCGGCAAAGATCAAAATACCCTCAAGTACGATCACCGGTGCCGGCTCCACAAGGATCGTCCTGTCGGAACGGTTGTGAACCGTATAATCATAGACCGGCATCTGCACGGCATTGCCCTTTTTCAGCTCTTTGATATGTTCACATAACAGTTCTGTATCAAATGCATCCGGATGATCATAATTTAACTTTGAGCGGTCTTCATAACTCATCTCATCATGGCGTTTATAATAATTATCATGACGCAGAATACTGACTTCATCACGTCCAAAGCTGTCAACCACTTTATCTGCCAGCGTCGTTTTCCCGCTTCCTGTTCCTCCTGCAATTCCAATTAAAATCGTATTTTTCTCTGCCATAATACCGTTTCCTTTCACATTCTGATATATAAAAAAGAATTTTCTTATTACAAAAAAAGCAAGCGGAACTTTTCAGAAACCACTTGCTCTTATCTGTCCGGACTTCCGGAAGTTATAAGCCAATAGTCGGACTCGAACCGACGACCTACGCATTACGAATGCGTTGCTCTACCAACTGAGCCATATTGGCAATTAATGTGGACTGTCTTTTGACTTGCGCCACACTCGACTAGTATATACATATATTATAAAAAATGCAATACCTTTTTTATATTTTTTTCTAAATTTTTGCAATATTTTATTTTCTATTGACTTTTCCTATGAAATGCATAAAATAATCTTGTTTACTTATTGTAAACAAAACATATATTTTTACAGTTACTATAAAACATCGCAGAAATGAGGATTATTATGGATATCGGAAAGCGTATGAAAGAACTGCGTATCCAGTATGGCCTGACACAGCAGGAACTCGCCGACCGCTCCGAACTGACCAAGGGATTTATTTCCCAGTTGGAACGTAACCAGAACTCTCCGTCTATTGGTACACTGCTCGATATCATACAGTGTCTCGGCACAACACCTGCCGAATTCTTTACGGACGAAGAACCGGAACAGATCGTATTTGAAAAAGATGACTATTTTGAAAAAATCAGTGAAGATGGAAATAAAATGATCGAATGGATCATTCCAAATGCACAGAAAAACAGTATGGAACCGGTACGCCTTACCTTAAAACCCGGCGGCTCCTCCGACACACACCTGCCACATACAGGGGAAGAATTTGGCTATGTATTAAAAGGAACTGTGCGTGTACTATATGGTGGAAGGGCTTATACCGTCCGCGCTGGCGAATCTTTTTATTTCCAGGCCGGTAAAAAACATCGTCTGGAAAATAATGGAAACCGCGATGCCATCTTAATCTGGGTATCTACGCCGCCGAGTTTTTAATTTTATCATGTAACCACTTAGAAAGGGATCATGTTTCTTCTGCTACCAATTAAGAAACGTTTTGAACACAAATGAGCAAAAAACTAATTAATCTGACAGGTATTTCAAAATCTTACGGCGACCATGTCGTATTAGATGATTTAAATTTATATATCCGTGAAAATGAATTTATCACACTTCTCGGTCCATCCGGCTGTGGAAAAACAACCACCCTTCGTATCATCGGCGGTTTTGAGACACCGGATGCCGGCAGTGTCATTTTTGACGGCAAAGATATCACATCATTACCTCCAAATGAGCGCAATTTAAATACTGTTTTCCAGAAATACGCACTTTTCCAGCATATGTCGATTGCAGAAAATATTGCATTCGGACTGCGTATTAAGAAAAAAAGCAAAGAATATATCAATGATAAGATCCGTTACGCCTTGAAGCTGGTAAATCTTGAAGGATTTGAAAACCGCTCTATCGACTCATTAAGCGGCGGTCAGCAGCAGCGTATCGCGATCGCGCGTGCCATTGTAAATGAGCCAAAAGTTCTTCTTTTAGATGAACCGCTCGGTGCTCTCGACCTAAAGCTCCGTCAGGACATGCAGTACGAACTGATCCGTCTGAAAAATGAGCTTGGCATTACATTCGTATTTGTTACCCACGATCAGGAAGAAGCACTTACCATATCTGATACGATTGTCGTTATGAATCAGGGTTACATCCAGCAGATCGGCACCCCCGAAATGATCTACAACGAACCTGTCAATGCATTTGTGGCTGATTTTATCGGTGACAGCAACATTATAAACGGAACCATGATCAAAGATAAGGTCGTGGAAATTTTAGGTGTAAAGATTCCATGTGTTGACGAAGGTTTCGGATGCAATACTCCGGTTGATGTCGTGATCCGTCCGGAAGATGTTGAGATCACGGAACCTGGCGCCGGTTTTATGGATGGTGACATTGTCTCTATTATATTTAAAGGTGTACACTATGAGATCAGTATCATGGCAAATGGTTATGAATGGCTTGTCCACACGACGAAAATGTATCCGGTCGGCACACATGTCGGCATCAACGTGATCCCGTTTAATATCCAGATCATGAACAAACCGGAATCTGAGGACGAGGAGGCTGTAGAGATCGATGCGTAAATTAGGCAGACAGCTTTTAGCAGGACCTTATCTTGTATGGATGATCGGATTTATCCTGCTGCCGATCGTTATTATCTTATATTATGCTTTTACAAACGCTTCCGGTACATTTACCTGGGATAATATTGCAGCGATCGCAGATCCGGTGCATGTAAAATCCATCCTGCTTTCCCTGAAACTCGGATTTTTCTGTACAATAGTCTGCCTGCTGCTTGCCTATCCGCTCGCCATTATCCTAAACAGTTTTCATTTTAAGCATCAGAGTTTCGTTGTATTTTTATTTGTACTTCCAATGTGGATGAACTTTATGCTGCGCATCCTTGCCTGGAGACTTTTACTTTCTAACAACGGTATCGTAAATGCCCTGTTTGGTTTCTTCGGTTTCGGTCCGGTAAAAATGTTAAACACACCGACTGCCGTTGTTTTCGGTATGGTATACGATTTTCTGCCGTTTATGATCCTGCCGATCTATAACTCCATGGCGCGCATCAAACTGGATGTCATTGAAGCTGCAAAAGACTTAGGAGCTGATTCAAAAATCGTACTGCTCCGTATTATTTTTCCGCTGACTCTCTCTGGTGTCATCAGTGGGATCGTAATGGTCTTTGTTCCGGCTCTCACATCTTTCGTGATCTCCGATCTGCTCGGTGGCGGTAAAGTGCTCTTGATCGGAAATGTCATTGAACAGGAATTTATGCAGGGAAGTAACTGGAACTTAGGTTCCGGGCTTTCCGTAGTACTTATGATTTTCGTCATCGCAAGTATGGCGGTCATGAATATCTTCGATAAAGATCAGGGAGGAACTGCTGTATGGTAAAGAAGGCTGCATCCCGCATTTATCTTGCGGTCATCTTTTTATTTTTATATCTTCCGATTCTTGTTTTGGTCATTTTGTCTTTCAATAATTCCAAATCAAGAGTTGTATGGGGTGGATTCACTTTAAAATGGTACGCTTCCTGTTTTACAGACGAAACGATCATGAATGCACTGACCATGACACTTCAGATCACATTCGCTGCCGCAGTACTCTCAACCCTGATCGGCACACTTGCTGCCATCGGGATCAGTGCCATGAAAAAACGTGGCACAACCCTGATGCTCGGTGCAACCAATATCCCGCTGTTAAACGCAGACATTGTGACCGGAATATCCCTCATGCTGCTTTTTGTAAAATTTTTAAATCTTGGATTTGTGACAGTACTCATCGCACATATTACATTTGATATTCCATATGTAATTTTGAATGTACTTCCAAAATTAAAGCAGATAAACAGAAACACATATGAAGCTGCCTTAGATCTTGGTGCCTCCCCGCTTTATGCCTTTTATAAAGTAACCTGGCCTGACATCAAATCCGGTGTATTTTCTGGATTTTTAATGGCAGTTACCATGTCGCTGGATGATTTTTCCATCACCTTTTTCACGAAAGGAGCCGGTGTAAATACGCTTTCTACTATGCTCTATACAGAACTTCGGAAAGGTGTACGTCCGGAACTTTATGCACTTTCCACACTGTTGTTTTTTGCTGCATTTTTGCTGCTTTTTATTATGAACCGCAGATCTGATAAGACAAACTGATATCTTTTTGGTGTGGCAATCTCTGCAAATATATTTTATTACTGATACGCCGTATTATCCGGCAGAACGCGAGGCTTTCATGAAAAAATATATGATTTTTCCGTTATTATTTTTGAGCACCCTTTTTATGGCAGGATGCGGAAATAAAGACACCGCTGATGACAATTCGCTGGTTGTTTTAAATTATGGAAAATATATGGACAGTTCTGTTTTAAAATTGTTCGAACAGGAAACAGGCATTCACGTCAAATTAGAGGAATACGAAAGTCCGGAAGAAATGTATACCAAATATAAAGCCGGTTCCATCGGTTATGACTTAATCTGCACTTCCGACTACATGGTAGAACGTCTGATCTCCGAAGGAGAGGCAAACAAAATCGACTTTGATCACTTTTCTTATTACCAGAATATAGATCCGTCGATCATTGATGCTGCAAGGATTTTTGACCCGGATGCATCCTATTCCATGCCATATTTTTATGGAACACTTGGTATCCTCTACAATACCACAATGGTCACAGATGACGAAGTATCGTCCTGGAACATTCTGTGGGATGAAAAGTACAAAGATTCCATTATCATGCAGAATTCTGTCCGCGATTCGTTTGTACCGGCTCTTCGCCTGTTAAATTATGACATCAACACAGAAAATGAAACGGAACTAAATAACGCAGTAGATCTTTTGATCAGGCAAAAACCGCTTGTCTACGCCTACTACGTAGATGAGACCGCTGATGAGATGGCCGCCGGCAATGCAGCAATGGCGCTGGTTTATTCCGGGGAAGCTGCCACTGCGATGGAATTAAACGATGATCTCTCCTATACAGTTCCAAAAGAGGGTTCGAACCTATGGATTGATTCCTGGTTTATGCCAAAGAGCTGCAAGAATCAGGAAAATGCCGAAAAATTTCTTGATTTTCTGTGCCGCGAGGATGTAGCTATGACTAATTTTGATTATGTCTGCTATGCCACACCCAATCTCGCCGTGATTGATGCGCTAGATGATGAAACCTTAAGTGATACCACGATTTTTCCACCACAGGAAACTTTAGATAACTGTACTGTGTACAAACAGTTTGACGAATCTACAATCTCTCTTTACAGTTATCTCTGGAAAAAATTAAAATCCGAATAATTTTTTCTTGCATTTGTAGTATGTATATGATATAGTAAGTCCACGCAGTTTTTTGCGTGGACTTTCCCCATTTATAGGCAGTAATATCTTCTCCTGCACCACAGGTATATCTCATATAACTCAGACATATCTGTATTTACAGGAGGTCATTATGACATATCAGACATTTAAACAGCAGATCAGACAATCTTTACAGGACGCATTCGGTTCTGATGTTTCCATTATCCTGCAGGATATTTTAAAAAATAACAATACCCACTTAGACGGTCTGACCGTTTTAACTCCGGGCTGTAATATTTCACCAACCATTTATCTGAATGACTACTTCCGCGAATATGAAAAAGGCCGATCTTTTCCTGATATCTGCGCCGAAATTCAAACGATCTATCAGCAGAACAAGCCTTCCCACAGTGTTGACATTTCCTTTTTCACATGCTATGAGAAAGTACAGTCCCGCATTATCTTTAAGCTGATCAATTACGAGCGCAACAAAGCACTGTTATCTGACGTTCCCCATTTCCGCTTTCTCGATTTAGCGATTGTGTTCAGCTGTCTGATCAGTATTTATCCCGACGATATCATCGAGTCTTTTTCGGAAGAAAATAACCCTGCCACTGACTCTTTCACACACGCAGGGAGCTCTGCCACGATTCTGATCCACAACCATCATCTTTCTTTCTGGGATATCACAAAAGATGATCTTTATGCACTCGCATGTAAAAATACACCGGCTCTTTTGCATTATGAACTTCGAAATATGAGTGACGTACTAAAAGAACTTCTTTCCGGTGACGACAGTGCTGCTCTCCTCGCTCCGCCGGCGCCTTTTCCCATGTATGTGCTTTCCAACCATACAAAATTAAACGGCTCTGCCTGCATTCTGTATCAGGATCTGTTAAAAAACTTCGCAGACCGCTTAAGAAGTGATCTCTACATCCTTCCAAGCAGTATCCACGAAGTTCTTATCATTCCTGTCAGTTCTTTTTCCTTACCATCTGATCCTCTGCTTTCATCCGGGAATAAAACCAGGGATACCACACAGGAATCCTACCGGGAGCTTTCGGAAATGGTATGTGAGGTCAATTCCACCCAGCTATCTGTGGAAGATATTCTCTCTGACCATGTATATTATTATTCAAGAGAAAGCAGCCGTATTACCATGTAAATTTCGTCATCAGACCATCATATAGTTTTTCATACTCTACAACCGATGCATTCCAGGAGAAATCCTGACTCATGCCATGTTTTACCAGTATATCCCAGTCATTTTTATGCTGATAAAATACAGATATCGCATAGCGGATCGTTTCTAACATCTCGTGCGCATTATAATTTGCAAAAGAAAATCCTGTTCCCTCTTTTGTATATTCATTGTACGGAATGACGGTATCCTTAAGTCCTCCCGTTTCACGTACGATAGGAACAGTACCATAACGAAGACTCATTAACTGGCTTAAACCACACGGTTCAAACAAGGACGGCATCAAAAATGCATCACAGGAGGCATAAATCTGATGTGCGAGTTCTTCTGAATATCCGATATGTACTTTCATCTTATCCGGATATTTTCCTGCGAAATAAGACAGCATATCCTGATAGCGTGCCTCCCCGGTCCCCGCCACAACAAACTGAACACGCTCCGTACTGAGCAGCTCATCCATGATATATGCGATCAGATCAAAGCCTTTCTGATCTGTCATACGCGATACCATGCCGATCAGAAATACATCTCCATCCACAGGTAAGGAGTCATTTTTCTGCAGACGCGCCTTGTTGAGCGCTTTTCCTTCTTTATAATTCATTTCATTATAATGATTGGACAGATAGATATCTTTCTGTGGATCATACTCAGTATAGTCAAGACCATTCAATATGCCGGAAAGTTTGTTTCTGCACGCATACATAAGCCCTTCTAATCCTTCGCCTCCCTCCGGTGTAGTGATCTCATAGGCATAGGTCGGACTGACGGTAGTGACCGCATCTGCATAGACCACACCGCCTTTTAAGTAATTTGCCTCACCGTAAGACTCTAACTTATCCGATGTAAAAATCTGCTCCGGCAATCCGGTAATATCCATAACAGCAGGCAGTTTCCATCTTCCCTGAAACTTCAGATTATGAATCGAAAATACCGTCTTTATACCTGTATAGTATTCCTCATCCCCATATAAAGTCCGCAAAAATACCGGGATCAGTCCTGTCTGCCAGTCATGACAATGGATGACATCCGGACAGAAATCCAGATACGGCAATGCCTCCAACACTGCCTTTGAGAAAAATGCAAACTTTTCTACATCCTCATAAATATTGTTATATGGTGCATTTCCGGCAAAATAAAATTCATTGTCTACCAGATAATAGGTAATTCCATCGTACGTTGTTTCAAAAATGCCGACATATTGTTTTCTCCAGCTTAAATTCACATAAAAATGGCATAAAAAATGAAGCTGTCCTTTCCACCGTTCATCCATGCAGACATATTTTGGAAGAATAACCCTTACATCATAATTCGTCTTATCAAAATATTTCGGCAATGAGCCTGTTACATCTGCAAGTCCACCGGTTTTCATAAAAGGCACAGCTTCTGAAGCCGTAAATAATATTTTTTTCATGTCATAAACCCTCCAGCCCCAAAAATTTATTTTTCTATAAACTTTTGAAAATCTAAAGAATATTATAACTCTTTTTCGCTTTTCTGAAAAGTATTAATACATTTTATGTTCCAGTCTGATACGATCCGTGATCAGTGCAATAAACTCTGAATTGGTCGGTTTTCCCTTTCCATTGTGGATCGTATAGCCAAACATCTCATCAATTGTATCCATTTTCCCCCTGCTCCATGCAACTTCAATCGCATGGCGGATTGCTCTCTCCACTCTGCTTGACGTCGTCTGATACTTCTTTGCAATGGTCGGATAAAGGATCTTTGTGATAGAATTCAGCATCTCCATATCATTTACGGACATAACGATAGCATCCCTTAAATACTGATATCCTTTGATATGTGCCGGAACACCGATCTCATGGATGATCTCCGTTACGTCTGCTTCAAGACTGCGTTCACTGACCGGTTCTGCTTTCTCATATGCGTTTATCTTGCGTTTTTCCATTCCCGGTACACTGCGGTTTTTGATCCGTTTGATCCGGTCAATGATCATATCATTGTCAAATGGCTTCATAATGTAATAAGATGCCCCCATATTGATCGCATCTTCCGTGATACGATCCTGTCCGATCGCACTGATCATGATAAATGCAGGGTGTTTTTTTATTGTTTTATCCTTGTTCACACGGCTAAGTACTCCAAGTCCATCCAACTTTGGCATCACAATATCGAGAAGTACGATATCAGGTTCTTTTGTTTTTATCACACGATAAGCTTCCTCACCGTCTTTTGCTGTCCCCACCACATTCAATTCGTCATCACTTTCGATAATATCTCCTAATAACTGTAACATTATCTCATTATCATCAGCAATTGCTACACTTAATTTTTCCATTTCAAGCCCTCCTGTGACAAAAATCATAAATTATTTGCAATTTGATGATACTTATTTCCGGTCAGATTATTTGTCGAATGTAGTCGTCAAGCGCAAAAAACACATAAAATATGGATTATTCTACAATAATACGGAATCCATCTCTTCCATTTTCTTTTACTTCATACAATGCTTTATCTGCATGTTCGATCAGGCTGTTCCTGTTCTCCTGTTTGTCCGGCAAAAAGCTGGCATATCCCTGGGAAATCGTGACCGTCACCTGTCTGCCTGAACCCTTATCTTCTATATGTAACTGTTGTAAATTTTCTTTGATCGTCCGGGCAATTCCTGTAATTACATCTTCCTCGCCATTCTGGATCATTAAGACAAACTCATCTCCGCCATATCTGTATGCCTTCCCGCATCCTGCCACGGCTGCTTTCAATACATCTGCAACCAGCTGCAGACAACGATCCCCCTGAATATGTCCATATGTATCATTGTGCTGTTTAAAACAATCAATGTCAAGTATGCCTACCGCAATCTTTTTGCCTGTCTTTATTGCCTGACCGATCACATCCACAGCATCTTTCTCTAACATGTACCGGTTGCCCAGTCCGGTCAGCGCATCCTGATTCGAACGTATCTCTGCATGTCTACGCTGTTCTTCTTTTTCCTGAAGTTCAATCTTTAAATCGATCGCGCGTGCACGTTCCTCATTATCCGCTTTTTTCTGCTGCTGTGACACTTCTACGTAATGAATACACAGCTTCACATATTGCTCTGTGTCACCGAGTTCTTTATAGTACTCTAACCACATTTCTGTAAGCAGCATTTCATAATAAACGCTGTGCTGCTTTTTAACATACTGTTCAAACACCAGAATAACTTTCTTCCACTTGTCAAACTCACGCATATCCTTTAACAATGCACACAAATCACTCATGTCTTCAATATAATCTGCTGCATTTGAATCATCAATGCCGCCTTTGATCAATTCGTCCAGATGCTCATATACATATTCTTTTCTTCCAATGCTCCAGTAAAGTCTTGATTTCAATGTCAGATACGAGTAATAATACATCCCATCCATAACATCTTTGCTGCATTTTTCTAATTTAACAAGCTCCTCACATGCATCATCCAGCCTGTCAAGCTCTCCATATGATTTCATCAGATTCATATGTGTAATCAGATATCTTATCTGAAAATTTTCATTCTCCGTATCCGTAACTTTTTCAAGTTCATCAGCAGACTTTTCAAAATAATCAATCGCTTTCCCATGCTGCTGCAGTTCCTGATATCTCGATCCTATGTTATTATAGGCTAATGCCAGAACTGACGTTACGCCATGTCTTTTCGAACATTCCAGTACTTCCAGATAACAATCCATTGCTGCTGATTCATTGCCAAGCGAAATATAGATAACGCCCATCATGTTCTGCGCATATGCGTACTGTTCGTAATTCTTTTCTGTCTGATATATATCAATTGCATTCTGCGTTAACGCTGCTGCCTTATTTAATTCTTTTGAAAAGAAGGCAGTCCGGCCTTTTTCCATATATTCTGCTGCTAATTTCTCTGTTTCACTCTCTGAATACATGTGTTCACCTACTTATGCAAACTGTTAATTTGCTTTAATAATATCATATTTAATTATGATAGGAAAGCATTTTCTCAACGAATATCCCATATCCCCTGGTCGGATCATTCACGAGCACATGAGTCACTGCTCCGATCAGTTTTCCATCCTGTATGATCGGGCTTCCACTCATTCCCTGTACGATTCCTCCCGTCAATTCCAATAGCACAGGATCCGTAACCCGGATCAGAATTCCTTTATTTTCGTCATTCCCCTTATAATCAACGCTTTCCACCATTACTTCATACTTTTTACTTTCCCCGGAAACAGATGATACAATAAATGCGCTTCCAATCCTGATATCCTGTTTATAACGCACTTCATAGCACTCACCTGTTTCTAACCACTTCAAGTTTCCATTCAGGATGCCATGAATGCCAAGATCTGTATTTTGCATGATCGATCCTATTTTTGTATTGTCTCCATACTGGATAATACCGGAAAGTTCTCCGGGAGTTCCCACTTTTCCCTTTTTTATGCCTACAATGTCCGTATGGTAAAGATATCCCTCCGACATATTCATGATCGTTCCGGTATCACTGTCACTTACCGCATGTCCAAGTGCCGCATAAGTTCCATCCGGCTTATAATACGTAAGTGTACCCACTCCCGCAAGATCATCCCTGACCCAGATACCAAGCATGTATTTTCCGCTGACACTTTTAACCGGATCTAAGGAAACTTCAATGTATTCTTCGCCACGCATGATTCCAAGAACATCTTTTCCCCCACCTGCCTCATTCACTGCTGCTGCAAGATCTTCCTTCTCATTAACTGCCTTTCCGTTTACACTTACAATATAATCCCCGCTTTTTACAAGATTTTCTGATGGTTTTACCTCACGTCCATCTATCTTTTCAACTTCTCCATTTCCTATTACAAGAACACCCTTTGTTTTTGCATAAATCCCAACCGGCATTCCACTTGCATAAACGGTTTCCGGCTCCACCAGCATGACCGTGATGTCCTTAACAGGAAAAATTCCAAATAATCTACAGTTCACACGATACGTAAGCGTTGAATCTTCTGTCAGATAATCAAATACCTCCGTGCCATCCTGCTTTAATACAATGCTGACCGGTACTTTAAAATCATACGATACTGTTTCTCCTGCCCTCACATATATCTCATCCGGAACAGCATTCTGAAATGATCTCACAGCAAAAATCAGTGTCAAAAAGAATCCCATACAGGTAAGATTTTGTATAATTTTATAATAAGCACTTATTTTTTTCATTTTTTCTCTCCTGTTTTACCCATATTTCGCAAAAAAAAGAAGATATCCTGTTTTTGATATCTCCTTTTTATTATATGTGCTTTTTTCTTTTTCACGCTGTTATTTATCCAAACTGTACTGCCACTTCTTTACAATCCAGCCTCTTTTTGGAATTTTTATTTTTTCTTTTTTAAAGCAAGCTCTTTCATTTCTTTCGCACTCTCTCTTACCTTATCCGTGATCTCGACACCTCCAAGCATACGTGAGAGTTCATCCACGGTCTCTGCAGGATCAAGCATTCTGATCTTCGATACTGTTGAACCGTTTGAGACAGCTTTTTCGATCAGATAATGTGCATCTGCCATCGCAGCGATCTGCGGAAGATGTGTGATACAGATGATCTGGTGTGTACGTCCTAAAAGGTTCATCTTCTCAGAAACCATCTGTGCAGTACGCCCGCTGATCCCGCTGTCAATCTCATCAAAGATCAGTGTCTCAACCTCATCCTGATCGGCAAGCACTGTTTTTATTGCGAGCATGATCCTCGAAAGTTCTCCACCAGATGCTACTTTTCCGAGAGGACGCACCGGCTCACCCGGATTGGTAGAGATCATAAACTCTGCGTCATCATACCCGTTGGCAGTATAACTTGATAACACACCAAACCGCATTTCAAACACAACATCCAAAAAATTCAGATCTTTCAATGCGTCTGTCACTGCAGCAACCAGTTTATCTGCATGTTTTTTACGGACAGCAGACACTGTCTCACATTTTTTCTGCAGATTTTTCTCTGCACTTTTTACTTTTTCTTTCAGATCAGCCAGATAAGTATCATAATCCTTTAAATGAAGCAGACGTTCCTGTTTTGCTTCGCATGCGTTTAAGATTTCCTCAATGGAACTGCCATATTTTGACTTTAAATGGTTGATCTCATCTAAACGCTTTTCCAGCTGATAAAATGTTTCTTCGTCAAAATCCGTATCTTCCAGATAATCTGCGATCTCACGGTTAAAATCGTTGAGCAGATTGTCGATCTGTGTCAGCATCTCTTCCATATCAGCAATTTTATCATCATATGCAGATACACCTGAAAGCTCTCTTAGTGCCCGTCCGGTCAGTTCCGATGCCTGATCATTTCCTCCGGTATACTGATATGCCTGATTCAGTGCTTCCACGATCTTTTTTCCATTGATGAAACGCTTATACTGTGTCTCTAATTCTTCATCTTCGCCTATGGTAAGCCCTGCTTCTTCAATCTCACCAACTTCATATTCCAGAAAAGAGACCTCCCTTAAGCGTTCTTCTTCATCCACATCCGCTTCGTTTAACTCTGCTACAAGTCTTTTATATTCCTTGTACGCGTCTGCAAGCTCCTTTTTCGGCCGTTCAATCTCTTCCTTTGCATAACTGTCAAGAATCTCTAAATGCTTTTTTTTCGATAAAAGAGACTGGTGCTCGTGCTGTCCATGAATATCGATCAGAACTGAGGCGATCTCTTTTACTTTTGAAACAGGCACACTTTCTCCATTAATCTTTGAAACACCTCGTCCACCAGTGATCTTACGGCTTAAGATAACCTCATCGTCCTCAATCTCCACCTCAAGCTGTTCTAAAAGCATTTTCTGTTTTTCTGTAACAGAAAAAATAAGCTCCACAAGTGCTGTTTTTTCCGGATCACGCAGCATCTCTTTTGAAACCTTTCCTCCAAGTGCAAGATTGATCGATCCGATGATAATGGACTTTCCGGCTCCCGTCTCACCGGATAAAATATTTAACCCCTCTTCAAAATCGACCTCCGATTCATCAATCAGTGCTAAATTTTTCACATGTAGATTTTGTAACATAGAATCTCCTTCCTGCGCTCTCACGCGCATTCTCTCCCGGAAGTATCTCCTTTTTTCTGATAGCCTGTTATTCTTCTACAATCTTGCGCAACCGTCCCATTACTTCAACAGTTTCCTGTACACTTCTGACTGCACACATAATCGTATCATCCCCTGCGATGCATCCCACCACTTCATGCAGATGCATAGCGTCTAATGCCGCAGCCACCGCCATTGCCATTCCTGAAACGGTCTTTATCACAAGGATATTCTGTGCCATATCCATGGAAACAAATCCATCACGGAATACCCTTGTATATTTCTCGGACAGATCTTCATTTGCCTCCATCAGCGCAACATACTTCTGCCTGCCCCCGTTGATTGCGACTTTCGTCAGCTTTAACTCCCGAATATCCCTTGAAACCGTTGCCTGAGTTACCTGATACCCTTCTCTCTCTAAGTAATCTGATAATTCCTCCTGGGTTTCAATGTTATTCTTTTTTATCAGTTCAAGTATTTTTTCCTGTCTTTTTGTCTTCATACTTTCTCCTGTTCTAAAGATAGATCCACTATTATGTATAAGCACTCATCTTTCTGCGCAGTATTTCAAGAAAACTCTCACTGCTTAATTTGCAGATCTTAGCCGTATCTTCTGCCCTGCGCACCACAAAACGGTCACCAACTTCCAAACGCACTTTGCTGTCTCCGTCAAAGCTGACTTCTACCATCTCGTCTTTCTGCGACCGGCGCTTTCCAAGTTCTACGGTAACCTCCTCATCTGCACTGATCACAATACTTTTTGAACTTAGATTATGATCATTGATCGGTGTGATCAGCATCATCTGTGCCTTCGGATCCACGATCGGGCCACCCGCAGACATATTATACCCGGTTGAACCGGTCGGCGTCGATATAATAATTCCATCAGCGCGGAATGTATTCAGATACTCCCCATTGACATAAACGATCAGATTTACTACCGAGAGTGCCCCGGTTCGGTGAATTACCACATCATTGAGTGCAATATCCGCAGACAGGATCTCTCCGTTTTTGATTCCATATCCACCAAGCATCATCCGCTCCTCGACCATGTAATCATCTTTCATGAGTTTGTCAACTGCCTCAAATACATCCTTTTCTTCAAGTTCGCACAAATATCCTAATGTTCCAAGATTGACACCGATCAAAGGCAGCCTGCTCTTTACCAAAGCTGCTGCAGCCCGGATCAGCGTGCCATCCCCGCCAAGCACTAAAACGCCCTGTGTGTCCGCAGGAATGTTTTCTTTATGTGGTGCCGCCTCCCCCGGTGTCTCTCCATTACTGAAAAAAACACTGCAGAAACCACCTTTATTTTCGATATATTCTTTGATGCGGTTCGTCAGTCTTGCCTCTGCGTCCTTATAATAGTTTGTAATGATCAGAAAATTTTTCATTTATTTATCCAGTTCCCCATGTGCAGCTTCTACCACTTTTTGTACATCGACGTTTTCTTCCATGCCTGCCTGTTCCACATCCTGTTCTTTCTTTAAATGCACCAGATATTCAATATTTCCCTCCGGTCCCTTGATCGGCGAATATTCAAGATGAAGAACCGAAAATCCGATTGAAATGGCAAACAAAATAACTTTATCGATTACTTCCTCATGAACGGATTTGTCACGTACAACACCTTTTTTTCCTACTTTTTCTCTTCCTGCTTCAAACTGTGGTTTGATAAGACAGACCATCTCACCACCATCTGCAAGCAGTTCTCTTGCCGGTCCAAGCACCTTTGTCAGTGAAATAAATGAGACATCAACCGATGCAAAATCCAGCACATCATCAATATCCTGTGGTGTCACATAACGGATATTTGTTTTTTCCATACAGACTACTCTCGGATCCTGCCTTAACTTCCATGCAAACTGACCATATCCGACATCAACAGAATATACCTTTTTTGCGCCATTTTGAAGCATACAGTCTGTAAATCCTCCGGTCGATGCCCCGATGTCCATACAGACCTTATCATTTAACTCTATATCAAAATGTGTCATTGCTTTTTCAAGTTTCAGACCACCTCTGCTCACATACTTTAACGTATTTCCTTTTATCTCGATCTTTGCTTCCGTATCAAACATGGAACCAGCCTTGTCCTCGCGCTCATTCTCTACGAACACATTGCCTTCCATGATCATTGTCTTCGCTTTCTCCCTGGACGGTGCCAGTCCTCTGTTTACCAACAGTAAATCCAATCTTTCTTTCAATGAATCTGTATCCTTTCTGCCTTATAATGGATGATAAACTTCTTTGATCCGTTTTAATATAGTATCCGCATCAATACAAACTTCGTGGTAGAGAATATCAACATTTCCATGCTCCACATACTCATCCGGAATCGCAATGTTGAGTACATTCACATAAATCCCCTGTTCATTATAGAACCTTGTAATATGTTCTCCAAAGCCGCCATTTATGACATTCTCTTCCATAGTGACTATAAGTGTATGTTTTGATGCAGCTTCCATTAACATCTGTGTATCTAATGGTTTCGCAAAACGGGCATTGATAAGACTTGCCGGAATCCCTTCTTCCTTTAATGCCGCATGCACAGTCTCGGCCGTCTTAACCATTGATCCTAACGCCACAAGTGCAATCTCCGATTCGCGGTAAATCCATTCGCTTCTGCCAACGGATATCGGCTGCCTGTATTCTTTCAGTCCGTCATATGCCTCTCCCCGCGGATATCTTACCGCAACCGGCGTTGGAAAATCAACGGCATATTTGATCATATCAGAAAGCTCCCATTTGTTTTTTGGCGCCATGATCGTCATATTCGGAATCGTAGACAGGTAAGATATATCAAAAATACCCTGATGCGTCTCTCCATCACTGCCTACAAGCCCTGCCCGGTCAATTGCAAAAACAACCGGCAGATTCTGAATACACACATCATGCAGAATCTGATCATAGGCACGCTGCAGGAAAGATGAATATACCGCAAATATCGGTTTCAATCCCGCTGCTGCAAGTCCGGCAGCAAATGTGACTGCATGCTCCTCCGCAATTCCGACATCAAAGAAACGATCCGGGAACATATTATGAAACCGTTTCAGACCCGTACCATCCGTCATTGCCGCCGTAATAGCTACTACTTTTTCATCGCGGTCACCGAGTTTGCGCATCACAGTCGAAAAAATATCTGTGTAATTTGCTTTTACTCTCGGTCGGCTTGGCAATCCGGTTTCAATATCAAACGGCTCTGTCCCATGAAATCTTGCCGGATGACGTTCTGCCGGCAGATACCCTGCACCTTTATGCGTCAGGACATGCACCATAACCGGTCCTTCAATATTAGATGCTTCTTTCAGCAGCCGCAATATTCCCTTCATATCACTGCCATCAACAGGGCCTAAATAAATAATTCCCATCTCTTCAAAAAGCATGCCCGGAATAAACAGTTGTTTGATCCCGCTTTTCGTCTTCCGGATTCTCTCTACCATTTTATTTCCATAAACCGGAATCTTATTCAGGGAATTCATGACACCCATTTTCAGATCCAGATAAGCGTCTGCTGTACGGAAACCGGATAAATAGGTTGAAAGTCCTCCGACATTTTCAGAAATAGACATATTGTTATCATTCAGCACAATAATAAAATTTGTTTTCAGCTGTGCCGCATTATTTAAAGCCTCAAAAGCCATACCTCCGGTCAGTGCCCCGTCTCCGATTACAGATACTACTTTGTAGTCCTCGCCCGAAATTTCTCTGGCATGGGCATAGCCAAGTCCTGCCGAAATTGAAGTAGAACTGTGTCCCGTATCAAAACAGTCACAATCACTCTCTTTTCTTTTGGGGAAACCGCTCATCCCGCCATATTTGCGGAGTGTATCAAAGTTATCCTTCCTCCCTGTCAGAAGTTTATGCGTGTAAGACTGATGACCAACATCCCAGATCAGCTTGTCCTTTGGCAGATCTAAAAACAGATGAAGTGCCATAGTAAGCTCTACAACCCCCAGATTCGATGCTAAATGTCCACCGGTAACCGATATTTTCTGAATTAAAAATTCGCGGATCTCATCCGCTAATATCGCCAACTCTTCCTCACTGAGTTCTTTGATATCATTTTCTTTTTTTATTTTTTCCAATATCATACTGACTTCCTCTGTTTCCCGGTTCTCTTTTCGTACCGACTATTATTCCTGACAATAGAATGTTCACAGAGCGGACATTCTATTATTTCTCACGCGAGATCAGATAACGCAATAATTCTGTCAGGAATTCATTTTTTACAACAAGTGTTTCCATCTGTGCAATCGCCTGTTCTGAAAGGTCTGCAACGTCCCTTCCTGCTTTCTCGATACCCTCATACGTCACATACGTACTCTTGTGATTTTTTTCATCACTGCCGATCGGTTTTCCAAGTACTTCCATCGTACTTATCACATCAAGAATATCGTCCTGTATCTGAAATGCCAGACCGACTTTAGATGCCACTTCTTCCACGATCTTTTGCTCATTTCCGGTTGCTCCTGCAAGAACGGCTCCGATCATCATAGATGCCTCGATCAGTGCACTCGTCTTGAGACGATAGATAAAATCAAGTTTCTCTTTTGTCATATCGCAGGTGTTTTCCGACTCTACATCCACAGTCTGACCGCCAACCATTCCATAAATTCCCGCTTTTGCAGATAAAATACGGATTGCTTTTCCAATTCCCGGATTCTGTGGTTCGATGTCAAGTGCCTTTGTTGCTGTCTCAAATGCATATGTTAAAAGGGCATCCCCGGCGAGGATCGCCATCGCCTCCCCATACACCACATGTGTTGTCTTCTTGCCGCGGCGGTATTCGTCATTGTCCATCGCCGGCAGATCATCATGCACCAGTGAGTATGTATGTATCATCTCGATCGCTGCCATAAACGGCTCGATCACTTTTGACCTTCCGCCAAACAGCCGGTAAGTCTCTAACATCAGAATCGGCCGTAATCTTTTTCCTCCTGCAAGAAAACTGTAATTCATAGCTTCGATCACCGTTTTCTGATATCCTTCCTCTTTTGGCAGATAGGAACTTATGATCTGTTCTGCCTCATCCGTATGTCTGCCTATTTCCGCTTTGATATCCATATCTGCTCCTCCATATGCACCGTCTGTATTTAAAAATCTTCCAGTTCACCTTTTGCGTTTAAAATCTGCATCTTTTTCTCTACAGTGTCTAACATCACATTACATTCTTTTAATTTCTCCACACCGCTCTGATACAGTAAAAATGACTGTTCCAATGAAATTTCCGGCTGTTCCATCTGTTTTAAAATATCCTCAAGCTCTGCAAAGTTATCTTCGAGTGCAGGCTTGTTTTTTGTCTCATCACTCATGCAAAACCTCCGTTACCTCTGCTTCTAATGCACCTTTTAAAAGACGGATCTTTACGTGATCACCTGTTTTTATACCTTCTGTATCTGTCAGCGTATGCCCATTTTGATCCGTCACATAAGAATATCCCTGTGCAAGTTTTTTGACCGGCGATACGCCTTCTAATCTTTCTGAAAGTAATGCCAGTCTGTGCCTGCGCAGTTCGATCATATGTTCCATACAGTTTCTTAACTGTTCTTCCAGATCCATGGCATATTTTCGTTTTTCACGCAGCTGCCCCTCCGGGCTCAGATAAGAAAGTCTGTCTGATGCATGTTTTAATTCTTTTCGCATCTGCTGCACACGCTGCATATTTAAAAGGAACATTCTGTCTTTTATTTCATCCAGCCTTCCTGCCACTGTTGCATAGTCAAACACCGCAAGTTCTGCAGCCGCTGACGGTGTCGGTGCACGAAGATCTGCCACAAAGTCTGCGATCGTCCAGTCTGTCTCATGACCAACCGCTGAGATAATTGGTGTTTTACACTCAAAGATAGCACGCGCCACTTCTTCCTCATTGAATGCCCACAGATCCTCAATCGAGCCACCGCCCCTGCCGACGATCATAACATCCACACCAAGTGCATCTAAGGCATGGATGCCATTTATAATGCTTTCGGCTGCACCATCTCCCTGCACCAGTGCAGGATATAAAATAAGCTGAACGAACGGGTTGCGCCTCGCAGAAATATTGCGGATATCCTGCACGGCTGCACCGGTCGGTGCTGTCACCACACCGATCTTCATTGCGTATGATGGGATTGGCTGTTTATATTCGGCAGCAAACATTCCCATCTCTTCTAATTCCTGTTTTAATGCTTCAAACTTCTGATAAAGGTTTCCGGCTCCATCCAGTTCGATCTCTCTAGCATAGATCTGATACTTTCCATCGCGTTCATACACTTCCACCGAACCGGTCACTACAACCTGGTCGCCCTCTTTCATCTGAAACTTCAGACCTTTTCTGCTTCCTGCAAACATTACCGCATTCAGTGTTCCAGCTGCGTCCTTGATCGTAAAATAAATGTGCCCGGAGGTATGATATTTGCAATTCGACACCTCACCTTTTACACTAATCCTCTGTAACATAAAATCCTGGGCAAACATATTCTTGATATATGTATTGACCTGCCCTACGGAATATACGTTTTTCATCATACCAGTTTTGCCAGTACACCGTTTACAAATGAAGGTGAATTATCTGTACCATACATTTTTGCAAGTTCCACAGCCTCATTGATCGCAACTTTTGCAGGAACATCTTCCTCATACAGCATCTCATACACAGCAAGACGGATCAGTGTCAGATCTACTTTTCCCATTCTTCCTGTCTTCCAGCCTTCGGAGACCTCATTGATCTTTGCATCGATCTCCCCGATCTTTTCGGAAATCTTTTCTACTTTATCAAAAATATATGTCTTGTCTTTTTCTTTCCAGTCACAGGCATCATCCTCGCACAGCGAAAGCTGCTCTGACATTTCCTCCTGATTATAAAATTCCACACGGAACAGCATTTTAAAAACCTGCTCTCTTATCTCTCTTCTGGTCATATTGTTTTCTTCTGTCATCCTTTCTAATTATAATTTTTACGCATAAGGAAAAAGGATGTCGCTTAAGACACCCTCTTTTCCTTAGAATAGCATTATTTATTATTGCCCATGTCCACGCTTGCGATACGGATGTTCACTACGGATACTTCAAGTCCTGTCATATTTTCAATCGCATTTTTTACTCTGTCCTGTACTTTGGCTGATACTTCCGGAATTGAATAACCATAAGAGATATTCAGCGCAACGTCTACATTGACGGTTCCCTCAAGCACCTCTACGCGAATGCCTTTGGAAAGATTCTTCATGCCAAGCTTACTAACAAGTTCATTTGTAATGTTGCCAGCCATGGAACCTACCCCTTCAACCTCAGTAGCGGCAAGCCCTGCAATGATGGCAACTACCTCATCTGCTATCTTCACTTCTCCCAAATTACCATCCTTTATTTTAAATGTTTTTCTATCCTCACCCATCGCTAATTGCCTCCTAAGTGATATTATGAGTCTATTATAACAGACTATTCTTATTTTGGAAACTAAAATTTGTATAAAACTGTGGAGTGAACTGTGAAGTAGTTTTATCAGCCTCTCCTTCTTTTAAATCAGTTTGATATATGCATCTAGCTGCTCTTCTTCCAATTCAGCCACTAAATCTGTGAATCGTTCAAGTTCTCGGGAGTTTGACACATTGAAATGCAAAAACGTACCGCAAAGCCTTGAAATAGACTTATTTTTTTGTCAAATTTTTATTTTTATTATATAGTAATATTTGGTGATATGTTGTATAATGGTGACAGAGGTGATTATTGTGCGTATAACAACATCAAAATCAAAAAATTCTGAGTCCTTTTACATCACTCAGTCCTATACAAATGCCAATGGGAAAAGTACTTCCAAAACCATCCGAAAATTAGGTACATTAGCTGAATTATCAGCGCAGCTCCACACGGATCGTGACGGAGTTGTTGAATGGGCAAATGAACAGGCTCGTCTTGAAACACTGAAATATAAAAGTGAAAAAGAGGATGCTACTGTCATGATCCCATTTCATTCCAACAGACTCATGGACTATAATAAGCAGAAACTTTTTTCTGGCGGATATCTTTTTCTTCAGTCTATTTACTATGGACTTAAGCTCGATTCTGTCTGCCGAAAAATCAAAAGCCGACATAAATTCGAGTATGATCTTAATGCGATTTTATCTGATTTAATTTATACAAGAGTTCTAGAACCTTCCAGCAAAAGTTCTTCTTTCCGAGCAGCAAAACAGTTCCTTGAGCCTCCCACTTATGAACTTCATGATGTGTACCGAGCTCTTTCTGTTCTTGCTTCTGAAATGGATTTTATTCAATCAGAAGTTTATAAAAATAGCTTTTTTCTCGGTGACAGAATGGATCGGATCCTTTATTATGATTGCACAAACTACTACTTTGAAATCGAACAGGAAAATGGAGATAAAAAATACGGAAAAAGCAAAGAGCACCGTCCGAATTCCATTATTCAAATGGGTCTCTTTACGGATGGTGACGGAATACCTTTGGCTTTCTCACTCTTTCCTGGAAACCAAAATGAGCAGAAATCCTTAAAACCTTTAGAAACAAAGATTCTCCAACAATTCGGCTGTGATAAGTTTATCTATTGCAGTGACGCCGGACTTGCTTCTGAGGATAACCGTGTTCTTAATCACATGGGACAAAGGGCATTTATTGTCACTCAGTCCATCAAAAAGCTGCCTGCTGAAGACCGGGCATGGGCTTTAAAGAAAACTGGCTTTAAACGTCTCTCAGATGATAAACCTGTTGACCTCACAAAACTGACAGATGATGACAAGAACCAGCTTTATTATAAAGACGAACCATTTACAACAAAAAAACTGGATCAAAGATTGATCATAACCTACTCCCCTAAATATGCCGCTTATCAGAAATCCATCCGTGCGGAGCAGATCTGTCGGGCAGAAAAAATGGTTGCAAATGGCTCTCTAAAAAAACAGCGCAAAAATCCAAATGATCCTGCAAGATTTGTAAATAAGGTAGCTGTAACCAACGAAGGAGAAAAAGCTAATATCCACTATTATCTCGATACGGATAAGATTGCTGAAGAAGAAATGTATGACGGGCTTTATGCGGTATGTACAGACCTGCTTGATGATAACGTTGCAGATATCTTAAAAGTCAGTGAAGGAAGATGGCAGATTGAAGACTGTTTCAGAACTATGAAAACAGACTTTGAAGCCAGACCCGTTTACTTAAACCGTGAAGACCGAATTAAGGCTCATTTTCTTACCTGTTTTCTTGCTCTGTTACATTTCCGGTTATTAAACCGCTCCTTGAAAGGGACTTATACCACAGAACAATTACTTCACACTTTAAAAGACATAAAATTTACGGATATAGAAGAACAGGGTTTCATGCCGGTATATGAGCGTCAGGAAATCACTGACGATCTCCATGAAACCTGCGGATTCAGAACGGACTATCAATTCATAACAAAACGGAAAATAAAAGGAATTCAGAAAAAAAGTAAGCAGAGATAAAACATTACTATATTTCGTGTATGCAGATAAAAGTGCCACACCCCTTGTATTTACAGGGATTGTGGCACTTTATTAACTAATCAACTGTCAAAAATGAGATTATAACAGACTATTCTTATTTTGGAAACTAAAATTTGTATAAAACTGTGGAGTGAACTGTGAAGTAGTTTTATCAGCCTCTCCTTCTTTTAAATCAGTTTGATATATGCATCTAGCTGCTCTTCTTCCAATTCAGCCACTAAATCTGTGAATCGTTCAAGTTCTCCCTGTACCGCATAAACTTCTAAAGCGTTATAATAATCCAATCGATTTTCTTTTGCTATAGATACTGGCAAAAACCCTGCCGACATAAGCTGATAATTCATCAATAATCTTGAAGTTCTGCCATTTCCGTCAATAAATGGATGAATACGCACAAATTCCGCATGTGTCCATGCTGCATATTCAACAGGATTCAATGCATTCTTTTTCCATCCTAAATCATCATAAAAATTTTTAATTTGAATAAACATATCATTTCCAACTGCTGGAACGTGACCCGCACCACTGATCCGTACCTCCTGATTCCGGTAAATGCCGCCCACTATAATATTTTCTGTCAAAATTGCATGAATATCCTTTACAATATGCTCATCCAAGACTTTTCCTTCTGCTATACACTTTTTAACATACTGATATGCCTTCTTATGATTGACAACCTCATATATTTCCCGCAGTTCTTTTCCACCTACAGCAATTCCATCTTCTAAGACTACCTTTGTTTCCATCAACGTCAATGTATTTCCTTCTATAGCCGTGGAATTATGCGTAAAAGTCAGTTCAAAGTCCTTTTCATAGGAAGATAATGTGACTGTGTCTATCTTATCTTTTCCCTGACTATATATTTTTTGTTTTTCTAAAATTCTATTCAGATTCATAATAGACCTCTTTGATTTGCGTTCATGCATTTCTCATATATATTATTGTATCGCAAACTAATTTTTACATTTCATCATAGTCATCTCCAAGATTTTTCATTTTTCCAAAAAATAAAACACCTCAATATAATAATTATACCAACGCCCCTGCCTTTTGTAAAATCAAAGTTTCGTATTCAAAAATACTGTTAAATTTTAAAACTCCCTTTTCGGAAATGTGTTCCATATGTTTGCCAAATAATGTAACAGCTCCTTATTTACTCACAAATAAAACAAATCCTATAATTATATGAATCCTGTACAATATATCGCACAAAAAAGGCGGAAAATAAGGCATATCAGATAACCTAATATCTAATATGCCCTAACTGCCTGATTTGTATCATTTTATACAATTTTATAATTTTCTGAAACCCAGGTAAAATCAGCGTGAAGCCAGTATTTCCGCCGTATCAATAAATTCATATGGTGTCGTCTGATACACATAATAAATATCTTATAATATCATATGGTATCTTCTACAATGCCTTATTTTATAATGTTTCTACGCAACCAATCTCCATTTTGCACTATTATACCACCATCACGTCTCCATTTATCGGAATAATCTTTTTCTTTTTCACAACAGATTCATATTGCTCTTCTGCAATATTTTCTCCGTTTTGTGATATCTTGTCAAGTACCTCCGACATCTTTTCCATCTCATTAGAAAGATGTTGTGGCATAACAGCCGTATATAGATCCATCGTCATCTGAAGTGTTGCGTGACCAAGATAAGCTTGTACGGTTTTAGGCTGTATTCCTGCTTCAAAAGCTCTAGTAGCAAATGTATGACGGAAGCAATGGCATGAAAACACTTCCATTTCTTCTATATAATCCCGTGTCAAATTAATCTCATCTACAATCTTTTTGATTGCATCACATACAATTTGCGAATTTAATGGTGTATCATATTTTGTAGTAAATAGTAAATCTTTAAATTGTTCTTCCGGTTGTTTACATTTTGGTGCTTTTGCTTCTACCACATATTTTTGCATGTACTGCTTTTTTAAAGCAATTTCACACTGCCTGTTGATTGGAATATCTCGAATACTCGTATATGTCTTGGGATTACCTAAATGAAACTCTTTCTTAGCGTCCCCTTCAAATTTTTGATATATCAGTGTTCTTGTAACATGAATCAGATTATTTTCCCAATCAATATCCTTCCATCTAAGTGCTGCTAATTCGCCAATTCTCATTCCTGTAGATATAGCTGTCGTAAAGAAATTATCATAAAATGTGCCTTTACAACAATCAAAGAACAATGTTTGTTCTTCTACTGATAACACTCGGATATCCTTTTTCTCATCTCGTTTTATTGACATGCCCTTGGCTGGATTTTTCATGACATATTCATTTATGATCGCTTTATTGAATATATCCACCAATAATATACGAACTTTATTTTTTGTTTCAAATTTGTATCCATTCTTATCAAGTTCTTTTATTATTTTTTTAATATCCATTTGTCTGATATCTTTTAAATAGAAATTACCAATATACGGAGAAATATGTTTATTATAAACCTGATTGTAATGATTTTTCGTATTTTCTCGTATGATATCATATTTATATATATTCATCCACTGCTTATACCAATCATCTAATTTAATATCAGATCGAATATTTAATTCCTTTTCATTTTCATAAAGAGCCTCATTATATCTTTTCTTTACATCTTTTAAATCCATACCTGATATTGATATACGCTTTCCGAATCGATCTACATACCGAGCTTCATACCTACCACCTTTCTTTTGAATAATTCCGTGACCAAGTTCTTTTCCTTTTAAGTCTTTTCCCATATCGTATCCTTTCCAAATGGAGAAAAGAATCTTGTGTATTTTGAAGTATAACACATAAATTTCTTTTCTACAAATAATGCACTCCATCTAAATATTTTTCAAATTCTTTTCTCTTTATCAGATTCTTTGTTTCCACTTTAAATAGGAAAGAACATCCTCTTTCTGAAAGCATTTTTCGTATAGTTGTCTCCCCTATTCCCGAATAAGCCGCGGCTTCCTTAATTGTCAAATTCAATTTATTCCAAAACGGAATCTCCAATCTTTTTTCTTCCGTCATAACATTCCTCCATAACTTTTCCATTAAAAGAGGACTCAGAAAATCTTCCAAGTCCTCATACCAATTATTTATATAACCTCGCATTACCTATACCATTCTTACCAAGTTGTTTGGCAGAAACTGCTTCAGTAATACATTGTGTTGTCTTTCCGTTCTTGCAAATAGCTTCACGCATAACAGACTCAACGCTGTCTGCGAACTCTGCGCTATTTGTTACATCAGGTAATACCAAATCTCCAAAAGTGACCTCAATATTACTTGAATTATTCACACTCTTTGAGAAATCCGGTGTAACCGGCGTGAACTGCCCCGCATACATCTGTGCAGGATTCATCTTTGCAAGTTCCCAAAGATTTTCAGTCATCTCATTTGTGAATACTTTATCGCCAGGATTGAGTTTTGTTAAAACTGCACCGTCAGAAGCACGATAAATCATTTCTCGTTTATCTTCTTGTGTCCATGCTAATTGACTCTTGTCTATGTGTTCAGAACCTTTTTCGTAACCTTTAAGACTCACTAAATCTGTATCAAGTTGTGCCGACTGCTTATCAAGATCAGCTATGAATTGTTGCAACACATCTTTGTTATGAGTTACATCCTGTATCATAGCATTGAGTCCACTCTTTTTCTCGATATAATTATTTTTTAAATCCTGTAGTTTATCTTTATTCTTCGTAGAAGATTTTTCAAACTGGTATTTATTTTCTACAGAATTCAATTCACCGTATAACTGTTTTAACTGACTTTCAAGTTCCTTAATCTGATTTTGAAAAGACTGCCTTTGTTCATTAATTGCTTTTTTCTTTTGTGCGATTTCGTTTTTCTTTTTAGCTATATCAGCCTCTTTCGCAGGATTATAACTGCTAGTATCAGTTTTAGAATTAACCTTATTTTGATCATTAGTCACAGTATTATGAACGTAATCTTTTGCGGCTTGACCACCATCGCCACCATTCGTGGTACTAGAACCAATTTGATCTTTTGTATCATTTGTAAGATTAGAATCTAATCCCTTAATTGTTTCAATAATATCACTGCCAAGAAGAGTTTTAATCTCATCAAGAATATTATTTGTATCATTGAGTTTTTCATTAATGAACTCCTGGTAATCATTCATTAAATCATCAAGCATATCCTCAGTATCAGAAATGAATTTTTCGTATTGTGTATCTTTTAAATCGTTTTTAGCTTCTTCAAGCTGTACTTTTAGTTTCTGAATTTGTGCACGAGATTCCTCAGAATCATTACCATTATAAGCGGTCAACTGCTTCTGTAAAGAAGCAATAGTCTTTGTCTTCTCAGCAATTTCCTTTTGGTACTTATATGCTTCAAGTTCGGAGTCTTTCAGTTTCTTGTATTTATCAATCAACTCGCTCAATGCATCAGTTTGAGCTTCGTAACCCTGTTTTACCAAATCCTGAATTGACTGCAATTCATCCTCAGCAGATTTCTTCGCCTCTCTATGAGCGTCCTGTAAATCACGCAGACGTTGAATAACATTTTCATCAGATGTAGATAATTCACCCTTTTCTATCTGTCTCATAATCTTGTTATATTCACGTTGATACTCATCTGCCTGTGCAAGATAATTATCATAATTTGTTTTATGCAGACCAATAGTAGCTGTGCCATATTTTGTAAAGTTACCAGTGCCTTTATCCGTCATATCTTTATGGCTCATAAGATCAATATAATAATCATTTTCACTGTTGATACGTTTTACAGTTTCCATAGATTTATCAAAAGTATCCCATTTTAATTGACGAAGGGCATTTTGAAATTCAACAATAGACTGAGTTGACTCGTCTATAGCATTAGTTACCTCATTGATTGCACTGACCATTTCAAACCATTCATCACTGCCTTTTTTAATAGAACCACTAATAACAGCATCATTCAAACTCTTCTGAAGTTTTTTTCTTTCTTTAATAAGTTTACTTTTCTCGCCTTTTTCGGCAGAAATAAGAGATTTATAGTAAGCTGCACTTACCTGTTTCCCCTGTTCCTGTGCAAGAGAAATCTTATTATTAAGAGATGTCTTTTTCTGCTCATTACTAGAAATTTTATTCTCATAATCAGAGGAAATATTATCAAACTTTTCTTTTGCAAGAGTAGCCTTATCCTGTTTTGCTGTTTCTTTGTATAAATCAGCAGTAGCTTTGTCGGCTTCTTTCGCATCTAAATAAGCGTTATACTGCACACATGCGTTATACAGCTTACCATTATCATTCAGCTTGGATGCTTTATTTAATAAAGACTGTGAGATACGTTTACCAGATTTTGCAGCTTTCTTAATAGAAGCAAGGATCTTTTTATTCTCTTTGGTAGATTTGAATTTACTAATTGTCTTCTTTGCAGATTTAAGATTTTTGTTATCAGTAGAAACAGCAGTATTATAAGCCTTCTGTGTCTTATTGATATTAGAGATCTTTTTGTCAATCAGTTTATTTTTAGATTTTGCAGACGTAGCATTGTCAATTTTAGCATCATATAATTCATCTTGTGAATCATATTTTTCTGTCTTTTTATCAGCAGTCGCTTTTGCCAACACAGCGGCGGCAGTAGCATTTTCCTGCATTTGCTGTTTTAAATCAATCAGAGAAGCTTTGTTCGAATCAATACGCTCATTATACTCATACCAAGCTTCAGAACCTTTTGCCACTGTTTTCTGTAACAATTTTAACTGCTCATCTTGCTTGATAATAAAGTCAATCTGCTTTTGGATATTTTTGTTCATACTATCATAATTCTTAGTATTTGCAGAAAATCCCCATGACTCTTTTAAAGAGATCCATTTCTCTGTTCGGTCGTTTACATTTTCGATTTTAGTAGCAAGTTTTTCATACTGAGTAATCAGCAATTCGATGCTTGCCTGAGTCAATTCAAGCTGTTTATCTTTTAACTCGTCAATCTTATCCAAACAATCCTGTGCCTTATCATACCAACTCTGATAATCCTTTATCTGTTGTTTTACTGTATCATCAGTATAATCCCAGATATTAGAAGCACCACCACGTACAGCAGAAGCAATATCTTCATTAAGACCAACTTCATTTGCTTTCTGCATATATTTGTTGTAATCATCTGTGAGAAGTTCAATGCCAAATGTTGTAGCGTTTAAAGCCTCTTTATATGCATTTAAGCGAGAAGTGAATGAGGAAGAAGTTTTACCTACTTTGTCTTCTAACTTGGAAAGTGCTTTATCAAAACGATTGATGCCATTTTCGATAAAATCAAACGTTTCTGCAACAGCTTCTTTTACATCTTTTGCAGCATCCTTGGCTGCTTTTGCAGCATCATTGACCGCTTTACTTGTAGCAGAGCCACCAGAATAATTAGCATAAAAATTGGATGCGTCAAGATTGTATGCACCATTTTTTATATCGTCTAATGTCTTTGCAAGTGTATCCGTAGCATCCTGTACAGCATCTTTCGCCTTCTGTGCCTGTTGCTGTTTTGCAAACTGGTCAATCTTAGAATTCCCGCTAGAAGGTGTATTTAATTTGGCTGGGTTCATAAGATTAAGGCTATTCATTCCACCGCCAGAGTTTGCCCATTTATCAATCTTCGCATTACTAAGAGAAGCTAACGCAGTTTTTAATGCTGCAATCTGAGCTGCACTTGCACCTGCCGCATTTGCGATAGCAATAATGTTATCTACATCGGCTTTTGTGTCCAGCTTAATATTATTAACATCAATTTTTGACAGTGCTAAATTAGCAAGATACTGTTGTGTCTCCTGAGAAGCATCCCCTTCAGCAATTAATGCAGATATTTCTTCCCATGTTGCATTCGCAAGATCAATACATCCATTAGCTGTAGCATATTTCTGTGCTGCTAAACGAGCCTCGACCATTTCTTCTGCATTGGCTACGCCCATTCCCTGTAATCTTGTTGCAATGAGATTTTTGTTGCTCTCATTCAAATTATCAAGAATACCAGACGCTTTGATATACTCTGTACATAAAGTATCTAATGCCTGCTGTGCTGACTGGATAGAAGTAGCATCAGATAAGGATTTCATTGCTTCATCAACAGTAGATGTATCTATGTTTTTACCAGCTTCTTCTAATTTACCAAATGCTTCAATCAATCCGTCTAAAGATGATAAATCTACATTACCATCCGAAACAATATTTGCCATTGCTTCATCAAGATCTGATAAATCATCTTGTAAATCAGAAAGTTCTGTAATAGTATCTGAAAAAGAAGTTGTTTCAATGCCATCACCACTATTTGCAACAGACGCTTGTGCATTTTTTACTTCCTGTAAAGCAATATCATAATCATTTGCGGCTAAAGCAGCTTTGCCCAGTCCTTCTTTCTGCTTTTCAAGAGCTTCTTTGAAATCATCACTGTTAGCTAATTCTTTTTCGTCATCGGATAATTTGCTATACCAATTATGATATGTGTTGGTGTCCGTATCACTTGGAATAGCCGGGATGTCTCTCATTAAACCAATGTAATAATCAGCAATTTTGACAACATCTTGATACTGTGCAATCCAACTCTGAATTGTTTCTTTGTCTTTATCTGTCAGATTAGGATTGTCTAAATCCTGTGTCATTTCATCAATAGCTGTCTCAGCTTCATATTTGGCTTCTTTGTAATTCTGATATTCTTCCTGAAGCTGTGGAATTAGTTTTTCAAGGTTATCCTCTTCTTGACTTTTCAATTCATCAGCCCATATATATCCCTGTTCATCTGAACTATGTCTGTTCATCTGTTCGACATAACTTTGTATCTTTTCTTGAGCTGCCTTGTATTCGTCAATCTTTGATCCAATGTCAATGACGTTCTGCTCATCATGGTCGATTCCATATGCTAAAGAAGTGACATCTACTTTGCTCATTCCATCGAGATATTTTTCACGGAAATCACTATATTTTGCATTCTGGTTATCTTCATCAAAATAATCTGTAAAATTACTACCGTATTTTTCTCTGATAAGACGGGCTTCTTCCAGTTCTTTTAACTCTTTTTCACGTTCAATACGATCTTCAAGATACTGTAATCGTGCTTGTTCTGTGTCGGTCAGATTTTCCGATCCTGTTTCTTTTAATGATTTATACTCAGATTCTAATGTGGAAATTGAATCAGATAATTCGTCAATCCTGTCCTTTACGTCCTCTATAGACTGTTTGTACTTCTGCCATGCTGCTACACCAATCGTAATTGCCGTTACAGCAATCATAAACGGATTGGCTTTAATCATCATTGTAAGACCTTTAAAAGCATTGCTTGCAGATGTTGTTGATGCAGTAAGACCATTGTTTGCGGCAGTCATCTTCCAAGCCTGCAATGCAGCAACCGATTCTTCTTCACTGAGTCCTGAAACCATCAAAAGTTGTTTCTTCTGTGCCATCGTGAGTGAATTAGTCGATAAAACCTGCTTCATCTGACTCTTTGATAATCCTTCAGAAAGTAACAATAATTTATCAAACTGTGCCGTGGAAATATTAGTACTTTTTACAATATCCATTGCATTTTTGAATTTATTCAATTCAACGTATGCTTCCATTGCACCAGTCTTAATTGTCATAAATGCTTTGATTCCACCAAAAGTTGCTAATCCTGTAAGTGCACCTTTGAGAAGATTTGTTTCGTCAACAAACTTAACAAGTGCTGTTGTTGCATCCAAAATATCACCATAAACATTACCCATATCAGAGTTCATAATCATGGATTCAAAAGTTGCCTGTAAAGTATTCTGCTTGGCTTCCAGACTGTTCTGATAGCTATTATTAAACTTCTCAACTGCTGTTCCAGCACTATTGGCTGCAACCTCTGTAAGTTCTAATGTTTTGTTATAACCTTCCATGAGTGCTATAAAACGGTTCTGCTGTCTTGAGCCACTAAATGCTTTTGCAATAGCAGCCTGTTGTACACCAGAGTAATTATTCCAACTCTTAGCAACTTCATCAATGACCGTTTCAAAATCTCTAAACTCCTGATTTGTCTCACGCAATTTGATCCCAACAGAATCTAAAATCGTTTCGACATCAGATAAATCTTGTCCATCATCATCTACGAACTGTCCTGCTTTTACATTCCGGTATCTTGATAACAGGGTATTCATAAATGTACCGACTGTTTCTGCTGACTGCTGTGTTTTATCCTGAA
The DNA here is from genome assembly GCF_014287515.2 of Roseburia rectibacter. NCBI lineage: Bacteria > Bacillati > Bacillota > Clostridia > Lachnospirales > Lachnospiraceae > Roseburia > Roseburia rectibacter. The sequence continues at coordinate 2,332,473 of NZ_CP092473.1, forward strand.
CTGTTCCTATCATCGCAGCCAACTTATTAAATGAAACACCCGCCACGTCTGCACTTGAAGCACAATACTTTAATGCGGTTGCTATATCTCCACTGCTTGTTGCCGCTGCCATATCAATAGCAACCATTGAATCTAATGCCTTATTTACTTCCTCGACAGACATATTAAAACCATTCATGGTCGCTAATAAATCCTCTGTGGCTGCACCAGAATCTATTTGTCCAAGTTTTGATAGCATAATAGAGTCCTGAATAAGTTTATTTGCTTCGCTCATACTTTTACCGGCACGCAAATAATCATCCGCAGCAGATGAAATATGTGTAGTTGTACTCGACAACTGCTTTGCCATGTTATTATATTGTCCCAGAAGATCATATGTAGATTTTCTACTCATATTTGTGGCAACCGATAAATCAGTCACACTCTTATCCAGTTCTTTTATACTCTGTTTTGCATTTTTCGATGCAAGATTAATACTCCTTAAAACAGCCAAATACCCTGTCATTGCCAATTTTCCACCAGAAAACGTATCACTGATGGTATTTTTTAATTTGCCAAATACTGTGTTTGTATTCTTTGCAGAAGTACTAAGACGATTCATCCCCTTTGTGGTCTGATTTATACCGTCTGCATTGACATCCATGTCAACCTTATATTTTCCTTCTTGTAAATTCTTTAGTTTTTTCTTTGCTTCTTCATCACGCAAATTTACATCTATATTTATTTTCTTTGCCATTTGTTCATCCTTTCTCCTAGCTAACATCATATCCACGTCTTTTCATACCTTTTTCTAATACCCGATCCACTCTGTCGGTTTTATCAATTTCTTCTTGTGTGTTATCCAAAAATGGACGTGGTTGTATAAAATTTCCTGTAAAATCATAGTAAAGATGACTCATTCCTCCATCACCTTCATTAATCAAACCTGCTAATCCATAACCGTGATTATATGTGCCATAACCATCATTAAACCGAGTCACGTTATCAACTTCTAAATGCATATCTTTTACATATCCAACAATATTTCTAATGTCATCTATACCGCCGGTACTTCTACGCTCATAAATCTTCGGACTGTATGTACTCAAAACATCCCTGTATACATGTTCCATTTCAATATCACGGACTTCCTCAAATACTTCCTTTGACAATGTATCTTCTATATCAGACCGCATATCCTTTAGTAACTTATCTATATCATCATAGGTATTTTTCATGACTCGACCTCGTATTTATGGTTACAACCTATTCCAAGTCGAACCATCTTGTCAAAGTATCTGCTCACTCCTATCAGATTGTCGATTGCTTTTAATGTCGCATCTGAATTTACAACTCTTTTAAAATCTACTGCTAAAATCTCACAACATTTTTTCTGGAAATCTGCATTATTCAAAAGATTAAGCACCACTGCTTTCTTCTCATCTTCTTCCAAGCTATCGTAATTCTCCGAAATAGTGTCCACGTTAATTCCGGCAGCTACAATATAGCTTCCAGATTCTAAACACTCTTTCAAATCCACTAAATACGCCTGCAAAAGCTGATAATATGCAATATATGTATCTATACTTTTCATTGTCTTTTCAAACGTTTTATCAGAGTTCATCATACTAAGTACATGCCGCATATCAACGGCTTGCATTAAAAATGTTTTCTTTTCGTCATCCAGACTACTAACTGCCTGTAATAAATCATCATATGTATATTTAATTTCTTCCATCTAATATCCTTCCCAAGGACTTCTATATCCTTGTATGTCTTATAAATTTCCTGCATTTTTTAATCATAATTTGTACTGTCATCGTTTACAGCACGCAAATAAACCGTTGTATAGATTACCGCCACAACAGTATAAATAGAATCCTCGTAATAGATTTTGCCACCAATATTTAATTTTATAGATTTTTTCTCGTGGAATTTTCGATTGAATAATCAGAATTATTGGCATTGCGCCATAGAATAATTTTATGAATTTGTAAGATAGTCTTCCAGCTTTGAGAATAATGCCGGATATAAATTGATTTTTCCTAATTTGAATCTTGAAAGTACATCTTTGTCAATACCTGTTACATTGGCAATGTAAATCTGCTTTTCCTTCGTAAGTACGTAATCATCTGTACCTTGCCTTTAAAAAAAACATGCCGCCCATCAGGGCGGCACATTTTATTTCTTCTTTTTGGTTCGAAATCCTTCCGGTAATTCATTTGACCATGGCAAAAGCCGATTTAGATCATCCGGCTTTGGAAAAGGTCCCATTTTACGAAGTTCGTCTAATACATAGGAAAGATATACATACGGCTTCAGACCATTCAGCAGGGCTGTTTCTGCGATACTATAAACAACAGCACTGGCATCTGCACCACGGATACTCTTGGCAAACAGCCAATTCCGGCGGCCTACTGCAAAATTTTTGATTGCACGCTCCGCACTATTATTATCAATGCTCAGATGCCCATCATCCAAGTACCTGCGAAGATAGTTTTCCTGATTCAGCGTATATAAAATGGCATCACCAATAAGGGAAGATCTGTCTACAGAATCTTCCATTGAATGCAGCCATTCAAACAGGGCTTCCACTACTGGACGCGACTGCTTCTGGCGTTCCTGATACCGTTTTTCCGGTGTCTTATCTTTGATCAGTTCCTCTACTTTATACAGGATTCCGATCCTCGTCATTGCCTGATATGCAACTGTTTCTTTCAGCTGCTCCTTTGTGAAATCCTTTTTTAATGCCGTGAGTGCAGCATCAAAACGGCGTCTCGCATGGGTAAAGCATCCGGTTACGGTGATGGAATCGTTCAGTCCATGATACGCCTGGTATCCATCACACGTCAGATATCCATGAAATGTATCTCCAAGGAAGTTTACCGGGTGATATCCGGCACGCGTTCTCTCATAATCAAAGAGAACCATCTGTGGGGCTTCACTGTAATGATCTGTCAGATATACCCACATCCAGTTTTGAGATGATCCTTTCTGATCTGGTTCATCAATCACCTGGATCCTGGTTTCATCGCAATGGATGTATCTGCTCTTTAGGAATTCTTCCTTCATCTGCCCATAAAGCAGTCCCAGATACCGGTCTGCACAGCTGATGATCCAGTTTGCCATTGTTTTTGTTGAAAGATTTAAGTCATACCTTGCGAATTCCCGTTCCTGTCTTGCCAGCGGCATGCCATTGACATACTTTGCATTCATGATTCCGGCAACCAGCGAAGGTGTAGCAATGCTTCCCTTGATCAGCGGAAACTCTTTTTCCGGCCGGATCATAGCACCACATTTTGGACAACTGTATACATAGGTTACTTCTTCAACCACTTCAAAGGTGGAGGGGATGAATTTCAGTCGTTTTACGACTTCTTTTGTGACGACTTTATACTTTGTTCCACAGTCCGGACAATAGCGGTCTTCGCCGGTCAGTTTATATTCGATTGTTTCTGTTACTTCGAAATTAGAGAGATCTTCTTCTTTTTTGCCGGTGCGTTTTTTCCGTTTGTGCGATGGAATCACGATTTCCTCTTCAATCTCAGCAGTATCCATATCTGCATTGACTTCAGCCTCATTAAACAGATCCATCTGTTCATATCCATCTGCGTATTTTTCACTGGAAGAACCGAAACGTCTTCTTTGTGCAAGCGCAAGACGGTCTGAAAGCATTGCGTTCATAAATTCCAGTTCTTTCTGCTTGTCTTTCAGAAGCTGTACCTCGGTCTCTTTTTTTTGAACCTGATTCTGCATGATTCTCATAACTTCCATCATGTTTTCACGGCTCATGTTATTCAGCTGTTCCTCTGTAAAAAACGGATCCATCCGGCAATCTCCAAACTCTTATATGATAATTCCAGTATAGCATAGAAAGTCCAGCTGTTCGAGAAAAATCAACGTTTTACTGTGTAGGAATATATACCGATATCCACAAGTATTTCGTGCTTTTTGCGAATTGACAAATCCGTTCTTTATACAACAATCTTTGGATGTCTTTCTTCAAAAGCTCCCTTCGGAGTAAGTGAAAGGCCATCACACAGCCAATGCATTTCTTTCAGGGTCACTTTCTGTAATTCATCCGGAGTATCCGGCCAGTGAAAGGAATCTTTGTCAAGCCTCTTCATCAGAATCCAGAAACCGGATCCGTCCCATTGCAGAATCTTAATAGAAGTCCGCCTGCGGTTGCAGAACGCAAACATGCAGCGCGAATAGGGATCAAGTTTGAATTTTAGCTTGATAATTGCAGCCAGTCCGTGATAGCTTTTTCTCAGATCGGTAGCTCCACATGCAAGGTAAACGGTTGTGCCACCTGCCAGATCAAGCATGATCTTTCAGCCCCTGGATCAGAACACGAAAAAATTCCGGCGGGCATTCAGGCATCACTTCAATCCGAATAGCGTTTGTGATAAAAATGCGGACTGGAGACGGGCTGATATTCAAAGTCTCATTCTTTGAAATCTCTTTTTCCGTTGGCATTTTTGCAAAAATCATATCTGTATCTGATTGTTCGTCCAATTTTTTCAGCTTGCGCATCCAATAATTCATTGTAGAGACTGGAACGTGATGTTCCTGACACCATGTTTTGCAAGTCTGCCCACTGGATTGAAATTCATGGATTCGTTCAGACCACAGAGTGATTTTTTCATCTTTTTTCATAATGATACAGTTTCCTTCCTTTGTTATGAAAAGAGTGTATCAGAAAAATATAGTTGCTGACAGATACGGATGATTACGTACTTACTTTCCTTCTGTGTCCGTTTTATTAACAGATCACGTAATTCTTCTTGTGTCAATTTTCAACCTCCTTTGCTATTTTTGTAGATAAAAAAGAAAACCAGTGTAAAATCAATCACACTAGCTTTGTCCATAATTCATGCTTCAATATTAAAAGAGCAAGGAATTCCTTGCTCTTTTACATAATAATATGATTTTCTTATTCTGTAAAATCAATTAATGGTATATGCAATGGCTTTATTCCTGCTTGCATGGTCAACGATGATAAAATAGGTCTTAAATATGATAGCAAAACAGCTCCGCCATTTACTTTTAACATATTCTCAATATTTTTGATTTCTTTTTCCCACTTAAACTCTGAAACAATACATCCATTAAAATATATTGAATTTTTTAATTCTTTTGAATTTGCATCTAATTCGCCAACAGTTAAGGTTAATTTTACTAATGCATTATTTTCATCATTTGACAAAAATGTCTGAACGTTAATTCCAAGTGGTATATCGTCTTCACAAGGTATATTATTGTTTATTTCAAAAGATATTTTTTCAATATGCGGATTCTTAAATTGAAACATACTTTTTTTCATATAAAAACTCCTTATTATGCAGCCTTATTGATTACGGTGTCACTATCAACTACAGACATCAAACAATCATAGTAATCCTCTTTGGCTACGCGACAATAGTAATCGTTTTTATTATCAACAAAAAAATCGTTTTCCATAGCAATAGGAATTTTCATAGATTCGGAGACAATACATTTTTCAACTACAGTGTGAATATATGGTTCATTCATAATATCATTCATCGAAAATTCTATGTCTTTATAATAATCTTTATCATCACTATTGATTATTTCTATATCATATCGTTTGCATAATTCGCGCGTTTCATTTTCATTATATAACATATATTTACCCTCCATTAATAGATAATATTTTTATAAGGTTAGGGTTTCTTACACATATTTGTCGCCTTTTCTTTGTATCAATTTTAAATCCAGCCATATTTATAATATCATGTTCAAATTCAAATGACAATATAGACAGATTATTTTTTATGCAATACAAATCACAAAAAAATTTTTTCTTTTGATTATTGTTTTTAAAATTTGGTCTAGGTAATTTATTTTTTCTTATTTCTTTCATATAGTTTTTACAAAATGAATCAAGTTTATTCATATCATTGTTTAGATTCGCATACTGATTCATATCACACTTTAATTCACATTCTATAATGCAATCTTTTATAATAGAAGTTGTACCAACATTCCACCATTTCGCATTTTCAATATTATCCCAAAAATAAACACCGAACCCAAGCCAATCATCATCTTTGTTACTTGGTTCAAAACCATTCTTTTTTATACTTTCAACATACATATATAAAGTTTTATGATAACCAATCTCTTTATATTCATCTTTGGGATTATATAAAATAGAAAATTTACCTTCCAAAATTTCACCACCCAATCATTAGCATTTAATATTCTCATTATAGACCAATAATTGACAGATGTCTACATTTTTAATTTCGCAGACAGACCTAGTTTGAAGTCAGCCTGTCCGCTCAATCATTGTTTTGTTTGAATACACTCGGTACTCTACCAACACACTGCTGTTTGAGGACAATGTATCAGCTAATTTGTTAAATTGCTTAGATTTAACTTTTAAACATGGAAAATGGAAATGAAGTTTCCCACGCACTACTCAGCCTACGGTCTTTTCATGCACAGATCTCTTTCCATAAGGAGATGTTCTAAACGCTTGTTTTTTGTTGCATTATAACAGTTTTCGCATAATTTTCCATTGTTATTTTTGGTACTTTTTCACAAAGCAATTCATAAATTCGTCATGATGCTCCCTAAATAAAAAATTGAGGATTATCGAGCTTACATCTGAATTGTCATCCTTAAGTGCATATATAATCAACTGCATAATTGTTTCTTGATCCAGACTTTTACTTGCACGATTCAAAAACTGATTCATATTGGTTATTTTCAAATTAATGAAACAATCATCTGTATACTGGTCTTTGTTGTTCTCCAAATACCTTCTTGAGTCGTTGTATGATTTAGCAAGTCTAATTAACTTTTCCTTTTTGTAGCGATTCCCTTTGCCTATAACTTGCTTATTAAAGAAATTACGAATCGGAAGATGGTCGATTCCATCAGCACGCCCTATTACCTTTTCATCAATATAATCTGCAATTATATCCATTGGACAATTCATAGAACGAATCTTATCCATATCAAAATCCTTGTTATTCCGACTTTTCTTAGTAGCAGCATAAAATGCCGGAATATCTTTATCTTTCATACATGGCAATCTTTTAATTCGATTAATCTCATTCACAACATCAATATTGAATTCCTTTTTAGCCAAGTCTATACTGATCTGACCAATTACGGATAGAATAACAAAGCATTTCTTCAGTTCTTCACTTATCATGCCCTCATCATAGTAATAACTCAACGCAAGTTGCGCAGTGTCTGTTGATGTTCCAATAGATTCTTGTGCGGAAGCAATTTTATTATCCATCTGCGCAAAATCTTCTAATACAAAATGATATGAACTGCTACCTTTTTCTTCAACGCCATTAATTATTGTCGGATAATTGACATAGGCTATTCTTGCCAATTCTGCTAAATCAGGCTGATTTGTTGTATACACAAAATCGCTATCAACATCATGACCCGAGAGCCTTGATTGTGTATCAGTACCTATAGCGTTGAATACAATCACATTCTGACCTATATTAGGGAAATACTTAACCAGCCTATCAGGATATATATTGTATAAATGAATTATATTATTGGGTGAATTATGAGGACTTCTAAATGCAGCCAACCTATCCCCAGCCTTAAATCTTGGTGTATAACACTGAACACCATCCTCTACTACATCAAAGCAACCTTCCTGCAACGGATCTGCACCTACTGCTTTTAACAAAAGTGCAATCGGGTTATCCATAATAGTAAGATTATCTCCATTTTGCAGTAACCGTCCTTGTTTAAAGTATTCATTCTTCAATTTACTTATATCCTTAGTTTTCTTACTTCTAAAAAACTCTGTACGTCTAAAGTCAGGATTCCATTTTACCAATTCAATCAACATTTCATTGATATTAAAATTGTTTTTTCTCTGATCCAGATATTTCAGATATGCTTCATCATCTGCAAGTTTTAACTCATTGCAAAACTGCACCGACTGATCCGCAATACGCCCTAATACATTTTTATCCGTAGTTGGAAGCGAATTATCCATCTGATATGCCATCAACTGCATATCTCCCCATTTACTCGAATGAGCAGTCTTTACAATCGAAAACCAATTATCATGTAATTTCATATACCGCTTATAATATTTATTAAACGCATCCTTCGGAGTGCCTTCTTGACCACCGCTCATCACATCAACAAATTTCAGCCATTTAAGAGACTTGTCCGTAATCACAACATCAATATTAGATAGACTAAGTTTGCGTTCAAACATATCAATCTTCTCAGTCGTAAAATTTTTATAATCAAATCCATGTTCCTTGCAATAATCTTTGAAAAAATCTTGAATATTTCCACGGAACAAACAACTTTTAAAGAAATGCGATCTACAATAAATAAATCCATTCATATCTTTAGGAAAGATTGATTCATCTATTAATCCCATGCCATCCCAAAGAATATTTTTGACTTTTTCATCTGACACGTAGTGAGCAAAACATTCATCCCTAGTAACGTCTTCTTCTATGATTTCCGAATATCCGTAATAACGATTCCATCTGATTCCATTATCTATGAGTGCTTTTTTTGTTTTGGCTATATATGTCAAATCATGACTCTTCGCTTTTTCTTCATCAAATGTAACTCCCTTTTTATTGATAAGTTCCTCTGTTTTAGGACTATCAAAATCTATATAAAATTCTTTTTTCTCATATGTTCGTGTTACTGGTTCAGATTGTACAATAACCGCATTCATCCGTTTCGAATAAACTTCCTCATCCGGTACAACTAAAATTCGATTCCACGGAATCCGTATATAACCATTTGCAGCAGCAGTCGTTAATGTTAAATACGCAGATAACTCAACAATTTTGAATACCTTATCCGGATCCTTCTTTGCTTCCTCATTCATCAAATCATATAATCCCATTGTCAAGAAATTGATTGCTTTATGATATAAATTATCTCGTATGAATACACAATCACCATCTTTCGCCTTGCCAGGTGATCTCATTAACATTTTATAATGTATTGAATGACATCTATCCTCTTCACTACTCAGCTTCTGTTTACTTTTGGCATCCTTTACCTCAGAAATAAAAGTCACTCCATTCTTATAATACAGTGTACGTAATTCCTCTTTTGAAAGTTTCTCTTCTACTCCGTCGCTTATCTTATAATTAGCATCGTAATTGAATTTCAATACAATAAAGTCCTTACTAAAATCACCACCAATTCTTGTAATACTCGATTGCATGAATCTAAGAAATAAACTGTCTGCTAATACAGATCTCTTTGTATTAATCTTTTTAAAGTCCACATATTCCTTACCAATTTTATATTGTGCAGTTGTATCTTCCTGTACTGCACGTTCATTGATATAAACATGACTTGCCTCCATCGACTCTATATATAATGGCTTCAATGTCTTTTTATAATTTATCTTACTTATAGTAATCAACCTCCATTCATTCTTCTATATGTAATATTCTCCGTTCTGTTTCCGATTTTGCGTAAAAAAAATACCAACCATCGAATATTGACGGTTGGTATTCATTATATAAATTCATATATCTATTATGTCATTGCAATTTCCTTGTAAAATCATAATAAGCATCATTTTGGTCATCTCTAATTCTTCTAAGCTTTTCCATTGTAAAATTATACCATGAATCATCTAAGAAATAAGCAAACCAATAAAATAACGGATAGGGTCTTTTTAATATTGCTTTCGTTGTATCTCCACTATGCGAAATAATACTTGCTTCGTTATACATTTTATATTTTTCTTCAAAATCATATTTTTTATTCTTTATAATTCCACATTCTTCTGTTGTCCCATATCCCCTGCATATAGATGGGCGTACATTATAAATACTGCACTTATTATTATCTAAAAAAATACATGCTGGTAAATCAGGGGGATTAATTGAATCTTTAAAAAAAGATTCATCTATATTATCTACTGATTTCGGCATAAATTCGTTAAGTTTCTTTATTATTTCTGGGTGAACTTTTTCAATATGCTTTTTAACCGCCTTTGCCTTACTAATATAATCATTTATATTTATTTTTCTATATATTAATTCTTCCAATATTTGTAGAAATTCACTTTCAGAAATAAAGAAATAGTCATTGCAACATTGTGAACATCCCTTTCTACAATTATTACATATTCCTTTTTGAATACAAGCATTATTGTACTCATTATATGCTCTATATATATTTGCTAATTTACTTTCACCATTAATTCTGTAATGACATTTTTTATATTTGATTCCGCTTCCACAGAAACATCTATCGTTACGTTCCATTAAAAATCCTCCATATTGTATATTTTAGATTAAGAATACCACAACAACCGCCAATATTCAATTTTCAATGTACTTTTGATGCTAATCGGAAAATGCAATTTTACTTCACAATCTGCATAAATGAGGGCTTATTGCTCAATTTTGCAATCTCTCCATTCTGATTATCAATAAGCAGACCATTTTCTCTGTCCATTGTATACGTACCGATTCCATTATCTTCGCAAAATTTTTCTGCAATACCAACACCTGTCTGCTGTTTGTACATTGCACTCATGCAGCTCATATAGAATACTGTGAACTCTCTCAAATCTCTGTTTTCATAATCCCACATCAAATCGAATACACCATCACGACCAACTGCACTATCAAGACCTTTTTCCTTCAGAACATCCATTGTGAAAAAGTAATCCTTGCAGCCCCATTTATCGCCATCATAGGTTTTATCTATTGGGAATATCTTAATCAGATTTTTCAGCTTGATACGACCTATAATACCAAACAGAACATCTATCATATTAAATCCTGCTTCTTTTATTGCAAATGGTGTATTGTAGCTTGAATCTAATCTCTGATTTTCTCTCTCAATATCTGCAACGCATTTTATATACTTCACACCGCATAAAGCAACTTTCATCAATTCATCTTGTGACCAATCATCTAAATTCTTGTACTTTTCAAACATACTGCTAACTGTGTTGTGATACTGTCTGTTCCACATATCATGTAACTTGATTGTTCTTGTAAGTCTGTTCAGTTCGGCTGTGTCTTTGTTTCCTATTGTTACTGTAAATTTATCCATATATTGTATATTCTCCTTCTTTTACACATACTGCTCATGTAATTTTACAATTTCTATATCCATTTCAGCTTCTGTTATTTCTTCACATTGGCACTTATCAACCACATCTTTCATTTTTTTCAAAATATCCCTATTATGATTTAACTTATTGACAACATCATCTGTAACATAATGCGTCAAATCTCCACTACCATCACCATAAGATGTTCCAAACAGAGTGTCCATCCAAAACATTGCATAATACCCATCTATGCTTCGCAGACTAAAATTTGACAAAATAAACATCTTTAATTTCAATTCATCATCTGTTTTGCAATCTTTTCTATGTTCCTTTTCTTGACAAGCATAATAGGCACGAATTTTCTTAATACCTAAATCTTTGCAAGCTCTTACTCTTTCATGTCCAGAAATAATTGTATTATCTCTTGCAATCATAATTGGCTCATATATACCATATTTATCAACCGAATTTAAAAATGAAATCCAGTCCTTGCCTGTTCTTTTGAAGAAATATTTATCATGTTGTGGTAATGGTTTTAAACAATCTACATCTATCTCAATATCTTCATAGTCTCTTACATAGTCGATAACGCTATCTGTTTTGGTATGATCAGATTCACCTTTAATTGCAGCTTTTAATTCTCTTGTTGACATTTCCTTTACATTATGTTCTGCAATAAAATTAGCTCTTTTATCTTCTGGCACATCCAATAATAATCCCAATTTTGTTACTTCCAAATTGGAAATCGCTTGCGAATTTGAACCAAATTCTTTTGCAATTCTCATATAAATATTTGCTGTTCTTTGTGAAAAATTAACTTTATCTCTTAGCCATGTTCCCCATTCTCCATGTGGTACTTTTTCTTTTGCTCTATTCAATTCATTACCAAGTTTAATGAGATTTTGTGCAGTCTCATTTTTAAGCCGAATTATTCTGTTTTCTATTGCTTTAAGTTCCAAATCATTGTTACATCTTACTTCATTATTCATATTTTATAGTCTCCTTCCACCTACGCTATCTTCTTATTCTTTGCACCATAAAACAACGCATCCGCTTTTCCTTCTACACAATCAGCAGTTACAACAACTTTCTTTGCATTACTCATATCAGGAACATCAAACATGACTTTCTGCATAGCCGATTCAATGATACTTCTAAGACCTCTCGCACCTGTTTTCTTCTTAATAGCCATTTCAGCAATCTTTTTCAATGCTTCGTCCTCAAATTCCAACTTCACACCATCCATTGATAACAACTCTTGATACTGCTTTGTAATAGCATTCTTTGGCTCTGTGAGAATATACACCAAATCTTCCTCAGATAATGGATTCAATGCAGTTATAATAGGAAGTCTACCTATCAATTCTGGCATAAGACCATATTTCACAAGATCATGCTGTTCCACCTTTGACATATCAACCTCTGATTCCTTTTTATCGGCAACTTTAGCACCAAATCCGATTGTATTATGCGTGTCCTCTTTGCTGATAATCTTATCTATTCCGTCAAAAGCTCCACCACAGATGAAAAGTATGTTAGATGTATCAATCTTAACTGTCTCTCCCTGTGGATGTTTTCTACTACCTGTCACTGGCACTTCTGAAATAGTACCCTCGATAATTTTAAGAAGTGCTTGCTGTACTCCCTCACCTGACACATCTCTTGTGATAGAAACATTCTCGCCTTTACGAGAAATCTTATCTATCTCATCAATATAGATAATTCCTCTTTGTGCTGATTCAATGTCATAATTTGCATTCTGTAAGAGTGTTCTTAACATGACCTCTACATCGTCACCAACATAACCAGCTTCAGTAAGTGTTGTAGCGTCAGCAATAGCAAATGGAACACCTAAGAATTTTGCTAAACTTTGTGCAATCAGTGTCTTACCACTGCCGGTTGAACCAATCATAAGGATATTGGATTTCTGTATTTCAACATCAGATTTCTTATTCTGTTTCAATCTCTTATAGTGATTGTAGACCGCAACTGCAAGTGTTCTCTTTGCTTCATCCTGTCCAATCACATACTGATCCAAATGTGCTTTAATCTGTGAAGGAGTAGCCAACTGCATATTATTTGTGATAGATTCCTCTTCTTCATCATTGAGTAAATCGCTTGCTATACTGATACAGCTATCACAGATATATCCATATTTACCTCTAATCAGCTTGTCTACTTCATCTTTTTTGCTTCCACACATACAACAATATTCGTTATTTTTATTTGCCATTATAAAATCTCCTTTATCAATATTCATACATATCTGCATACGCTTGTTGCTTTTTCTGTTCAATTTCAGATTTCATATCTTGATACAGTTCATACTGCTCACTTGATGGAATGTTTGAATTGTCAATCTGTTCCAATAATTTATAAAATTTTTCATATGCTTTTTCTATTGTTATCATAATATCTATTTTCCTTTATTCATACACAATTGCTTCTACAGGTGTACACTCTTTCATAAGTTCATCCCATGTAACTTCAACAAATTTACCACCCTTATAGTCATAATTAGCTTCATCCAAATAGACAAAAATGCAGCAGTCCTTTACACTTTCATCAATAATTTTTCCATCAATCGGAGTACATAGCTTATATGCCTTTTCCCATTTCATAGAACTTATCACTTCAAAGCTATGTGTTGTAACCCAAATACCAAAAGGAATATCCAATAATCCGTTGTAATCTTTATCTGTATTGGAAAACGTTTCACCTACTCTGTAATATTTTTTCTCTGTAATTTCTTTACTCATATATAATTCTCCTTCTCCTATCTGATTTCCTCGCATCCTAAAATTTGTCAATTTTCTTACATATTTTAGGATAGCAACCATCCGATTATTTGTATGTTTTTTGACATATTTTAGGATTATCTTACTAAAGATACTTTTTACTAAAGAAAATCTTTTTTGTATCGTTTCTTTTTGGTTTAATGTATAATTTCGTATGGCTGCTATCGCATCCATACTCCATTATTTTTTAATCATTGTTCATTGATGAATAATAAAATTTATTCTATATTATGTTTGGTTTCATTCATACCTGGCATATCAATTATTTCCTCTATGCTAAAATCATTCTCTAATGGATCAGCTTCTCCCCATATATCATCATTACTTTTTTCTTCTATTGGAAATGGTCTTTTTGCTTTGTCCTTATTTTTCAAGCAATCTTCTGTTATGAATGGGAACTGGTCAAAGAAATAAATATCTTTCAAATCGTTTTCACAATATCCATCGTTTTCATGTCTTTTATTAAATTCAACCGCATATTTGTATATCTCAATGATAGTTTCTTTATCGTACATTTTATTTCCTGATACCAAGTTGAAATATTTTACTCCCAGACTCTTTCGCTTTGATGTCTTTGCTGTCTTGTGCTTTATGCTCTCTACTGATTGACAATAACCATATTCCTTTTTATGATCTTCGCCCTCATCAATGATGAACTTCTTATATTTGTATCTTCCATATGTATTGGTGATTCCAGATATTTCATTGTCTATGAGTAGTAAATCGTTTGCCCTGTAAATATATAAAATCTTGTTCTCTTCCAGAATTTTGTTATATGCCAATACAGTATCTTTGCTTATATTGGATATATTCGATAATACTTCTATAGAAGAAAATCCTATAACTCCATCCGTTTCTTTTCCATCGGATAATACAAATGTCCAGCTTTTTCCATGACGGAAGGTACTGACAACGTTCACAAAATATCTAATCAATTTAGCTTTACTGACATTGGATTTCTTATCATCAATCTGCATAATTGTGGTTAATTCGTCCGTATAAACTACTGTGAACCATAAATTATTTTCCTTGTTGGTTTTTGTTGGATCAAAATATATAGGTTCTAAATCGTACTCAAAGTTATACTTCTTTTCGTTGATTTTATGGATTAGACCATGTTCTTCCAAATCATTTAATCCATCTACATATTTTTTCTTGTCTCTTGACTCAATATCAAATGTGTGTCGAAAGAAATAATCCATTATATCAACTGATATTGGATAATAATTCATATCTGTTCTTTGAATTGCTCTTAGATAGCAATAAACCAAGATTCCATTATCAGATATGGTCTTATCTCTAATGACATTGTTTAATAGAAAGACCTTTTGTGACAATCTATTTTCTTCGCTGCTTTTGGTCAATAAATCCTACACCTCCCTGTTTGTGAGATATGTAGTAATACTATTATGAATAGCTTTATTGTCCTCAAATAAAAATATTTTGTACTGTGGATTCTTTTCAGAATCAATAACTTTCTTTATTTCGTAACCGTGACCACATAAATAATTTGCTAATGCCAGTGAACGCACTGGACACATTTCTTTTTCGCTTGTAATAATTCATTGCCTCTCTTTCAATTTAATGTAGGCACACCACCATAAAGGTAATGTGCCTGTTATTCCGTCCAATATAAGTAACCATTATCTTCAATGGTATTGTGATTCCGTTCAAATTATGTAATCAGCATCTTCACTGATATATGTTTTAATAAAAGGGGAAATGTAAATCCGTTCTGAACTGTAACTATTCGCTTCAATAGTCGGTTGCGTCATCTCACTGTAACAAATATCTCTGTCTATTTATAATATTCTCTGTTTCTATGCAGATAAAATATCGAAAATCGTCTCTCTAAGCTGCTTCTCTACCTGCTCCATCATTATGCCATCACATAATTTCAATGTTGCTGTAATACAATGCTGGCAAAAACTGCTCATATAACCTACCTGAATCTGTAGAAATTCTTTGCCAGTAATTTTATATTTGAAATCCAATGAATCCGAAAAGATACCTGATTCCATATAAAAATCCAAATCTGTTACAAACTGCTCTGCTGTAATGGTCTGAACCTCATCTGTATCTTTACATTCTGTCTGTGCATTGACGACTGTTACCAGATGATTTTTAATTGCTTTCTGAAGATTTTTCGCCGTTGTTGGTCTTGTGCTTCCCATATACTTGCTCCTTTATGTACGGGATCAACATTTCGTTGATCCACGGTTTTATGTTAATGTTTTGATAGGATAGGAACTTACCCTATCAGGACTTCCACCTATTATTAATATTCTCCGTTAAGAAAATACTTTTTACGTTATTAACATCCACATGGATATTTCAAGCTGTCATCCAATAAATCTTTATTGTCATTTGCCACTAACTCTGCGACTCGACATTTAATTGCCTTCTGCAATTCATAGATCTGCTCATGTGAGATTGTTCTTTCTGCTAAAATATTTGCAAGCAATTTCATATCCACATTACCCGTGTTAAGAATGTCCTCAAAAATCTTCCAATAGCTACGGCATAGATTTTCCCAATGATACGATGTCATATCCAAATCATTCAGATATTCTTCTGTTGTCATAGGTGTATCATCTGCATCCATGCTGTAATATTCAATCTTGCCATCAGAAGTTTGTTTGAATGTATCAAGATTTTCTTGCTCCTCTACCCAAATCTCACAAAATTTTTCAGCATTAGCTTCTGCGTCTATCAAACCATTCTCTTCCAAATAATCAAGATATTCTAACTGAATAACCTGAAAATCGGATTCTGAAATAAATGCGCCTGTTCCTTTTCTTAATTTGTCTAAACTTAAATTTGTCATATCTTTTAATCCTCCATTTTCTATGCTGGCAGAGATATGGAAATCCCATATAATTCTCTTTTATCTGCTTAACTGGCTGACCGTTTACTGTATTTGCTCTCTGTTTTAAAATCTCAGATACACATTTTCTCCATTTGTAAAAGTGATTGTATAATTACGCAATCCCACATGAGGTACTAAATCTGCACTTGTCCTGTTAATCTTTTCGATATCCTCTTTTAAGATTACCATTCGTGATTTATCCACATAATGAGTAGTTGTCGGTACTGAAAGTGCAGAAATCAACTCGTCTTTTTCTTCATCTGATAAACCAGTCCATTTCTCGCTAATGATAGAAAGTGCTTTTTCTGTCGGAACATTACCATCAATACCGTATTTATCTAATACTTCCCATGCTCTTTCATTCTCCGTGTCATAATAATATTCATGGTCGAATGTTAATTTTACATTTCCATCTTCACACTTTTCTATATCAAAGTGATCGAAAAATACTTCCCAATATGCCTTTCCAAAATTCTGCACTCTAATACCAAACTCTGATTCTGCAAGCTCTAAATTCTTTAAATCTTTAATTAAACCATCCCATGTAATTTCACCTGAACCACTTCTACTTTTTACAAACCCAACGAACTGTTTGATAGCATTCTGTGATTCAGATTTTTTATATCCTTCATCTGAAAGCAGTTTTGTAATATCTGTTGTAACATCTTTTGTCATTGTCAAATTATCAAAATCGCAAGATTTCTCTAATCCCTCACGATCAATGTGCTTTCCGTTAAAGTAACCCATAATAATTTCATAATCTTTGTTTGTCATAATAATTTTCCTCCATTTATTTATGCTTTTTAATCTTATCTGACAGCCATTTAATAGTGCCATCTTTGTTTATTGGTATCTGTACTCGTTGTCCGTTCTCATACTCGATTACATGTGATAACTTACCAGTATCTGCTCTTATCCATATCTTAACCATGCCTGTTTCCTTCCTATATACATTCTCTGTTTGTTACTCAATAAAACCGATTGTTACAACATTTCTGTGTCCGTCTACATTGTTGTTTTGAGGCAGCATGTACAGATTAATGACTCTCGATGATGTAAATATAAACCAGTCCTCAAAATTTTCTACTGCCTCAACTGCTTCGATCCTTGCAATATCAATGAACATACTGCTATTAATCTCCATTGGATAAAGTGGCTGATTGATTTCCTCATTGAATCCTACTGGCTTTTTTTCGTTGTTACCGAATGACAGAAGTGTTGTATTTCCCAACATCCTACAATTAGTGAAATATAAATCACCAAACTCAACATCTGTGTTATGCTGGCTCTTTTCATCAAGATTTCCACTGTTCAAATGAATTTGAAAACCTTTGCCACTCTCATTCTGTTCCTTTAATAAATTTGATAATTCTGTAAGTTCCATGTAATTAGTCCTCCTCTGTCTAATAAATCACGTTGATTGTAATCTCTGCGCCATCCACCATAACAATATTTATATCAAGCACATTGTCAGGATTATCTTTATTGATACAACCTGAAATATTGTCTATATGGTCAATGCTGATGGAAGTTGTTGCTATAATGATGTTTTCTTTATCTGTGAAGAAATAATTTATAAGATCGAATCCTCTTTCATTTTCAGCCACAACATATTTCATACGATTAAAATAATGACTTGTGCCATTCGTACCATTTACACTGTCTATATTTCCAACAAGCCCAAATTCTGTCATCTGAATTAGTTTTTCAATACACATTCCATTTACGATACCATTCTTTAGAATCTGTCTCGCTTCCTGTGATTTATCTGCTTTCTTCATCTGTATTACTTTTGATTTTCCCATATAGCAAAGTCCTTTCTTTGGTTCGTGAGGGTGGATTTCCACCACACACACACTATATTGTTCTCTGTTTTACTTGCTGATTCTTCTTGCTTTTAGTGCATCTAATCTATTTGACTTCTTTGGTGCTACAACTGGCTCTGCCTTCTGTCCAAATATATCTAATGATTTTGCAGTTCTTACTTCTGTTAATGCTTTCATAGAGTTTTGAACATTCACAGCTTCTTTCTCAATAGCATCTGTCATTGAATCCAATCTACTGTATGGCATTGTTAAACCACTAAGAATAATTACATTTTCTTCTGATTCAGACAGATAACCATGAAATTCTGTTGGTGCTGTTCCTACCTCTTTACGCAACTGAATAATATCAATCTTACTTTCCTTTGCTGATACAGCTTCAGAAATACCCATAATCGTAACAGTCTTGTCCTCTCTCTTTGCAAAAATATTGTTATCCTTATTTAAAATATCAATGATATTTGCAGTCGTTCCCTTTGTTGCATTGGTTTTTGTAATGACAGAGAATGACGGACACTTTAAGCAAGCTTCAATTTCTGCCAAATCCATATTTCCATCCTGGGATTTATTATTGATGCAAAGAATACCTGTAAATAATGAAGCGAACACTTTATTTACAGTAATTTTGTCGCTTGCATTATTGTCAAGGATAAAAATACTTCCCATTTCTGGCTTTAATTCATCAATCTCATTAAATGTCAATCTTGCATTATCTCTTACCTTTAATGGTTCTGTATCTGCTGGCAATACAGGAATCATACCAACCGAATATCCCATTTCCTTTAATATTCCACTAAGAATAGGTGCTATCGCTGATCCTGTGCCTCCACCACATGAGAATGCAATGAAAATAATGGAATCTTCGATAATGTATGACTGTAATTCTTCCAGAATTTCGTCAATGCCATCTGCTAATGCTTCTGTACTCTTATTCCTGTCGCAAGCTGCACCTTTTGAATTGTTAATGTGAATCTTGTGAGATAATGTTACGGATGATAAATCTTCTGTACTTGTATTGATTCCAATAAAGGAAAGATTTGATTTATCCCCATCAAGAAGATTTACAGCCTTCTCAATTTCTGCGATAATCTGTGTTCCACACTGACCACATCCAATGCCTGTAATTTTAAGTCCTGCGTTGATTTCCTTATTCATAGTAATTATTCCTCCGTTTCTTCCTCTTCCATTTCTTTTAACCAATTCATACCTTTAGATGTAATGTAATATGTATATGTATTACCTACTGGCATTCCATTTTTTACATACCCACCTTGTATCAGATTTCTAAGGTTGTTATAAATGGTCTTATCACAATAACTTGTTCCTTCTTCTGCAAGTCCATCAAGTATCATTTTTCTTGTGGCTGCTATAATTTTGCTTTTTGCATCAGTTCTATATAACCAACTAAGTATCAAATAACTAATGACTTTCAAAATTCTTACCTCCATTCTGCTATGATTTATAGTAGGCTTTTCCAAGTTCGCTAATATAATATGTGCTTGCCAATCCATCTATCAGACCACATTCCACATATCCTTGTTTGCTCATACTCTGCAAATGCCTGTATGTTGTACTGTATGATTTTCTTTTTGCTACTGAAATTTCTTCTAATATCTGTGAAATATTCATAGCTTTTAATGGATTGTCCACATTCTGATTACAAAGTAACATTAGAATTTCATAATCAAATTTTGTCATTACTTTCCACACCTCCTTGTCTCTCGTCATTAAATGTTAAAAAATATATTGGCATTTCTGCCCTCTATATACTTATTCGCCTTTTGAAAATTGTTTTTTGCAAAATTTCTACACCATCAAAAATTTTTTTCAAAACATTCTCTTATCAGATTTCCATAGAATGAGAAAATTTTTATGAAATGTTTTGCAATCAACCCTTTCAACATAATATTCTCCACTTGTTTTTGTATTTTTGTGCAAATTAAAAAAGCACCATACAAAGACTTATATTTCAAAATCTTTATATAGTGCTTATATGTAATACCTATGCTGATTATTTTTTCTATTTCATCAATTCAATCAATTCAGCCTTTAACTTATGGTATTTTTCATTTCGTTTCATATCCTCAAACTCACCTTGTTCAACTCTTTTCATAACATCTTCCATCCATATCAATAATTTTGTCTCATACTCTTCTCTTTCAGCTAAAACAGCATCTTTAAAAATTTTTTCATATTTGAATAATAACGCCCGTGTTTGTGTTTCTCCAAAATAATCTATCAAAGGTTGCATATCATCTATAGTTATATTTTTGTAGTTATGGTATGTTCTTGTATTATGAAGTTTCTTTTCAAGTGGTCTTTCATATATTGTACCCTTACCTGATTCAAAATAAGCTCTGATTAGAGCTTTAACAAATCCGTTCATACTTTGATTTGTCTTTTCCAGATATTCTTTTAGCTGTGTGTATTCTTCCATTTCGGAAAGAGTGTATTTTACTGACACCATCTTTATTTTCTTATCATATCTTTTCTGGGCTTGTTTCTGTGAATCCGACACTTTGCTTTCACTCATATATATTATTTATATGTAGTACCTATATAGTGCATATCCATTATTTCAAATTGCTTATATGTATTACATATATCTCCTTTGCAAATCTTATTTTTCATATTTCTATGTAATACCTATTATAACAGATTGCAGAATTTCCACAAATACAATTCTTTCTACATAAACAGAAAAGCCATGACTTATTACAGCCATGACTTTTCAACAACAAAACAATTTCAATCTATAGGTAATCCTATGATCAAAAAATGTATATCAAGGGTTCATCACGCCCTTAATACCTAATGAGTATAACATACCTTGCCGATTTTTTCTATCTACTTTTCCTTGGAAAATCTGAATCGGCTTGATACATCGTCAAATGTTTTTAGAACGAATTTTATATCATCCTCTGATATACTATTCTCCATCTCATTTCTAAGTCTCTGTTTAATTTCCGCTTTGATTGCTAATGATTCAATATTTGTATCTATCATAATATAACCTATTTCTTCCTTATTATAATGCTATGATGCTAACCAGCCTTTAACATTGTCTGCCTATCTTCATCGGCTATTTCCTTATCAAATAGAAAGACCTTACCCAACTTTTCAGTGTATGGAATTTCCAATGCTTCCAGAATAGTCTCAATTCTTGCTACCTCTGTCCTGTCTATTGGAATTGATTTATTATTGTTGCTGATAAATACTTGATTTATGTTATAGTCGTATTCAATTTTTATGCTCATCTTGAGCCTCCTTGTTAAGTTCGTTGCATCTGGTTTCTGCTTCTTCCTGTGTGGCGAATAGCTTCCGATCTGTATAGTCGCTCCTATCAGCAAATCCATATTTCACAACTGTTTTCGGTTCGTTGTGGTGTCCACCAGTGTTAAGCAAATAATTATATACCTTGATATTAGTAATGGTGTTTTTACCAGCTAATTGATATATTTTCCTCTTTCCGTGTAATCGACCAGTGCCAAAACATTTATCACATGAGAATCTATTACCATCTACAATAATATGTCCTTCTCCATTACAAGCTGCACATGGTTCTTTTGACCTTGCTTTCTGGATGATATAGACCTCTTGACCGATGTTAAACTTTGTTTCTATATTTATTTGCATTGTCTTGACCTCTCTTTCTTGTGTGTTGTGGTTGTTTTGTTGTAATGATACTGGTTACATTGAAAAATTGCTTTCTATTTACGATAAGCCTCTTCCAACAAAAATTATTAAAATCCATTGTACTTACAGTAAAAATCCAAATTGTATATGCAATTCAACATTTTGCATATCAGTTTATAATTACATTGTAGTTACAAGGTTTTTACGATGTCATTCAATTCCTACCAAAATAGTATGTTATCGCATTTCCTAAATAAAAAGATATAGGAAAATCAAGTATTTACGCATTTTGCGATATAGGGTTCGATAAGCTATTTACGCATTTTATCAATCATTTCCTGCAATCGTTCCTTTCCGCTTTGGATATAATATAATTCTCCATTAATCTTAATAGCTTCATTATTCTCATGTGCCATAATAACCTTTTGCTGATAAAGGTTGATTCCTACAGCAACTCCATTACAAAAAGCCTGACTTTCAAAAATTCTATCCATTATAATTTCCACCTCCACGATAAATAAAATAAACCGCAAAGTATAATCAGAGATATAACAAATCTGATACACTTATGATTATTTGATTCTTTATGCTTCAAGGGCTTTTCCTCTCAATCTGCTATATGCGTTATTCCTATGTACTTTATAATTCTCTTCTGCTAACTGTATTCCTATTGTTTTATTCCATACCTCTTGTACTGTCGGTATATGAGATAGATTTCCATAATGTAAAATCCTCTTTGTATCTGCCACCTCATAAAATTTTCCACAGATTACAATTTTATATCCTTGCTTATATGCTACTTGTCTTTTCATCTGTCTATGCCTCCCATCTTTGGTAAATGCTTCATATAATGTTTCTCTATATTTCTACATCCTTGTATTAAATTCACAGATCCTTTTCATAAATCTTAACCAGCTTATAAAATGTTGACCTTTTCAAATTCAGTATTTCCATACACTTTGTTGCTGTCATTTCTCCTAGTCTCCATTTTTCATAGTAATCTTTCCAATTATCGGGAAACTGTGCGTTTGGTCTGCCTGTTGGTCTGCCTGTCTTTAAAGAAGTTTTCTTTCCATTGATTACTGGCATAACATCCATTCCCTGTTTTTGTCTACGTCTTGTGTTTTCAAGTTCCTTTTGTGCCACATAAGACAAAATCTGTAATACCAGGTCAGCAATAAATCTTTTATCAAGATTATCACCAGATTGCCTTGTGTCGAGTAATGGCATATCCAACACAACAATATCTGCTCCAATAACATTGATAATATAGTTCCACTGTTCCTTGATTTCCGTATAGTTTCTACCCAACCTATCAAGACTGACAATAACAAGCAAATCTCCCTCTCTTAAAGTTGGTGCTGTTGTTTCTGTTCCAACTAATGCGTTGTATTCCATTCGATTAAATGTCTTTCCGCTTATTTTGTCACACTTAATATTTCTCTCAGATATTCCAAACTCTTTTAACTGTTCAATTTGTCGTGCAAGATTCTGTTCTTTTGTAGAAACTCTTGCATATCCCCATACTTCATTTTTCATATTACTGTCCTTTCTGTTCGTAAAACACTTGTCACTTTTCGGATATATCTGTAAATAGAATTGACACCTTTACAAATACATTTCCTTACATAATAAGTATTCTCCGTAAAATGACACCTTTATAGACAGTTTCCATTTTCGCTTGTAGCATTGTTTTTCTTCCTATATAATATATATGGAAGGGGTGATTTACATTTACATTGAGATTACGAAGCCGAATCGCTTCAAAGATTTATTACATAAGATTTATGACCACTTAGAAGATTTGACATTCGCTATCATTCAAAAGATACCAGAAAAGCACATACCCTCTTCTTTTATGAAATGGATGGAACGCTACACAAATAAAAGATTATCAGAATTACAAAGTCAGATCATCCGCAAACGCTGGCAGACAATAGAATTAGAAAAGGCTGTTGATAAAATTCATAACAAGCAGCAGGATTAAAATAAGCACCTTCAGAAAGATAAATCTCTTTCCGTTGGTGCTTTGTTTATTATAGTCCTAAGTATTCACTTGGAAGAATTGCCTTTATGTCTGATACCGAATAATCCGATACATTTCTTGTCACAATATACTCTGCTCCATAACTTTTTGCACATTCCATTTGTAAACAATCCTCAAAATCAGAGAACTCCTCATTTGCAAGACCAGATAATAATTTTGCTTTGTCTATGCCCTCTACATCAAAAATCGTGCATAGGTTTGATAATATTTCTCTTCTTTCCTTTGCAGTATAATCTTTCCTTAATATAAAGAACATATTAGAAATAGAATGAGCTGCAATGCAACCTTTTATATTTCCCTCGGTACATGACGAGATTACTTTCTTTGCATCCTCAAAGAATGGTTCTCTTTCAAGAAGATAATCAAGTAATATATTGGTATCAATCAGAATTTTACCTACCATATTTATCTTCCCTGTAAGATGCTAATTCTGCATCATCATCGGTAACAGTCCCCTTTTTGCGTAACTGCTCTAATCTTGCAAAAGCATCTTTCCTTTCCTTATTAGAATCATTATATAATCCATTTACACCCTGCATAATCTGAATTACAAAGGATAACTTATCTTCTGGTATTTTTTCCAGTTCCATTATTGCACTCTGTCTTAATGCTGTCATAGGTCATACCTCCTTTAAATTTTCGGATGAAATCGTCGTTTCTTTATATGCTATTATTTTGCATTTTTGTAGCGATTTTCATAAGATAGCTCTGGTTTTAAGTCTACTTTCCATTCAATTAAATCTTGTGGCTGACATTGTAAGAGTTGGCATATATCCTCTATCGTTTTTGTTGATACATCGCCACCAGCAAACACTCTTCCCTTTATTACATTCTCTGGCTTTTCATTGTATTCCTTTATATTATTATCAATATCTTCCCATGAATCCCCACTACACATTTTCATTTTAGTAAGTATTCCCTGTGGAATTAAGCCTTTTTGTCTTATAATATATGTCGTTATGCCTTTATCTTTTAACTTCTGCATCAATTTATTATAATTTATCATTAACATCTTCTCCATACAAATATACATTGATTTCTGTGTATATTATAACACTCCTTTCCCTAATTTTCAATCAGCATTAGAAGAAGTTGCTACACCTCAACCAATGCCGATTTTTCGCTTATACTATCTTATTTAATATTTTGTGCACAATCTTCCATAATAACCGCTTGCCTTCTTTCTGATCCATCTGATATAGAAAAATTCTTGTTATCCGTTCCATAAAATCATCAGGCATTATTGAACCTTTGAACTGGTTATCTTCCAGACAACAAATTTGTAAATTTTCCACAGAATCAGCACCGCCACAAGCCAAAGGAATTTTATGGTCAATTGTTATATCTTCAAATAACAACTTCCTACCACATAAAGCACATTTTCCATTTGCATTCATATAAAGCAATTTCTTTACATTATCAGAATATCTTTTTCGCTTGATTTTTCCATCTGCATTACATTGTATTTTTACATTTGTATCTATATCCTCAATATAATAATTTTTCGTTTTTGCTGGTGCTTTCTTGATTTTCTCTTGTGCTTTACCAATAGTTGCAAATAACTTTGCTTCATCTATATTATTCGTTTTTGTTGTCTTTCCTGTGTCTGTAACTGTTATGTAATAATTTCCATTTGTAAGTATATAAGCCATAATATCAACCTCTTTTCCATTGAGGACAGCCATATTTCAGACTGTCCCATCCTTTACAGTTCCCTTTTATCTTTCATCTGGATAATTTAAAGCATCCTCATTTGTCTGTTTATCTTCTGCGTCCATATCTCCCCAGTCTTTAACTGCAAACCTCTGCAATGCAAATGTGACCTCAACCGCAAATTTCTGTTCCGCTACCATAAGATCATAGATTGATCTTGTGGTTACTACCTGTCCCATATTGAAAAATTTTGATGTGATCATTTCGCTTTCAGTCCTTTCCTTAATCGTTCAATGTCTTTACTGCCTCTATCATTTTCGCATTGTATTCATCATAGATTAAAAAGCTAACAATTCTCTTGCCTATACAAATTAAAGCCTCGTGGTTTTTATATACCTCTTCCTTTTTTCCTTGATTGACTTTTCTCATGTTTGAAAAAATACTATTGTCAAACATTTTCTGCTTATATTTTTCAATGGACTTTTCTTTATTAAAATAGACATAATTTTTATACATTTCTTATCACCCATATCCTTATATCAAGCCAACCATGCAAGCCATTTTATACAATGGGTTCTTTGCAAGTTTCCTCGTCTGCTCCGCTTTCTGTTTGGCTTTACGTTCCACCATGTCCATAAAAGCAAGGCTGTTATCCATTTCCATGTATTCCAACATTTGCGTTGGTGTAAGTGCCTCATATGGAGTTTTTAAGTTTCTATCTATAATCTGGTTTCCGTCTGCTGTTGTAATTATTCTAAAATTAAACATATATGTATATCCTGCCTTTCCATTTATCCTGCATATCTGCAATACTGATTATTTCTGTTACTGTTACATTCTCCCTTGATCCGCTTGAAATACTCTTCTAAATTGAATGAATATGACCTACTCTGTAAGCAAGTACATTTCCCTCTTTTTAATACTGTTGTCTCTGCTATAACAACATTATTTGTCAAGGTTAAATTCCCTCTAATAATACTTTCCAATGATTTCCGTAAATCTCTGTATGAGCTGTCAAGATAATATTTCTTTCCGTTGTTTCCCTCATTGACAAAATATACAATTCTGTATGTGAAGCAATCCTCAATCATATTATTAGCAAGGCAACCTCTGTCTATATCCATCAAAATATCTGATATTGTATTCATATGCTTTACCTCAATTTCTCTTATATCGGGGAGGTTTGCCCTCCCCTTTTACCTTATGCTACTTTCTTAACCTCTGTAAAATACTGATTGATAAGTGCTGTAAGATAATCAAGTTTTCCGTGTACTACATTGCTATCCCTTGTAGAACGGTCTATATCTAATTCAGTCCATGTCTTTCCATTGATTTCTGTATTTTTACCTTCTGCAATTAACCAATGCAGGAACTCTCCAAACGCTTTATCTTCCCTTCCTAACTTTGTAAATGCCTTAAATGCTGCCACAAAGATATATGCACTCTTTCTATTGAACAGTTCCCTTATCTCGCTTGTGATTTCCGTTGATTCTACTAACCTTGTGAGTAAATCATCAAGATTTTCAAAATCAAGAATGGTTGCATTTTCATTTAACCACTTGAATCCTATCTTTGTATCTTTTCTGTACTGATTAGGATATTCAGATAAGATAACCATATCTCCGATGGCTCTTTCAAAAGTTCCGTTTATTCTGTCTTTGTTGTTGCAAGAGTACATATCTTTGAAAAATCTGTTGTCTGCAATTTCTCTTATTTCCCTTGCAAACGCATCAATATATGTAAAAGCACGTTGGGCTTGATTCATCGGCTTGCAGTTATTCAGTTTGCGCACCAATTTTGAAATTTGCGTTGTGTCGCAATTCTGATGAATTACAACCTCTAACTGATAGCCATTGAATACCTCTTTCAATTCTTCTGGTAACTGCTCGTATGTCTTGTTACGAATGTCAAAATCTACATTCTCCCATACAATTTCGCCCTGCTTGTCTCGCTTTATATTTCCATCTGCATCGGTTGCCTTTGTCTGATAAGTAACCATATATTCATCAAGATTCTTTGTTATTTTTGCGTTTCCATATCTGAATAATGATAATGTGCTACTTCTCTGCAATCCGTCAATTATCCATTGTCTTGTGATTCCGTTTGATGTTGTTTCCTCACCTAAAATAATAGGTGGGATATAATCATCTGTCAGAACCGATGCAATCAGTTCATTTACCATGTTTGGATTCCATTGTCCTGATAATCTCTGACATTCCTGGTCTGTTCTGATTTTTTCTGCCTTCATGTCCTTTAAATACTGCTCTAATGTGTATGTCTGCTTTCTGATATTCTTCATAGTGATTACCTCCTAAAATAAAATCTTTACATTTTCAAAACTTCTCATAATCTTCATATTTTCAGCATATTCAGTTGATGAAATTTCTAAAATCTGCCGTATGTCTTTAGGTGTGTACCCATCAATCAAAAGGTTTAATATATTTACCTGCTGATTAGAAAGTTTTGAAATGTACTGTTGTACCTTGTCTTGAAATTGTTCGTTGTTGTTTTTGGTTACTTCCTCAAATGTGTCAAAATCGGATGGTATAAAATCCAGTATGCTACATTCTTCCTCGCTGTCATTAGTTGCATCTAATGAGGTTGTAAACTGATTGATAACTCGTTTTTCTCTGTGTCTGTCTCTTATCTCTGTCTTAAATTTTTTCTTTAAGCAATCACAAAGAAAAGTATTAAAACTTGCTCCTTTATCGGTGCTATAAGAGTTGTAACACTGCCACAATGTCATATTTGCAATGCTGTAAAAATCGTCATAGTCTGCTTCTGTCAATGGCTCGTTAAGCCTCAAAAAGATTGACTTTGATAACTTTTTTAGCAGTCGCATATTATCTTTACAATATGGCTCTAATACTGTTAAATCTGCACTTGTCATTGTCTCACCTTCTTTCTTGTTATAATGTGGCATTACTGCCGATAGGCAAGTTGTAATTGAATACCACGGCTTGATCGCTCGCCTCGTTGTGCTCATTTGTCTGCTTTCTTCTTATCCTCGTACCACGTTTTCATGCTTGCACCTCCTCAAATACTCCACTTCTCAACATATCTGTAAACCAACACTCAAAATCGGGATATTCTGCTTTGTCTGCTAAGTCTCTATAAACTTCGTGCATCTGTTTTTCTGTGAAAATTCTTCCTTGTAATGGCTCTTCATAGGTTATATATTTTTTCATTGTCAATCACTCCTATTCTTTAGGGTATCGGGTGGATTTTTCCACCCTTGCCCTGCTGATTGCTTGTTGTTAGTTGATTCTTAAAGACTGATACCTACTAACTTTACTAACCTTTGCATAATCATCTTTACTAAGTAATTTCTTTACTTCATCTTTGTTGACTGTTTCACGCTCAACACTTGAAAGAGTAGCTTTGAAAATGTTACCGATAAATCTACGGATTGGCTTGCCCTTGTCATCAACTGCTTCACATTCTTCTGTTTCATTAAGAAACTCCATAACCTTTAAATTTAAAGTTGTGATGTTGTCCTCTGCTTCTTCTTTGATTCTTTTCCACTCTTGAATCTGCTTCATTGCTTCATTCATTTCTTTAACTGTCATACACATAATGACTACCTCCTTAATGATGAAATTATTTTGTTGTTGTAGGTCTGTTTTGTTTGACCTTGTAACTGTATTATACACAAATATCTGTGCATAGTCTACTGGCAATATGCACATATTTATGTGAATATTTTTATGCACATTTTTATGTGTATGCTTATTGACTATACACATATATGTGTGTATAATTAAGACAACAACAAAACATTATCAATTTTTTAAAGGAGGGTTTTCTTATGAGAATTACAAGAAAACAATTAGAAACAAAGGTAAACAGTTACAACAGTATTTCAGATATTAAGTTAAAACTTAATGATGATGTAATCGGTGCTATCAATCTTTATACAGAAGATAACAACAGAATAGCCACCGCAATAACTAAAGATATGTTTTATATATTGGATGCTCTAATCAATGTTAAAGCATTAGAAAGAAACAATTAAATAATATAGGCGGTTGAAATATACCGCCTACAACATCAGAAAGAAGGTTTTAATATGAAATATTTTAAGAATGTAGAAACATTAGAAGAATTAAGAAAACAGTACAAAGAGTTATTAAAGAAGTATCACCCAGACAACCCAAACGGATCAACGGAAGCAACAAAAGAAATCAATGTTGAATATGATACATTATTCAAAACATTAAAAGACAGACACGAACACAACGCAAGCGACACCACCGACAACAATACAGATTATAATAATATGAAGTATGATTTTTCAGAAGATGAAAAATTAAGGGAAGTATTACAGCATATTGTTACAATGGAAAATATCAATATTGAAATAGTCGGTTGTTGGATATGGGTTGACGGTAACACATACGAACATAAAGACAGTTTAAAGGCTCTAGGGTTTAAATGGGCAAGAGAGAAAAAGAAGTGGTATTTTCATACAGAAGCATTCAGAAAGAGAAGCAAGAAAAAATTATCTATGGATGATATACGGAACTATTACGGAAGTACAGAAGTACAGACAGAAGCAACAAAGAGACTGAAAGAAGCGTAAAAAAATAAGGGTGCATGACTTACAAGCCTGCACCCGATACATAGAAAAGGAGATAAAAACAATATGAAGAAATCAATAAAAACAATCGGAATTATCGCAATTATGGTTACTATGTCGGTATGCTCTTACATGGTAGGAACTACACAAGCCAAAACAGAAACAGTTATAAAAGAGATTGAAGTTATCCCACAAAATTATATATCACTTGATAATTGTATACCGCTTGATGATGTGTGCGGTTGGTACTATGATAAATATGATTATATTTGTTTTGAACTAGGAGACATAGGAAAACAGTTAGACAATCCAAACGGAAAAAGTTACAATGATATTATTTCAGACTTGCCACACTTGACAGATTTAGAAGAATAAAGCAATAACATAATATAATTATAATACAATGGTGTAACCGATAAAGTTACACCATATTTTTTTATATGCTCTATTGATATTTTTATTGTTATTATATCCTACTGGTTTAGTAGGGATTATGTAGTCCGGGGTATCAAAAACGAAAAAAGGGAATTGTTTTTCTCCACCGCCCTGTAGTTGGTTCTTCCATACAGCGACTTGAAAATTTTACCCCTACGATATTTCTCAGCTTTCTCATTCTGAGAATCCTGAAGTACCATTCCCACCTAAAGGGAAAATTCCCCTAAGTGAATCAGTTACACTTAGAAGATAAAATTTTTCGCACACTTGTATGCGAAAATTCCCATGAGTGGTCATGACCAACAATCACGGGGGTGTGTCCAAATGGACACACCCAAAGATATTGCAAATTTGCGACAGTTCATTTCTAATCATTCAAAATGAAGGATTAAAACCGACACTATCTGCTTTGATAGGTTTCTAAAACTTTCGGAATCCACCATTCCGATTTATTGGAAACCGCCAAAAGGTTGCATCAACCCCAGTTCCCCACGGAGAACACCACATATCCTTTGAATAAATCAATCAAAATCAACTCAAATCCGCTTCAAAATCCATCATAGGTAAACTTGTTCGCCTACACTATTACAAAGCCAAATTGACCTCAAAATCATTGATTTAAGCAAACATATATACCATAGGTGGGGGGTACTCTTAAACCTGTGAAATTTAAGTACCTTATATATGAATGGGGATATGTAAAAACTACAATCCAGCTTGATCCACTCCATATACAGCTTGCTCATAAGTAAAACCATTATATTGTAACTGCTCTATCATTCTACTTCTTCCCATATCTGGCGAAGATTTCATGTATGATTTTGCTTTTTTATATGCTTGCTCATTCCAATCTGCATTACAGTTATCAACACCATACTGTGCTTCTTCTTCCGTAAATCCATTATATTCAAGTTGATCTTGCAATCCACTATATGAGAATGCAGAACTATTCAAATATGACTTAGCTTTCTTTAATGCCTGTTCCTTCCAGTCTGCACCACAATGATCTGCTCCATATGTTGCTTCTGATTCTGAAAAACCATTATATTCTAACTGGTCAATCAATCCTGTATAGGAAAATGCAGAACTTCTCAAATATGATTCCGCTTTTGCTTCTGCTCCTGCATTGCCGGTCTTTGGTGTATAATCATAATTTGAATACCCATAAGAACTTGACAAAGAATGATATGCACAATATTTACTATTACTTGTTTTCTTCTCTGTACAGCCATCATAAGCACATCTAGTAGAGAAGTAATGTATGCAAAATATTACAAGACACGCTGCCACTACACCAATAATAGCCTTTACATTGATTTTATTGTCAGATGCAACAGGATTAGAAACTGTCTCTGTCTGCTGTTGTGATTCATAATATGCCTTTATATTATATCCACATCTAGGGCAAGACTTAGCTGTACTCGATACATTTTCTCTGCCACATTCAGGACACTTTACTAATGCCATTCGCCATCTCCCCTTTTATAAATTTATAACTAACAATTCCACAAGCTACACTACCAAGACACAGTATAATAGCTTGTATGCGGTAACTCCATATCTTCTTATTATCATCTTTTGCCATATTTTCATAGCTTGATGCAATATAATTATATGAACTGTTAAACCAACCGCCATAATCGTTTGCTGTTGATTTGTTTTCTGCATACCCATCCATGCATTCCTTATAATGTTGCTTATAGAAAGAGTATTTATCATTATTTACCCTTGTAAATGCAACAACTAACATAATACAAGCTACCACGCAAAGGGCAATACCAATATATTTTTTATTCTTATATGCTGGTACTGTCTCATTAGTATTTGTTATATCAGTATTTTCTCCCATCGTTTCAGATTGAATCTCAAATCCGCAACTAGGACATACTTTTACATCATCTGCTATCTCATTCCCACATTCAGGACATTTAATCATAGCCATATCTTGTACCTCTCTCCCTTTTGGTTTTTTCATAATCAAAAAGTTTCATATCTCTATTATATTCGCTTTTGCGAAGATATTCAATCAAAAGAATACAAAGTACACTTGTTTCATAAACTAATGAAACGGAGGTGCTACAATGATTGATTATTCCCCATTCTGGAATACTCTTGAAAATTCAAGTGAAAACTGGTACACACTTACAAATAAATATCATATGTCACATAGCACACTCCACCGATTGAAGCATAATAAAGATGTATCTACCAAGACACTTAATGATCTGTGTCGGATTCTTGATTGTGATATTTGCGATATTGTCAGATACATTCCCTCTGATACCGATCAGCCATTATAATTAGGATTTCAGAAAACTATAATTATTCAAAGTGTTTTAATGAACTCTCTCCCGTTGTTATGTCACACGTCCAAATATCACCAGATGAACTAATAACCTTACTTATTTTTGAAATATCCTTAATAGTATTTTGTATAAAATTTGAATCATCTGCCTTTGTATATTTACTATATATCTCACAACACTCTTTTGTATCAGCATCAGAAGGGGGAAACATAAAACTGTTAACCATTGAAGGTTTTTCTATCTTTCCATTTAGAATTGACATCGTATATATACAGTATTTATTCTTTTTACTTTTTCCAGCTATGATAAAACGTGCCCCATAATGAAAAGCATTTTTTGATGCATTATTATTTTTCATTATTCTTAAAGTCCAATATATAAATTTAAAAATACGAATAACATCCTCTACATAAATTTCCTTTGTATTTTCTTTTATCATATTTTCAAATATAGTTTTTACGCCACCATATCCAGCAAATGCAACTGCAACCTTATCATTAACTACAACGATTTTATTGTCGTTATCGCAAATAAGCTCATCATCAGGTGTACACAATCTGTTGTCTGCCCCAAGATACATTTTATTTGCAGTTTTATGTCCCATAATAACAGTCATATTCAAACATCCTTTCATACTTTTTATAATATTCTACCATATCCACCTACAAAAAGGTAAAAAAATAGGGCATATCAGATAATTTAATATCCAATATGCCCTAATCTTTAATCCCACAACGAATAAAACCATTTAGAAAACAATTCCAATGCTTCATTCTTACAATCTTCTCTGTACTGTCTCAATGCTTTTTCTTCCGCATAATATTTTTCCTCAATATCCTTATACTCTGGTATTTCACTAGGGAAATGTAAAACTCTACCAAGTTTATTCATCTTTCCTTCTTCAAGTTTTTCTCCAAATAGTCCGTATTTTTCTTCAAATTCTTGTAATATATTATCATGCTCTTTCAGATATGGATTTTTCTTCTGACACGTTTCCTCATTCATTTCTCTAAATAAAAATATCATGTTATCCAAAATTTTATCCCATTCTGCATGACATTCATCATTGCAGGAAATCCCATGTTCGTCCACATACTCTGTCCCTAAACAACTTGGGCTTCCATGTTTTGTATCTTTGAATTGTTGCAACATATCTGGCATAAGATTCATAAACCAATAATCAATGTTCCATAAATCCTTATCGCAATAACCTTTTGTCACTCTCTGAAAGCTGTATTTTATATTCCGCAACACAAGACCAGGTATCTTCCACGGTCTTTTTCTTTCATACCAAAAATCTGTTTTATTCCATACATTATCCATTGTGTAGCACCCTCCATCAAAATAGCAATATCCCCGTCAATGACGAGGATATCTTCTATACTGGTATGTAACACTTTGCTTAGAATCAGCAGATTATCCAAGTTGGGTAACGATTTACCAGAAAGCCATTTATAGACTGCCTGTGGATTTTCAAATCCCATAACTTCTTGAATATCTTTTACTGTATATCCATTATTCAATAAAAGTTCTCTGATTCTGTTTCCTGTTGCTTCTTGTTGGATTGATAAATATATAGGCTTCACATTGCTCCTCCTTATACATCTTCCATCCCGATACACAAACATATTTTATCATTATTTCAATGTTTCTTCCAGTAATTTTATCTGACAGCACCTCGAAATTATATTTAATTTTATGCCTATAAGCATTATCTGTCATTAAACTATTGGTTTAATTCAGTTTTACAACGTTTCCCTCTTTGGAAACGTCAATCTTCATACGGACTATAAGGAAGTACCTCATACTTAATCAATGCGTCAAATAGTCGCTCTGGTATCTTTTCTCTGTATCTTACCGCTAATATTCTAATCTCTGATTCCTTGAATAGCTTATATTCTTGAAATGCTTCTTCTGCTGTGTCCCAGTAATGCAATATAACCTGTTTATCATGCCCGAATGGTGTAATCCTTGCATAGAACTTATTTCTTCCTTTGTCATAATCAACACCGATAGCATAAACTTTTGCTGATTTATAACGGCTTCTTCTCTTTGTAGCACTTGCCAAGGCAGAATTGATAGTCTCAGGCAATATACAACACTTGTCTGGTGCATACTCTTTATTGCCACGACATAATAAATCCTTATCAACTGCCATGCGTTCTCCATCACACTCATAATAGTTAGCAGAATACCATTCAGCAAAAGAATCTCTGCTATTCTTCCAATCGTCACACATATAAGTATCATCGTAGCATTGATTCACCAATAATGAACTACCACCATAGCATCTTGCATAAATCCCCTCATAAATTTTATAAGCTGGATTGCCCTTTACGGTATTGTAATCATAATATTCCTGCTCTCTTCCAAGCTCTGCAACTGTTTTAACATGCTTGCGTAACAACTCATACTCTTCTACAGATACATAAATCAGATTCTTGTAGTAATTGTTATTCATATTTTCGTCTATATGCCATATCTTATTGCATCCTGTCGGCTTAATTAAGAAATGCTTTGCTACAAGTATCTCTGGACTTGTTTCTTCATGTAAAGCAGTTCCGTCAATATCATATGTTACAATCGTCCAATGAACACTTCTTTCTGGATCACCGCTATCCATTTTATGAAAGAAGAATGTTTTATCTTTCCTCATATTGTTTGTAAGTCTACCATGACTTGAAATCCAATAATGCTGTGTATCTTCCAACTGTACAAATATTTCATCATCTCCAAGTAAATCTATATTATTCTTTTTTGTGTCAAGCACTTTATCATCTGATAGCTTTATGTAATCTCTGAACTCTTTTCGTTCAAATCTTCTTCTATCTTTGACCTTTATATAAGCCATAATTCCTTTTTCTCCTTTATAAACTGCAAAGAGGCAGCAGGGTTAAATCTGCCACCTCCGATTATTAGTCAATTTCAATCTTATAATTCAGCATACCTTCATACACATAATCTGGCACTTTGTCCTTACACTTTTCTGCAAGGTCACAAATATAATCAATCTTGCCATCTATAAATCCAGTATGTGCTTCTTCCTCTGAATCGAATACACCTATATCCATCTTCTTATTAAGAACTATCATTGATACTGAATATGTACCATCATCATTCTGTTTGATGTTGCTCTCAATTCCTCTATCCTCAAATACTGTATTCAAGAAATGCGTCATAAACGCACACGTTTCTGGACTGTAGATATTACCTTCCTTATAGAGTAAATCTTTGTCTAAATCGACCTTAGTCCCAGGAATATAATGTGCGTCAAACCATATCTTGAAATTCTGGTAGTTCTGCCATTCAATACAAACTTCCTTATCCATGTAATAAGGTTTTAATTTATGTACAACATCGCTATAGCACCTCTGGATCATATTCTTCCACTTTACAAATGAGTATGATTCATAATCAATATCTGAAGTATCAGCACCGACATAACCGACACCTTCATAAGTTCTTTTATTATGCCAAGGTTTCCAATCATCGGGTTTAAACTCTACCGCATTCACAATCTCCATAATCTGCTTATCTGTGATTGTTCCGTCCTGTTCATATATGCTTAAAATCTCATTGTATTGTTTATCTGTGACTGGGAATAAATGCTTATAGTAATTATCCTTTGTATCATTCTTCTTATGCCAAACCATTGTATTATTTTTCATGTCATAATTGACAACGAACATCTGAATTACAAGATCACTGGCAGTTACCTTCTCTTTCCTATATCCCCATCTGTTCTTAGATTTGAAATAAATATTCCTGTCAAGTGTATAGGTCAATTCCTTTGTGGCTCTTGAATATACACCTTTTACAAGCTGGTATGTTCCATCATTCAATCTCTGAATTATCCTACCATAATTAGAAGTCCATACAGATTTATAGTCAAATAAACGCACAAACACTTCATCTTTTGCAATAGTATCAATACCAGATTCCGACCTATACAAGATTTGAAAATGGTATGGTTTCTTATATTTCCTCTGTATCTTCATCAACTTATCTTTATGATATATTTCTATGCCATCTGATAATCTTTGTTGATAACGCTTTTCTCGCATTCCTTCATTAAAACACTCTTTACACATACTTCTTGTATAATTATGGTTTATTCCAAATTTATCTATTGGGAGTTCTCTCCCACATTTCTTACATATTTTTGCTGTATCCATTTATAAAATTTCTCCTTATTCTTCGCATAAAAATAAGACAGCAGAATCAAATTCATACTGTCTTTCAGTCAATCAATATCGAATAGGGGGTAAAAGGGGTGGGTAGTAACATATATATATCTTAGTTACACCCCCCTACCCTTTTACCTACCCTTACATCTCATCTTCAATTATTATGTAGGGATAGCCGTCTGATTTTATATCAAATTGTTCCTTTAATACCTTATTAGCTTTGACTTTCTTCAATCCATAACAATCCATAATCTCATTTAAACATCGCTTAATCTGTGTCTCTGTGACTTCGTATCTATACTCATTACCAAGAATATAAACAACCTCTTTCTCGGTACAATATCCTTTTCTTTGAATACAATGCAAAATCACTTCTGAAATCTTCAATGTACATTCATCACTAGCCTTTGTGGTAGTTCTGTTTACAATCTCACCATATTCATTTTTCTTTTTCTTATACTGGGGATATAATGAGGCGGCTACCTCAAAACCTTCAGAACGATAGAACATATCAAACGATACACCGCCAATTCTATAACCTTTATCTTTCCAACGGATTCCGTTATCTTCTATTGTTTTCAACTGTTGTACTACCCATGATGGAATAGCATAGAAATTGACACGATTCTTATTGCCATTCGTATATTTTAATGCGTTTTTCAATAATTCCTTTGGTATCTGGTCATTATCTAATATCCGTATTAAATCGTGATAGATAAGCATTTTCACATACTTATTGATCTTGTCAATCTTCTTCTGGCTATTACCTTTTCCCATGTATTCAGCCAACTTTTTATTGGTAACGTAAAAGATTATTTCTCCATCATCATTAGAAAACTTCTCGCTATAAATATTGTTTCGTGCAATAGACAGCATCATAAGAAATGTGTCCTTTGCATATTTGATATTTTTATCAGCCTGTGGACATAGTTCTTGAAATTTATTCAGAGTGATATTACTTATCATCATGTCTATGTTTTCACGCTGTTCAATGCTCCATTGAGATTCCTTTATAGACAGATTATAAATATCCATTATGAATTGAATAGCTTTATATTCAGATTTGAAATCTCCCAACATTTCAATCAACTGTTTTATGTTAAGAGTAAGATTTTCAGAACAACATCTATACTTTTGAACTCCATTTTTCGTAGTAAAGATGTTTGCAGAAGGGTTATGATCTTCATGCAGAATACAGCAAAAAGACCTCGGATCGTCAATATCTATCAGTTCTGCGATATCCAGTTCCGAATAGATATAATCCCAAAATTCATTTTTTGTATCAAACTCAATCGGTTCATGTGCTAATACTGTACGCAAATATTCAACATCATGTTCCTTGATTGCTTTGACATTTAAGTTTTCATATACGGGTTTTACCTCCGTATCAGCTTTTTCCTTTTTTGCAGCAGGCTTCTTCTTTGATTTTGGCTGTGCATTTGATATATATTGCTCATACTCATCTTTCCAGTATTTATCAATAACTGATTTTGCATTGATTCTACTGTCATAAGATGGATATAATGTCTCATTCCCCTTGCCACCGAAAAACAATCTATCTCTATTGAAACATACCTCATCAATTCCACCCACCGCACCCATAAGTGTAGCTTGTAATTTATCTCTGATACTGCCATCTGTAATAACTGTATCATTGCAGAATATCATGCGGAATTTATGATGTTCTTCCTTGTGTGAAAATGTGGTGTACATAAAACATGGTACAATTCCAAGAGAAATAACCTTGTTATATGCTTCTTCTATGCACATTCCATTATCAAAATCCAAGCCAAATAACTGTTGCTGTGTCCAGTTATCAGCTTTCATACCGCCAACTAAAACTCCTGGCTTAAATGATGCTCCATGACATAAAGCATCTGCCAAATCTTCTATTGCAATTTCTGTCTCAATTAAACTTTTCTGCACCCATCCACATTGTTTTCCTTGTGGTTTCTCATTGAATCGTTTATTGAAATACATACATTTAATCTTATTGTCACTAATCATTTTCCTCCTTTTTGATAAATCAGAGGTCAAGAAATAAAGGTAAACTAAAATTCGTTCCCCTTAATAAACTACTAAATGCAGCAGTCAAATTTATTCAATTTCTCATATTGGGAAATGTGCAGAATTGCACGTTAGATATTCTTGATCTCTGATACAGACTTTCTTTTACTTCCTGCCTGTTGGGAAATATCCATACATTTGTTTAGAATCGGTGTATGTCTGCCGATTATCTGATTGTAAACTGTACCACTCTTATAAGTTGCTTTTTACCCTCATAACTATATACAGTATTTTTATAATTAGATCTATCTGGATATAATTCAGTAGCAATATTTCCAAGTATAATTGATATTGTATCAATATCCTTACAATCTTCAAAAGTAACAATAATATTAACATTGTAGCATTTTTCTATATTTCCACATATTAAAAGTTCATTCTCAGTAACCTCGACAGATATAAAATTATCATACTCGAACACGGACATATCATTAGCAAAAATAAAATTATCTTTTATGTACTTCATTCCATATTCTTTTAAACAATGCTTGTGAGATTGCAAATAATTCTCAAAATACTCTAAAATATCAGAGTTATTGGAAATCTTGTCAATCAGTTCCTTCTTAATGTTTTCAATGCTTAATTCTTTTGTCATATTATTTAATCTCCTTCCAATCCTATACTTCAAGTTCTACTGTTACTACTGCGTTACATTCAGAAATTTTATTCAATTCCAACTTCTTCACACTTTCAATAACTGGTGCAATTTCCTCAATCTCGTTTACTTTGATATTGATATTTAATTTTATCATAATCTTAGTTTTCCTTCTATAATGATAACTTAGCCAATGAGTTTTTAATCTTTTTTCTTGTCCTATTCATATCAAGACTGCCAAATAATCCGACTTTCAAATCTCCAATATTTTCAGTTCTATTTTCTCCCAGATTATTCAAATCCTTGCTAATGTTCTCTCTTGTAGCCTTTGTGTCAATATTTCTCATTACTTCTTCATTCTCCTTTACTTTCTTTGGACACCATATAGGACTGACTTCTGGTGGACAATATACACCAAGCAATCCATATATTTGTGATGGTTCGTTTTCTTCACAACAATAAAAATCATCAAATAAATATTCCATACTTTTACAGCGTTCACATCTACTGCAATCTGGTATATCATTCATGCTTTACGTCCTTATTTTGTTATCAATTCATATTGTATTGTACATTTTTCTTTATCAGTGGCTTTTGAAAGTCTCTGTCTTGTTGTAGATGCATTCCTAACAGAGATACCATACAACCTATATCATCCTTGCACTTCTCTGGTAACTCAAAATTAAGCATCCTTGATATGTAAAATCTTACTCATTACTCTTCCTCTTTCTTCAAGCTATCCAATAGATTTGAAGCTGG
The DNA here is from genome assembly GCF_014287515.2 of Roseburia rectibacter. Taxonomy (NCBI): domain Bacteria; kingdom Bacillati; phylum Bacillota; class Clostridia; order Lachnospirales; family Lachnospiraceae; genus Roseburia; species Roseburia rectibacter. The sequence goes on from NZ_CP092473.1 coordinate 2,373,277, forward strand.
TGTGATTTTTACAGTCTTATGTTCTTTCTCAATGTAGTAATTATCATCAACATACGGACTGTATCTTTTTCTTGAATCAACTGTTATTGGCTCAACCTTAAAAAGATTTGTGATAAGAATTGAATTATCTGCATCCAATTCTTCATAAACTAATTCATGGAATGAATCTAATACAGCTCGTACATCTTTTTTATATAAGCCTGTCTTTTCAGTTAATTTGTCTATTACATCCTGTTTAAGTAATCTCATTGTGTCACCCTCCTTCCTTATACTCTAACTGTAAATCCTTGACTTCTCAAATAAGCAACTGCATCTCTTACCAATTCTCCATTATCAACAGTATTTGCCATCGTTGCATCCCATACATGCGGTGTATTAGTTGCTAAATTCTTTCCACCATGCAGACCTTCATTCGCCCATGTTGCGACCTGTTGACCAGTTACACCATAGTAATTACTCATATAACCCACATCAATATAAACCAATGCTATCGCCTTACCTCTGACAATTCTTGCATTAACCTTAAAACCTGACCTCAAAAAATCATATTGTCTGCGATAGAAAATCGGATTATATGAATCGTAATATCCCTGTAGAAAGAAATTCAATGTCTTATATACTCTATTTGCCATATTGTCAACCATTTTCTTCATTACTGGCTGCAATGCAATAGCCAAATCGTCCATATTATTTATTGCTTTTGCCATGCTGTCTGTCCCTCCTTGTAATTCTTCCAATGAAATGCATATTTCTTAATTCGGTCATATAAAGGCTCTGTGACGCTCTCTGTGGCTCATATAAGCATTTTATGAGCATTAGTGTGTATTTGTGTGTCTTTCGATTTTAAGGCACAAAAATAAGCCCACATCAATCATATTGCTATAACTGATATGGACTTATTAAGATGTCCTAAATATAAATAATGCACTGCACTATTATTTTTTACATAAGATTCTTTTCTCCAAATATAATTGATTATTTTGTCTCCATCAAAATTGAGCTGTCTCCATTTTGTCTCCACAGATATACAAAATTATATCAATTTATATGAAGATATATCAACTTACTATTAATTTTTGATTTTTACGCAAACCCTATAAAAACAGCTCTAAGTCCTTATTTCCCTACAATCTCCGCCGTATCGATAAACTCATACGGTGTCGTCTGGTACACATAATAATTCAGCCAGTTTGAATAGAGGGTATTTCCATGTGACCGCCACTCTAATCTAGGTTTCTTCGTATCATCATCATCCGGATAATAGTTGACCGGGAGATCGATCGGCAGTCCCTTTGCTTTATCACGTTTGTATTCCTTATCAAGTGTGACACGGTCATATTCCGGATGTCCCATGACAAAAATACGTCTGCCTTCATCTGCGATTGCAAGGAAAACGCCTGCTTCATCTGACTCAGCAAGGATCGTCAGATCCGGTATTTTCCGGATATCTTCTGCACGGACTTCCGTGTGTCTTGAATGAGGCGCCATAAAATAATCATCAAAGCCACGGACTAACGGCACTTTACGGTTCATGACATGATGTTCAAACACACCAAATACTTTTTTATCCAGCAGATGCTTTTTTAGTCCATAATGATAATAAAGTCCTGCCTGTGCACCCCAGCACAGATGCATTGTGGATGTTACATGTGTCTTTGTCCATTCAAAAATATCACACATTTCCTTCCAGTAATCCACTTCCTCAAACTCCATCTGTTCCACCGGAGCACCTGTAATGATCAGTCCATCAAAATAACGGTTCTTCACTCCATCAAATGTCTCATAAAACTTGTTTAAATGACTCATGGATGTATTTTTTGACTCATGGGATGATACCGTAATAAATGTCACATTGATCTGTAACGGTGTGTTAGACAATGAACGCAGAAGCTGCAGCTCTGTGTCTTCTTTTAACGGCATTAAATTCAGGATTCCGATCTCAATGACACGGATATCCTGGTGTGTTGCACGACTTTCATCCATAACAAATATATTTTCCTTTTCCAATATCTCTTTTGCCGGTAAATCACTCTGTGTCTTAATTGGCATAATTATACTCCATTCTCTGAGCAATTTGTTGGGAAGCGGCGACGCAAATGTCAGATTTGTGTCTGCCATAAAAAGTATTTGTTTTGCCCAGAAACAAATACCTGTGTGATAAATAAGCTATCGAACTTATTTATCGCACTGTACTCCCATTCTCTGTATTAATTCCAAGCAGGGCAAACAGTTCTGCTTCCGTAAGCACGGTTATTCCAAGTTCCTGTGCTTTTGTCAGTTTACTGCCCGCACTTTCTCCCGCAACAACATAATCTGTCTTTTTTGATACGGAACCGGATACTTTTCCGCCGTATTTTTCCACCAGCTCTGCTGCTTCTTTTCTTCCCAGTGTCGGCAAAGTACCTGTAATAACTACTGTTTTTCCGCTGACTGCCGAATCGATCGTCTCTGTTTCTTCCGCTTCCATATTTACACCTAACGACTTTAAACGATTGATCATCGCTCTGTTTTTTTCGTCATGGAAGAAACGGAAAATGCAGTCTGCACTCACTTCTCCGACATCATCCACCTCCATTAGAGTTTCCCGATCTGCTTCCTCTAAATCTGTGATCGAGGAAAAACGTTTCATGATCGTCTTTGCTGCCGCTTTCCCAACATTTGGAATACCAAATCCGGTAAGAAGCATATACGCATCATTTTCCTTTGCCTTTTCGATCGTATCTAAAAGTTTGTCCGTATTCTTTTCTTTTCCGATAATTCCCTGTTCGATCAGTTCTTCTCTGTGATCTTTCAGTTCAAATATGTCAGCAATATCTCTAATATACCCCAAACGCACAAGTTCTTCAATATAAACCGTACCAAATCCCTTGATATCCATGGCATCTCTGCCGACAAAGTTAATGATATGACGTTCTAACTGCGCCGGGCAGTTTGGCGACGTACATTTGATATCTGCTGTATCTTTTTCGCGTTCCGTCTTTGCACCGCAGACCGGACAGACATCCGGAATCATAAAACGCTTCCAGCCGTCCGGTCTTTTTTCCTTGCGGACTTCTTTGACCTTTGGAATGATCTCTCCGGACTTATAAACAACGATCGTATCACCAATTCCCACATCAAGATCATCAATAAAATCCTGATTATGCAATGTTGCTCTTGAAACAGAAGTTCCACACAGGCGCACCGGTTCAAAAACCGCTGTCGGCGTGATTCTTCCTGTTCTTCCAACGGAAAGCTCAATATCAAGCAGTTTCGTTTCTTTTTCTTCCGGCGGATATTTGTATGCGATCGCCCATTTCGGGACTTTCGAGGTATTTCCCAGCAGTTCCCTGTCTGAATAACGGTTGATCTTAATGACTGCCCCGTCAATATCATAGCCAAGATTTCCACGATTCTCTCCGATTGCCGTGATGGCATCCCAGACTTCGTCTGCAGTCTTACATACTTTGTAATCTTCGATGATCGGAATCCCCTGTTTCTTTAAAAATTCATATCCTTCGGTATGCGTTGCAATCTCCATGCCACGCACCTGCTGGATATTAAATACAAACATGGACAGTTTTCTTTCTTTTGTCACACGGCTGTCAAGCTGGCGCAGCGTTCCTGCAGCGCAGTTTCTTGGATTTGCAAAAATCTTTTTACCGAGCAGTTCCTGTTGTTCATTGACTCTGTCAAAGTCCTCATTTTTCATATAGACTTCACCACGGATCTCCAGATATTCCGGGTGGTCTTTCAGTTTCTTTTTAACATCTGAGATCACTTTTGCATTTGCTGTCACATCTTCGCCAAAGTTCACCCCATCACCACGCGTCAGCGCAAGGGCAAGTTCGCCATTTTCGTAGCGGAGTGCCATAGATAATCCGTCAATCTTATATTCCACCACAAACTCAGGATCATCTAACTGCTCTTTCATCTGCTCCACAAAATCAACGACTTCCTCCTTCGAAAATACATCCTGAAGACTTAACATCGGAACATTATGGTGCACCAAAATACCTGCTGTACGCTTTGCCGTACCACCGACATGCTGTGTCGGCGAGTCTTCCGTTACAAGCTCCGGATGTTCTTTTTCCAGACGTTTTAACTGCCGCATCAACATGTCAAATTCATAATCTGAGATTTCAGGATTATCCTGATTATAATATCTGTCGCTATGATAATTGATCTTATCTCTTAATTCTTTGATCTGTTCTTCCGGTGTCATCTGTCTCCTCCATCCCGTCTGTGAATCACTGTCGTGTTTGATGAATCTTTTACAAGCCGCATCAGTTCATCATATTCCTGTGATGTTACTTCGCGGTAATTCCCGGCTTTTAAATCTCCCAGTTCGATATTCATAATACGGGTTCTTACCAGTTTTTCCACTCTGTATCCAAAATATTCGCACATACGGCGGATCTGCCGGTTCAATCCCTGTGTCAGGATGATGCCAAACTGCCTTTTTCCTGTCCGCCAGACTTTACATTTACGTGTGGTAGCATTCAATTCCACCAGCGGCACGCCACCTGCAAGTCCCCGCAGAAAACTGTCCGTCACAGGTTTATTAACGGTAACAATATATTCTTTTTCATGCATATTTCCGGCACGCATAATGCGGTTTACAATATCACCATTGTTTGTCATAAGCAATAATCCTTCGGAATCTTTGTCCAGTCTTCCAATTGGATAAATCCGTTTGGGATAGTTGATATAATCCACCACATTATTTTTTTCTCTCTTTTCTGCAGTGCATACTACTCCTGTCGGTTTATGAAATGCCAGAAGTATCATTTCATCTTCTTTTTTTACCGGCTTTCCACAAAAAAGAACCGTCTGTCCCGGCAATACTTTTGCCCCCATGGATGCAGCCACACCGTCTATTATCACATTTCCGGCTTCCACCTGGCGGTCTGCCTCTCTTCTGGAACACACTCCTGCCTCGCTGAGATATTTATTGATTCTGACTGCCTCCTGCATTTTTCACCTTTCTCTTTCTGCACAAAAGCGGAGACTTCTTTTTAAAGTCTCCGCCATTTTTACTATGACAACAAGTCTGTTGCTGGAATCCTGCTACACATCATATATTCAGCAGTTACTGCAACAGGGAAGTTTTAATATATCCGGTCTGACCATTCCATGTCACCTTTGTCCAGCCTTCTGCATAACTCATGACCACCGTTACTTTCTCGCCTGTAAATGCGGTTCCTATCTTGCTGTCTGACTCACTCATTCCAGAACGTACATTTACAGAATCCTTTAATGTAATAACTGTTCCCTCTGCTATGAAATCACCTGCAGATGTCTGTTCATCATTACCACCATTATCTGTTTGTCCATTGTCTGCTTCAGAATCAGCATTCTTTGTAGTCAGATATTCTGTTTTGATATATCCGGTCTGACCGTTATAATTAACAATACTCCACTCACCATCTGTACCTGTTCTTGTAAGTGCTGTACCCTGCTCTAACGTACCAAGTTTTTCTGATTCGGTATCTGCTGCTGCCCTTACATTTACCGTATCTACTGCATAAACTGTATCCGGTTCGCTCTGCGTCGGTCCATTTTCCTCAGGCTGGTCTGTATTCTCTTCCGGCGTTTCAGACTGCTCTGCCTCCGTTGTTTCTTCCGGTACCTGCTGCTCAGTACTTTCTGTTTCGGTATTCTGGCTTACAATCGTACCTGCCCACTCAGTGATCGCATTCGGAATTGTCGTCTGGATCATCTCGCTCAGCTTATCATCTGACGCAACTGCCGTGTCATATTTGTCCTGGACTTCTTTCTGGAGTGAATTGACATCTTCACTTCCCTCATACTCACTGATCAGGTTCTGGATGCTTGTATCTAACGCATTTTCTTTTATCTTTAAATTGTACTGGCTGTAAAGGTTATCAATATATACACTGCCATCATCATTCGTGCGCACATAGAAGAAATCCAGTCCCGGTGCAACTGTATCTACATCCTTAAATTTTACTTCCACATAAACAGACACAAGATATGAAGATGCATCAAGCCCCTGTTTGGTATAACATTTGATATTCTGGTATGCATCAACATACTGACTGAATACAGAAATATAGCTTTTCTCATTTTCTGACAATGGAGTGGCGATTGTCTGAAGAGTATCCGTATCTCCTGCTGCATATGCGGTGTAATACTGGTTGATTAATGTATTTACATCCTCATATGCATCCACTTCAAATTCCTGCACTGCATCATTCGATGCCTCTGACGTAACTTCTGTTGCCGCAACATCCTGTCCGTTCTGTGACTGTTTCGGTGATCCGGCTTTCACTAAAATAAGCACAAGTGCAAGGAATAATACACCTGCTGTGATATACCGGACATTCTGTTTTATGAACATAAGGATCTTATTTGTCCCACTATTTTCTGTTTTATTACCTGTCTCTTTATTTTCTGTATCATTTTTTAATTTATCATCAACATTCGAAGAAGCCATTGTATTTTCCATCCCTTTCCATTTGTTATATAAAACTTCACAAAAATATGTAACAGGCGAAACATATAGTATGCCGCCTGCTATCTGACTGTCAAAATGCACCCGGCGGGAATCGAACCCGCATTGCCGGAGTCGGAGTCCGGTGTTCTATCCATTAGACTACGGTTGCCTGCTCTTACTATTCATATAAGGGATCTACAACGCAAAAACACTTTTTCACGCACGTTTTATCATAACAGACCCTAAAATAATTGTCAACAAAAAATGCCGGCACAGGTTACCGTGTCATTCCGCACGCTTGTATTTTCCTGTTCTCCGGCATTTCTTAAAATTTAATGAAGATCTTTTAATATACGATTCAGAAGATCCTTTTTTTCACTATCCGATTCTTTTCCTATCATAACTGCCACCCAGACGGCAGTCCCCGATATTTTTTCTTTTTTCAGGAAACAGATATCCTCTGTGCTCTGACTGTCTTCGCGGTACCTGCTTACAATCCGGTTTAATTCTGAGAAAATTTCTATCAGCCTGTCGAAATCATTTTCCCTCTCCAGGATCATTGTTTCTCCATGGCACCTTTCCTCCCCTGCGGTTGCAATGATCTGCATACAAAGATGCAATTCACCTGTGATATCCGACGCCTCCATCAATACATCCGGCCGCATTTCTCTTGTTTCCAGAAAAATCTTTTTTGCCAGATCAACATCACGTTTTCTGAAACATTCGGCAAGTCTTTGTTTTAATTCACCTGTTTCTGCCTTTTCTCCAAGCATTCCCACCTTACATTCATACACACGCAATTTCTTAACGGTAACCCAAACAAGCAATAGAAATTCAGAAATAAATCCAAATACTCTTTTATGGTAGGCATCTTCTCCCGTCTCCAGTTCAATCCGCTCTGCCACTTCAAAAAAAATGGAAAACAGCCAGGACGCATATTCATCAAATAATTTTTTTGATGTGACAAGAATATTTCCAAAATAAGTCTGTCTGCCATTTACCAGCGTGTCAAACGCATCTGCATATTCCGGGTATTTCTCTGCTATGACTTTTCCTGTCATTTCAAGCGCCCGTATATTATGATTTGCCGAAAATCCATCATAGTAAGAATTATTTAACTGAACCTTTTTCGTTGTGACCAGGTCATATTTCTTTAACAGTTCCCGGTATTCCGCCTCCGTATAAATCTGTTCCTTTTCATTGATCAGATATCTTCTGTAATGGCAGGTACCGACATAATCCACATCATGACAATTTTTCCAGATCCAGTAAAATCCTGTCAGTTCACTGTAATAACAGTTCAATGCCGAGATCTGTTCTCCTGTATCATCTCCCTGATATCCAAAATCTTCCCCACATGCCCTTCCGACATGGAGCGGTACATACAGTTTATCCGACAGCGGCGTGAATTTTTTGTGTGTCATGGTATATATGCGCATGGACATGATATGTCCCTCCTCTTTTGTGTTGTGCTCTGCATAAATAAACTATAACACAATTATCCTTCTTTTTTAACCGATCCCATGTTCTTTTTTTATCATCTCTTTCATTTCATTCAAAATGTCTGCCGAATTTTTTAACTGGATTTTTTCTTCATCATCCAGCGAGATCGGTATCACATCCTCCACTCCGTCTTTTCCAACAATGGCAGGCATACTGATCACGACGTCCTCCATCCCATAAATGCCACGCATCATGGATGATACCGGCAGGATCGACTGTTCATTTCTTATGATACATTCACAGATCCTCTTTACCGCCATTGCGATTCCATAATACGTGGCGTGTTTCCGTTCAATGATCTCGTAAGCACTGTTTCTTACTTTTTCATAGATACGGTTTTCTGATTCTTCATGCATAAAATGTCCCCGCATTTCACAGAAATCGCTAAGTCTCACACCTGAAATATTTGCATTTGACCATGCTGCAAGTTCACTGTCTCCATGTTCGCCGATGATAAACGCATGTACACTGCGGTTGTCCACCCCTAAATGCTCCCCGATCAGATATTTTAACCGGGCAGTATCAAGCACCGTTCCCGAGCCGATCACACGGTGTTCCGGAAAACCAGAGAGCTTTAATGCCGTATAGGTAAGAATGTCTACCGGATTTGACACGATAAGGAGGATTCCCTCACAGTCTCTCTTTGCAATTTCCGGAATGATCTGTTTATAAATTTCTACATTTTTGTGGATCAGATCAAGCCTCGTCTCATCCGGCTTCTGGTTTGCTCCTGCCGTGATGATAATGATCCCTGCATCTGTGATATCATCATAATCCCCGGCATATATTTTTACCGGTCTTGCAAATGGAAGTCCATGGCTTAAATCCATTGCTTCTCCCTCTGCCTTTGCATGATCTGCATCGATCATAACCATTTCTGAAAAAATACCGCTCTGCATCAGCGCAAATGCCGATGATGCACCTACAAATCCGCAGCCGATCATCGCTGCTTTTCTGATATTCATTTTTCCCATATGATTTTCCTGCTTTCTGCCATGTAAACATGGCTTTTTTTATAATATTTCCTGATCGCAGAAAAATTTATACATAAAAAGGGATGCCGCCATATGACGACATCCCTTTATGATCCATGACAATAAAATGTTTACGGATCATTCATTCTATTATTTCAGGCAACAACATCCTCAAACTGTGAATTATAAAGATTTGCATAAAATCCGTTTTTCGCAAGCAGTTCTTCATGATTTCCCTGTTCCACGATATCCCCATCCTTCATGACAAGGATCAGATCTGCATTACGGATCGTTGATAATCTGTGTGCAATGACAAAACTGGTTCTGCCACGCATCAGGTTATCCATTGCCTTCTGGATCGTAACCTCAGTTCTCGTATCAACCGAAGAAGTTGCCTCATCGAGGATCAAAATCTTATTATCTGCAAGAATTGCCCTTGCGATCGTAAGGAGCTGTTTCTGTCCCTGTGAAACATTGCTTGCATCCTCATTTAATTCCATCTGATAACCACCCGGAAGCGTCTTGATAAAGTGATCGGCATGTGCTGCTTTCGCTGCCGCGATCACTTCCTCATCCGTGGCATCTAAACGACCGTAACGGATATTTTCCATGATCGTTCCTTTAAACAGCCATGTATCCTGCAATACCATTCCAAACGCATCCCTTAATTCCCTGCGGTTAAACTCTCTTACATCATGACCGTCTAATTTGATAGAACCGCTGTTTACATCATAAAAACGCATTAAAAGTTTTACCATCGTGGTCTTTCCTGCTCCGGTCGGACCTACAATAGCGATCTTCTGTCCCGGTTTTACATGAGCACTGAAATCTTTGATGATCGTCTGATCCGGATTATAGCCAAACTGTACATGATCAAAATCAACCGTTCCTGTCACTGTACTCACATCTGCCGGATTTTCTGCAGTCTGATCTTCCTCTTCCTCATTTAAAAAATCAAACACACGCTCGGATGCTGCCGCCATCGACTGCACCTGGTTGATGACCTGTGCTATCTGCTGGATCGGCTGCGTAAAGTTTTTTACATACTGGATAAATGCCTGGATATCACCGATTGTGATCGTTCCACGGATCGCAAACAGTCCACCGGATAATGCCACGGCTGCATAGCCAAGGTTTCCGACAAACATCATGATCGGCTGCATCATTCCGGACAAAAACTGGGATTTCCATGCTGACTGATACAGAATTTCATTTGTACGGTTAAATTCATCGATCGTATCTTTTTCACGGTTAAATGCTTTGATAACTAAATGTCCGCCATAAACTTCCTCGACCTGTCCGTTGATGTGGCCTAAATATTCCTGCTGGTCTTTGAAGTATTTCTGGGAATTCTTAACCACAAATGAGATCAGTGCCATGGAGATTGGCAGGATCACGATCGCGATCAGTGTCATCAGCGGAGAAATACTGAGCATCATGATCAGTACACCGATCAAAGTAGCAACCGATGTAATGATCGTTGTGATACTCTGGTTTAATCCCTGACCTAAAGTATCGACATCATTGGTGATCCTTGATAAAACCTCTCCATAAGTACGGCTCTCAAAATATTTCATCGGCATGCGGTTGATCTTTTCAGAGATTTCTTTACGCATCCGGTAACAGATCTTCTGTGTCACACCTGTCATGATCCAGCCCTGGATAAAGTTAAAAGCTGCACTACACACATAAAGTCCAAGCACAAACAAAAGAATCTGTCCGATATAAGTAAAATCAATGCCTCCAGTGCCCTGAATCTTTGCCATCAGTCCTTCAGAAAGCGCTGTTGTTGCTTTTCCTAGAATTTTAGGGCCGATTACATTAAATACCGTAGAAGCTGCCGCAAAAATCATGACCACAATAATCGCTGCTTTAAAACTTCCAATATAAGATAACAGTTTTCCTAAAGAACCTTTTAAATCTTTTGGTTTTTCTCCCGGCTGCATGCCATGTCCCATCGGTCCTCTGCCACGGCGCTGCATTCCTGTTCTTTCTCTTTCATTACTCATTGACAGACACCTCACTTTCCTCGATTCCAAGTTCTTTTGCAGAAAGCTGTGAACGTGCGATCTGCCGATAGGTCTCACAATTTTTCAGCAATTCCTCATGTGTACCTTTTCCGACGATTCTGCCATCATCCAGTACAAGGATCTGTTCTGCATGCAGGATCGTACTGATTCTCTGTGCCACAATGATTACCGTACTGTCCTTAACTTTTGATGCAAGTGCCTTTCGAAGTGCTGCATCCGTCTTTAGATCAAGTGCAGAAAAACTGTCGTCAAACACATAGATCTTTGGCTGTTTTGCAATCGCACGTGCAATGGCAAGACGCTGTTTCTGTCCTCCGGAGACATTGCTTCCACCCTGTGCGATATCGCTGTCATATTTTTCCTGTTTTTCTTCGATAAAATCTGTTGCCTGCGCGATTGCTGCTGCTTCTTTGATTTCCTCATCCGTAGCATCCCGCTTTCCAAAACGCAGGTTCGAAGCAATCGTACCGGAAAACAATACACCTTTCTGCGGTACAAAACCAATCTCTTCTCTCAAATCTTCCATGCGGATATTCCGGATATCCTGACCATCTAGTGTAACACTTCCGTCCGTAACATCATAAAGCCGCGGGATCAGATTGACCAGTGTAGATTTTCCGCATCCGGTACTTCCGATGATCGCCGTTGTCTTACCTGGCTCTGCAGTAAAATCAATATCTTCAAGTACATCTGCCTCTGCACCCGGATAACGGAAGCTGACATGTGAAAAACGGATCACTCCTTTATGTTCTTTTAACTCTTCCGGAGTCTTTGCATCCTCTATGGAAGATTCTGTATTGATAACCTCATCGATGCGCTCTGCTGCGACTGCTGCACGCGGAAGCATGATAGACATTGCTGTCAGCATCAAAAATGCCATAACGATCATCATCGCATACGTAATAAATGCTGTCATCGATCCAACCTGCATAGAACCTGCATCAATCTTATGAGCTCCTACCCATACGATACCTACGGTCAGAAGATTCATGATCAGCATCATTCCAGGCATCATAAATGTCATGACACGGTTCGTAAACAGCATTGTTTTTGTCAGGTCTTTATTCGCATCATCAAAACGCTTTTCTTCCTCTGTCTCCCTGCCGAATGCACGGATAACAGAAAGTCCTGTCAAAATCTCCCTTGATACCAGATTGATCTTATCCACAAGTTTCTGCATCAGTTTAAAACGAGGCATCGTAACTGCCATCAATACCATAACATATCCGAGGATCACAAGGATTGCAAGAATAATGATCCATCCCATTCCTGCTCCCGTCTGGATGATTTTTAAGACACCACCGATACCAAGGATCGGCGCATATGCAACCATACGGATCATCACGGCAGAAACCATCTGGATCTGCTGGATATCATTGGTACTTCTTGTGATCAGGGATGCCGTGGAAAAACGATCCATCTCCGCATTCGAAAAACGTACCACACGTCCGAATATTTTTCCTCTGAGGTCACGTCCGATCCCTGCACCGATACGTGCACCAACAAATCCTACCAGAACCGTTGCAACCCCCATAAGCAGCGCCATCGCAACCATTCTTCCTCCGGCTGACCAGAGGTAAGATGTCTGTATCTTATCAATATCCAACCCTGCCTGCGTATCGCAGTTAACCGCATAAGCAATTCCCATTGATTTTACCAGGGAGCTTCCCATCGTATCAATCGTATCGGAAACGGTATCACGCATAGATAAGATCTGGTCTTCTGTCATTGCCCCGGATGCTTTCATGGCCGAAAAAATCGTGCGCATATCCACGCAATTTGTGGCTACGGTATTTCCATCATCATCCTCTATCTCTTTTTCAAAAGAAGTAAGCGGCACGCCCATGGACTCCCCGATCTGTTCAATGCTCATATTATCAAGCATTGCCTGATCCATTCCGGTCTGTTTTGCCACACTCTCTTTAAAGGTCTGCTCATCCACCGATGACATCTGATAATTCATCAGGAGTGGTAAAAGCAGTGCATCATCCAGCTCCTCTAACTGTTTTTTATCTGTAACAGTCAGACGGTAAACCTCTCCATCCTGTTCGTAGCTGTTCTCCCAGCTTTCTTTTTCCTCATCTGTCATAAAAAGCTGTACTAATGTAAATTCATCTTCTGTTACTGCTTCCGGCAGTACATGCTCCACACCTTTGTTCTGGATACCGACATCAATAATATCCGATGTATATGCCGGAAGTGACAGATCACACCATGCCTGAACAATCAACAGCGCGATTACTATGATCAATCCCTTCCAGTATGGGAGCATATTTTTAAATATTTTGCTCATATTCTACTCTCCTTTTTGTCTCATTTTCCGGTCTGCAATTTCTTCTTTGGCTGCCTCATACAGTTCGTTCAGACAGTCTATCATACCTTCCATATCATCCCTGTCCATTTTTGAAATAACCGCATGTGCAAAATTACTCATGATCTGCTCGCACTCCTCTGTTTTCTTTTTCCCGGAATCTGTCAGTTTCACATACGTATTTCGTCTGTCCGCCTTATTGACATCACGCTCAATATATCCTTTATCCTCTAATGTCTTTAAGGTACGTGAAACTGCGGGTCCCTTCGCTTTCAACTTCGCAGTCAGTTCAGATACCGTCAGTTCTTCCTTTCCCATTTCCCCGTTGCAATGCCTGATCGCCAACATCGTCATACCTTCAATTTTGGTGATATCCGGCACAAGATCGCCCATATGCAGTTTATGGAACTGATACAGTGCAGAGAAAAATCTTGTAAATAAATCATCCATTTTTGTTTTTCTCACCTCGTTATTTAACATTGTTATGTATTCTCCTTGTTATTTATTTACAGTGGCATATATTAACACAGGGAAGATACTACGTCAAGTATCTTCCCTGCACTTTATCCATTCTTTATATTTTCTTTATATTCTTTTTTTATTTTTACTCACACACCTGATGCATCATATCAATTGTCCGTCTCATTTCTTCGAGATCAAACTGCCCCGGTGCACTTTTCTTTTTATGTGATGCAAACGTCACGCAGGAGCCAAATGTCTCCCCGCTTACTCTGCTGATCTCACCTAATTTTCCCATTGCCACAGTGATAATCGGAGTTTCTTTGTTTTCACAGTGAAATTCAGATGTGACCGCAAGAAGTCTTAAAACATCCTCCGGCGTTTTGGGAGTTACAACCAGTTTGACAATATCCGCTCCGCCTTCACACATACGGTCCAGCAGCATCCGCATAACTTCCATCTGTGGTGTTTCTTCCAGGTCATGATGTGATGCTACGATTTTCTTCCCTTTTTTCTGAATTTTCCGGATCTGCCTTGCAGTGTGTTCCTCCTCAAAAAATTCCAGATCGATCAGATCCACACATTCTGATTCTGTCGCAAGATCATGCAGATCTGTTAATGTTTCCCGGTCAACCGATGCCATTCCACCCTGTTTTGCAGTACGAAATGTATATAAAAACAATTTTTTCTTTAGCAAAGGCGCTGCCTGCTGCAATATCTCCCGCACTTCATTATAATCCGTAAAATGTTCAAATGCATCCAGCCGCCATTCGATCATGTCTGCAGCGGATTCTGCAAGATATTCTATTTCATTTATAACTTCCTCTTTTGTTTTTTCAAGCACCGGAACACAGACCAGCGGACGCCCCGTTCCAACTTCGGTTTCTCTTATTTTCATGCCTGACACCTCCCATTACCTCTTACGTCATTGCTATAATTTTCATTATAACCATCACTTCTCTGTTATGCAAATATTTGACATCTTCTGCAATATCATTTAATATATTTTTGATTTTATCAAATACAAGAGACAGCGCATGTACTTTGGCGCTTAGAATGGAGTTTTATTATGAGTTTTATATTTTTAAACCAGCTTCCTTCTCCGGCAGAGATCAAACATGATTTTCCGCTGTCAGAAGAATTAAAACAGTTAAAAAAAGAACGCGATGCCATGATCTCTGACGTCATCACAGGAAAAGATGACCGGTTTTTAGTTATCATCGGACCTTGTTCTGCTGACAGGGAAGACGCAGTCTGCGATTATGTCAGCCGCCTCACAAAAATTCAGGAGGATGTTGCTGACCGCCTGATCATCATTCCACGCGTTTATACAAATAAGCCCCGTACTACAGGTGAAGGCTACAAAGGTATCGCATCCCAGCCAGATCCTGAAAAAGCACCGGATATGATCGAAGGTCTGATCGCCATGCGAAAAATGCACATCCGTGCGATCAAAGAGAGCGGTTTAACCTGTGCAGATGAGATGCTTTATCCGGAAAACTGGGGATATGTAGAAGATCTTCTCTCCTATGTCGCTATCGGTGCACGTTCTGTTGAAGACCAGCAGCATCGTCTGACCGTCAGCGGTTTTGATGTTGCATCAGGTATGAAGAACCCGACCAGTGGTGATTTCTCCGTTATGCTCAACTCCGTATATGCAGCGCAGCACCCACATCATTTTGTATACCGTGGCTATGAAGTCGAGACAAGCGGTAATCCTCTTACGCATGTTGTTCTGCGCGGTGCAGTCAGCAAACACGGTAACTCCACACAAAATTATCATTATGAGGATCTGATCCGTCTGTGCGACATGTATGAGAAAATGGATCTTGTAAATTCGGCAGCCGTTGTGGATGTAAACCATTCCAACTCCGGCAAAAAACACAGAGAACAGATCCGTATTGTAAAAGAAGTCATGCACAACCGTCAGGTTTCTTCTGAGATCAGAAAAATGGTCAAAGGTGTCATGATCGAAAGTTATATTGAGGAAGGTTCCCAGAAGATTGGCGAACATATCTACGGAAAATCTATCACAGATCCATGCCTTGGCTGGGAAGATTCCAAAAATCTTATTTATACGATCGCAGACATGTGCAATTAATTGATACCTTCTGATAGTATAAATACTACATAAAAAGAGGAACTCCAAATCCGTGGGTTCCTCTTTTATATTCTGCATCTTTTTTAACTGCTATCCTCTTGGATGTGCTTTTAAATATACCTCTCTTATTCTTCCCTGTCCCATCTGCGAATAAATCTGTGTCGTTGAGATATCAGAATGACCTAACATCTCCTGGACAGATTTTAAATCCGCTCCATTGCTGATCATATGTGCCGCAAATGAATGTCTTAATGTATGAGGTGTGATCTCCGATTCGATCCCCGCCTTTTTCCCATAAAACTTGATCAGCTTCCAAAAACCCTGACGGCTCATGGCACCACCGGTACAGTTTGTAAACAGCCACGGACAGTCTTCCTGGCTGATCAGATGTTCTCTTCCATCCTGTATATATTTTGCTAATGTTTCCTTTGCAACATTTCCAAAGGGAATAATACGTTCTTTGTGGGTGTCCGTACAGATCACATACTCCATCTGAAGATTCAGATCCGAAATCTTCAGTGATATCAGCTCCGACACGCGTATCCCTGTTGCATAAAGCAGTTCCAACATTGCTTTATCCCGCAGTTTCTTCGGAGTATTGCCGGATGGCTGCTCCAGTAAGAGTGTCACCTCTTCTGTGGTCAGAATGCGTGGCATTGTTTTTTCAATCTTAGGTGCTTTCAACCTCCATGCCGGATCTGCTTCAATTCTCCGCTCCCGCTCAAGGAAATGAAAAAAAGCCTTCATTGATGCTATACTTCTCGAAACAGTCGCTGGTTTCCGTCCCTCGCGCTCTAAAAACATAACATATGCATTCAGATTTGTCTCTGTAACAGCAGCTGCATCACATATATTCTGCCCTGCCAGATATTCATTCAGTTTACGAAGATCACGCTCATAAGAAACCTCTGTATTCTTCGATGTCTGTTTTTCATTGTGAATATATTCTATAAAATCCATAATGTCACGTGTCATGTTTTTTCCTGACTTTCTTTTTATCCTGTGTATTTTTTCATTATAATAACAAGCAAACTAAAAAGCAATCTTTTCAAAAATTTTTTACAAGCATCTTAAGGATCGGATTATTGATATAAGTTTCCGCAAAAACACCGCCAACCATCAGTGCAACTGCTACTCCATAAAACGAGACAGATTCAAATATTTTTTTCATGCGGCTTTTCAGATCACAGTTAAATGACCGATACTGCATTTTGTTTTTTCCACAGAACCTGCACCATAGCACCGCTGCCACATATAAAAATGCATGCGGGAAAACACTGACGAACGCAAATGCAACACCCCGGATTCCAAGATCTGCAATCGCCATTGTAAGGAAAAACCCAAAAGTTCCTGTCAGCAGGCACAAACATGCTGTTGATGCCACCACGTATCCACACCATTCTCCAAGCAAAAAAGAGAAAAAAGCAAACTTTCCCCTTTTCCAAAACAACTGCCAGAATAGTCTTTCCAGCGAAATACTGCTATATGCAAACTGTTCTAAAATCCATATGTTTAATATCCGGCAAAGATTCCCCTCTTTGTACTTTAACAGGTTTGCAAGAAAAACACCCGCAAAAAACACCGCAAAAAACAGGAATCCTTCTTTTTTCATGCACACCGCACATCCTTTTTCTTTAGTTTATGCGTTTTTCTCCTGATTCAGAAGATTTTTGTATGCAAGAAGTGCAGAAACTGTTTTCGCATCCTGCAATTTTCCATCATAGATCATCTGACACAATTCATCTATCTCATATGCCTCAACATCTATAAACTCTCCCTCATCTAAATGCTGATGACCCGGTTTTAAATTGCGTGCCAGATACACATCAATGAACTCATTGCAAAATGCTACTGTGGTCTTAAGGGATAAAAGACGCGTGAGATCATCACTGCGATATCCTGTCTCCTCCTCTAATTCCCTTGCTGCACATACTTTTGTGTCTTCTGTGACACTATCTCTCGATCCTGCCGGTATCTCAAGTGTCATTCGGTCGATCGCATTCCGGTATTGACGTACCATCAGAATCTTTCCATCTTCTCTCACCGGTACAACTGCTGCTGCACCTTTTCTGTGCGAGATAAAATCCCATTCCTCAAGTTTTCCGTCCGGAAGCTGCATGGTATCCGTATATATATCCAGAATTGCTCCATTTTTCACCAGTTCTCTTTTTATTCTCTTGACCTGTTTATCCATAATGATATTCCTCCACAAATCCTGTCTTCTTTTGTTCTTATTCTTTCTGCTGTTATTTTACCACCCGCTTCGTCTATTTTCCATCAGTTTTTTATATCCTGACATCAGATAAATAAAGTGTTAAAACTTTCCCATTCTCTTTTCAAAAAGGATTAAAGAATGCGCAAATATCTCCTCCATATAACGAATACTGTTATACTGATAACATCTTATCTACAGGGAGGAAACCAGCTATGACAATTGCTGAAATTATTTTTTCTATTATCGGTATTGGCATTATGATCGGAGGTTTTGTTTACGGAATTTATGATTCCTACTGTCAGTCGAAAAAATATCGTACATCCAAATAATAGAATGACATTATATTATCCAAGAAACAATCCTGCCCGGAGGGTTTTTTATGTAATAGGTAATTTCAACGAATTTTCCTATTACATAAAAAACAGACCGCACATATCTGTGTGCAGTCTGTTTTTTTCAACCTTCTTTTTCTGTTATGCCATCATCTGCATGCCATTTACACTCGTCTGGCTCTCTAACATCCGGTATCCTACCCTCGGGATCGTTGTTATATACTCCGGTTCCAATGGAGATCTTTCGATTTTTTTTCGGATATTTGTCATATTAACACGAAGTATCCTGCTGTTCTGCTCTGCATACGGTCCCCATATTTTTTCCAAAAGCATCTGGTATGTTACAACCGTGCCAGCATTTAACGCAAGACTTTCTATGATCCGATACTCCACTGGCGAAAAATGAATTTCCATACCTCCAAGCAGAACTTGTCTTTTTGTGAAATCAACTTTAAGATTTCCTGCCTCATAGTATGTATGTGCACCTGTCGAAATTCTTCTTCTCAATGCCGAAAAAATCCGTGCTGCCAGTTCCTTTTCATGAAACGGCTTTACCATATAATCATCTGCTCCGGCATATAATGCCTCTACTTTATCAAGATAGCTGTTCTGTTCCGATAAAACAATAATCGGAGCATCCGTCCACTCCCTAAACCATTGAATTAACGCCAGTCCCTCCATATCAGAAAATTTATTATCCATCAGGATCAGATCCGGGCAGATACCGGTACTCATCTCCATCCCCTGTTTTCCTTTTCCCGCAGTATATATCTTATAATTTTCTTTTTCCATTGCCCTGCGGATCAAATAGGAAATACTCGCATCTTCATCAATCAGTAATATTTTTGCTCTGTCACTTATTCTGTTTTCATTCACGTTAAAACGCCTCCTGTAATATATTTTTATTTGATTACAGGAAAATGTTTTGCCTTCTTTCCATCTACCAGATGGATATATTTGATATTCTGCCACAGCATGATCATATGGCTGCCAAAACGCTTCAATGCCATATGCAAAATAACAGCCGGTATCACAATAAGTACGTATACTTCTACAAGAAAACGTAAAATCTGAAACCTGCTCTGTCCCTGTTCTCCAAGAACGGCATCGCTCTGCGTTGTTCGCGCAAATGCGGATGCCGGTATATTTTCAGGAACGTTACACGCCTGATGTTCCGCTATCCCCGGCTCCATCAGCCAGTCTGTCTGATATTGCTCTATTCCGCCATCAGGCAGTATATCTGCAGCCAGCTTTAAACTCTGTGATGTCTTTTCCAAATGCAGTGTGTCTGTCTGTGGTAAAAACTGAAAGAAAGATATGATCATAAATCCGATCAGAAGGAATAAAATCCACTTATGTTTTTTCACACTCTGCATTTGCCACACCACCTTTCTTTCGCTCTTTTTCAGATGTATTTTAACATATATTTTACATTCTGGCACTATTTTTTTAGGATTTTATCTTCATGGATATGGAATTATGGATTGCAATTTCCATATATACAAGAAAGAATCCTGCCCGGAGTTTTTTTGATTCATAGGACGTGAGATTTCCTATGAATCAAAAAACTGCCGTACCGGTCATTTCTGACTCTGGTACGACAGTCTCTTTATTTTTTCCAATAATAAAATGCACGTTCTGTAAACATTCTATTATCATGAACAATGGCCTGCACGCTTCGCGAGCAAAACTATTGTCACGAATCATTTCGCATAATCCGTTACTCTTGATTCTCGAATAACATTTACCTTAATCTGTCCCGGATATTCCAATTCAGCCTCGATCTGTTTTGAAATATCACGTGCAAGCAATACCATATCGGCATCGCTGATCTGTTCCGGAACAACCATGATTCGAATCTCCCTGCCCGCCTGAATAGCAAAGGATTTTTCTACACCCTTAAATCCGTTAGAAATATCTTCTAACTGTTTCAGTCTGTTTGAATATGTTTCAAGTGTCTCTCTTCTGGCACCTGGTCTTGCTGCACTGATCGTATCTGCAGCCTGAATGATACATGCAATTAATGACTCCGGTTCTACATCACCATGATGCGCTTCTACCGCATTGATGATAATTGGTGATTCCTTGTATTTTCTACATAAATCCACACCGATCTGAATATGGGAACCTTCCATATCATGGTCTACAGATTTACCGATATCATGCAATAATCCTGCCCGTTTTGCAGTTCTTACATCTACACCAATCTCAGCAGCAAGTAATCCGGAAAGCTGTGCTACTTCAATAGAATGTTTGAGAGCATTTTGTCCGTAGCTCGTCCGGAATTTCATTCGTCCTAAAAGACGTACAAGTTCTGGATGAATTCCATGAACACCAACCTCTAAAGTTGCCGCCTCACCTTCCTCACGAATCATTGTCTCGACTTCTTTCTGAGCCTTCTCAACCATTTCTTCGATTCTTGCCGGATGAATACGTCCATCCACAATCAGTTTTTCCAAAGCAATTCTGGCAACTTCTCGACGAATCGGATCAAAACCTGATAAAATTACCGCCTCAGGAGTATCATCAATGATCAGGTCAACACCTGTCAACGTTTCTAAGGTACGGATATTACGTCCCTCACGTCCGATGATTCTTCCTTTCATTTCGTCATTTGGAAGCTGAACAACAGAAATCGTCGTCTCGGCAACATGATCTGCAGCACACTTCTGAATTGCAGTGACTACATACTCTTTTGCCTTCTTATCAGCTTCTTCCTTTGCCTTGTGTTCCATTTCTTTGATCAATTTTGCAGTATCAATTTTAACGTCTTCTTCAACAGTCTTTAAGAGATAATCCTTTGCCTGTTCGGAGGTTAAACCGGAGATCCTTTCCAGTTCTTTCACACGCTCTTCATTGAGCTTTGCGACCTGCGCTTTCTGTCTGTTGATCTCTTCTTCCTTGGCTGCAAATCCCGCCTCACGTTTTTCGATCGCTTCTAACTTTTTGTCCAGATTTTCCTCTTTCTGAACAATGCGTCGTTCACTGCGTCCGATCTCTGCTCTCCGCTCTTTTACCTCCTTGTCTAAGTCATTCTTGACACGGATGGATTCTTCCTTCGCTTCAAGCATTGCTTCACGCTTCTTGGTCTCTGCCGTCTTTACCGCTTCATCAATGATCTCACGCGCTTTTTCATCTGCATTTCCGATCTTAGCCTCTGTTACTTTTTTATAGTAAGCAGTTGTAACGAAATATACAACGACCGCGGTAACCAGTAGAGTGATCACAACAGCGATAATCACACTTCCCACAGGAGCACCTCCTTTATTAAATTTTCATTGTACATATAACATTAAAACATGGATTGTTATCTGTCATAATTACAACATATAAATTTTATTCTATTTTAATATTTATGTCAAGTAGATAACTGTTCAATGTGCATAATATTGCATTTTTATTTTGCTCCAATACAACATATTGTACCAAAAATCCAGGTTTTACTGCATTCTTATTCCTCGTATCCGTCCCAGATCTTCATAACATGTAAAATATCGCTGCCCTTAAATCCACGACGCATCAGATACTGGTATGTTTTTTGCTTTTCTTTGCGATCACATTCCTTTGGATCATAATGCTTCTTCTCTAAAAGCTGACGGATCTTTATCTGTTCATCACTGTCAAACGCTTCATCCAGCGCCTGTTCTATCACGTTTTTGTCAATTCCTTTTGTTAAAAGATCTATTTTTAATTTCTGACGGCTCTTCCTCTTCTGCTGATATGAAATATAATTTGTTGCATAACGCAGATCATCAATATAATGATATTTTTTTACATAATCTATTGCAAGATCCACACAGACAGCAGGATATCCATTCTGCATCAGTTTATCTCTCAGCTGATGCTCTGTCCTGTCCATTCGTTCCAACAGAAACATTGCGCGTTTCTTTGCCCTTGTTCCAAGTATTTCATAAATGATCTCATCATATTTTTCCCGGGATATGACAGTTTGCTCCTGTAAACCTAATTTTCTTACCTCACCTTTATATAAAAGGACTTCCATCCCGTTGTCAAAACGAATGGAAGTCCTTCCTTTTTCCCGGGGAATTACTTCAGTGACAAGTAACTCCTGCATCTTTTATTCCTCCGCTTCTGATGACGCAGCCTTCTCGATCGCCTCAGCTTTTTTTACAATCGCTTCAGCAGCCTTTATACTCTGTGCCTCAGTCTCGTTTTCCTTTGCTTCTTCAGATTCTTCGGTTCCGTCAACCTTTAACATCTCTCTGACTTTTGCCTCAATCTCCTCACAGATCAGTGGGTTATCTTTCAGATACTGCTTTGCATTCTCACGTCCTTGGCCAATCTTATCTCCATTATATGCATACCATGCTCCGGACTTGTTAACAACCCCTTTATCTGCCGCAAGGTCTAAGATATCACCTTCTCTTGAAATACCCTGTCCAAACATGATATCAAACTCTGCTTCACGGAATGGTGGTGCCACCTTATTCTTAACGATCTTTACTCTGGTACGGTTTCCAACAACCTCCCCGCCCTGCTTTAATGCCTCAATCCTTCTGACATCCATACGGACAGAGGAATAAAACTTTAACGCACGTCCACCGGTCGTTGTCTCTGGGTTACCGAACATTACACCTACTTTTTCACGTAGCTGGTTGATAAAGATAACCACACAGTTTGACTTGCTGATAACAGAAGTCAGCTTACGAAGTGCCTGGCTCATCAGTCGTGCCTGAAGTCCTACATGTGAATCACCCATATCTCCATCAATCTCTGCCTTTGGAACAAGTGCTGCCACGGAGTCAACGATCACAATATCTACCGCACCGGAACGCACCATGGTCTCAGTGATCTCAAGTGCCTGTTCTCCGCAGTCCGGCTGTGATATGTACAAATTATCAATATCAACGCCGATATTCTTTGCATAGACCGGATCTAAGGCATGCTCTGCGTCAATGAATCCAGCAATGCCTCCTCTTTTCTGTACCTCTGCAACCGCATGCAGTGCAACTGTCGTCTTACCACTAGACTCCGGTCCATAGATCTCAATGATTCTTCCCTTCGGGAGTCCGCCTAAACCTAATGCAATATCAAGACTTAAAGAACCGGTAGGGATCGTCTCCACATTCATATGTGCGGAATTATCTCCGAGCTTCATTATAGATCCCTTGCCATACTGCTTCTCAATCTGTGAAATTGCAGCATCTAATGCTTTTAGTTTATCATTTTTTACTGCATTGATCTCTTTATATTTATCTTCCTTTGCCATTTCTTTCCTCCGTGCGAACTTATGTTCGTTTTTCTGTTCTAATAGTATTATATTTTTTCTGAAATGTCAACCATAAAATTGTCTGTATTCCCCCACACGCTCTACGACAGGTTTATGGCTGCCTGCAAAACACATTTTCCCCAACAGCACTTATTTTTATTTACAGGATTACCGGCAGATTGATGCCCGTGGATCGCCTCTTCAGGCGGTATAGATTTATATCTGACAACCTCATCGGAAATGAACTTCCTTGTCGACAAGTGTATCATAGTATACTTTCAATTACAAGTGCTTTCTTTTATTAAACAAACGCCCCGATAAATGCTGGTTTGCGGGTGACATGAGTTCCCCGGCTAAGGGTGGTCTCACAGGCTTTTGATTGGCAAATTGCATCAAGCCGGGACTGTTTTGTTCCGTTGTACGAAAATAAGGCAAGTCTAAGTCAGCCTGATTTAATGTTTCTCGGAGTGACGTGTGCGTCTTAAACGCCCCGTCCGGGGGCATTAAGACTTGTGCTGCCGTCCGTGGCAGCACAACACTGTGTTACGAACAGGCAGACTAAGATTGCCTAATTTTCTCCCAAAGTCACAAAACGAATCCCGGCTTGATGCGATTTGCCAGCCACTAAGTTGTGATCCACCCTTAGCCGGGAAACTCATTTTACAACCTTGGGGGTGCGTAAATTTTTAGTGTTTGTGTCTGAATCAGATTAAAAAATATTTCCAAATAACTATATTTAATAGATTATTATTGGTTTGATAATACTGGAAAACCTCAATATATCCCATTATGCCTATGTTTATTGCCATACACATTTGAAAAAATATTCTGTGTTATTTGGTCTGACAATTTACGAAATAATTCATGTAATACAATGTAGCAGATGGAAATTCTGGGAAGTCATTAGGCTGAATATCAGTGATACAGCACATTAGGATTTTAAGCATATTTTCAGTTGTGCGAATATCAAAAATCCGCACTTACGCCCCCAGATTTTGAGATGAACCGCCCACCCAAATGGTGTTCACAACCTGAAGACTGGCATCTTGCGCAAAGCCGGAGCTAATTTTGTGACTTTGGGAGAAAATTAGAAAATCTTGGTGTGCCTGTCTACACATAGTGATGTTCTGCCACGGATGGCAGAACAAGGCAGCATCGAGTCATGGATGACTCGTTGTTGCCGTTCACGTCACTCCGCGAAAATCTAATTCAGGCATACCTAGACTTTTCTTATTTTCGGACAACGGAACAAAAATTACTCCGGCTTTGCGCAAGACGCCACTCACAGACCTGCGACACACCATTTGGACGAGCGATTTATTTCATAAACAAACCAGCAATTACTGTTTTCATTTGTGCTGACATTCCATAATAATATAAAGGAGTTACTATTACTAACATATCTGCTTCGAAAAGTTCTTTTCCAATCCTATATTTTTCTTCATAGTCTTTGTCCTTTCTTTCTTTATTGCTCAAAATGAATATCATGCAGCCTGTGCACTTTCTATTTTTCTCATCCAATAATATGACTCCCTGCTCCGGGTTTTTATCAATTGCTCCGATGACTGGATGTGGCACATACATTTCTTCCAGATAAGCAA
Organism: Roseburia rectibacter; assembly: GCF_014287515.2. Lineage (NCBI taxonomy): Bacteria > Bacillati > Bacillota > Clostridia > Lachnospirales > Lachnospiraceae > Roseburia > Roseburia rectibacter. The sequence goes on from NZ_CP092473.1 coordinate 2,398,472, forward strand.
CGTCCTCATCCGCTAAATGTATATCAAGTGCACCCACTGCATCATCAATATATTTCACCTTCGTTGCCCCGATAATCGGAGACTCCACGCCTTTTGCTGCCATCTGCAGCCTCCTGCTTTGTCATCCTCTTATCCTCTCATAGTCCCATATTTCTTCTAATATAACCCCCTGACTAAGGAGTATTATACGAAACAAAGAGTCGCCTGCGACTCTTTCGCGCCCGAGTGGTGCTGTTTACAGCTAATTAAAAAGATGCTCCTTTCGGAACACCTTCATTTTACTTTCATATATATGTTATGTCTAATACCCATTATAAATTGTGAGCAATGCTTATAAGGCATTTTTAACAAACTGTAAAAATAACCGCAGTGTGTCAGCATGCGCCTGATTTTTCTTCCATACCAGAACTGAGCCCGTTTCCAGTTGTGGGGTAAACGGAATGAATCGTAACTCTCCATACATCATCCCAAGATCAAAACAAACCGCTGTCCCCACGCCTTCCTTTACTGGCTGCATTCAGAATAAGATTATAAGTAGCTGCCACATCTAATTGTTCATAAATATCGCCAAACCAGTTTGCCAGTTCATTTTTTACAGAATTTCTCTGTACCATGATAAGCGGAATACCTGATAAGTCAGCAGGTGATACACTTTCTTTTACATACAACGGAGAATCCGGATTTACTAACACGCCCCATCTTTCTTTGCCCAGCATACGAATAAATTCATACTTTGATATATCAACAGGCTCTGTTAAAAGTCCAATATCGAGCAATCCTTTCTCTATACACTCTTTAATGTCATCCGCTGTGGCACTGTATATATGAAACTGTACCAGAGGATAGATTTCTCGAAAATTTCTGATATTTTCGGACAAAATCTCCATACTTCTCGTTTCGCCGCACCCAATAAATATCTCCCCTGAAAGCATATCACCTTTATTTTTCAATTCTGAAATCGTTTTCTCTGATAATGCTGCAATCTCCTGTGCCCGCCTGCGAAGTAACATGCCATCTTCTGTCAAGGTTACGCTATGTTTTCCTATGTGAAAAAGCCGCACTCCCAATTCCTCTTCCAACTGCATGAGCTGACGGGAAAGTGTCGACTGCGTTACATGAAGCAGTTGTGCTGCTTTTGTAATATTTTCTTCTCTGGCAACCATTAAAAAAAATTTAATACTCTAAGTTCCACGCTACACCTCTGGATTTATATGCTCTTAGTATAGCAAAATCAAACGTATTTTTTAAATTAATACAATTTTACATACCGCAGCAGCCAAAACGATCACACCCTCGCACACTGTCACAAAATACCCTTCGGTATCCCCGGTAATACCGCCGAGTTCCTTTTTGCATTTTTTATAATAATACCAAAAAGTAATGCCGGCACCCACTAAAACGGCTGCACCGGTAATGCCGTCTATATATAGCATCAACACTGCTGCCGACAGTGTCTGCAAAAAAAGTGCTGCCTTTACTGTCCGTTCATGTGCCCTGCTCGTAAACATATATAAAAGTCCCTCTTTTTTAGCGCCTGGAAAGGTCACTGCTGCTATACCGCTTAGACATCTCGATAAAAAGAATCCGACTGCTGCAATTTCTATCTGCCGCACAGCATTTATTTCTGAATAAGCTCCGATATAAATCAGTTCATAAAGCACCAGACAGATCACGGAAAAAGCACCTATGTGGGAATCTTTTAAGATCTCAAGTTTCCGCTCTCTCGGCTGATAGGAATGGAATGCGTCCATCGTATCCATAAAACCATCCACATGAAATCCACCGGTAACTGCAAGCGGGATTGCTGCACCTATCATGGCAAATGCCATATTTCCAACCGAAAACTTTCCGCAGAACCACCACCAGAACATCGTGATTCCACCGATCGCTGCTCCCACCCATGGAAAAAAACAAAATGCATATTTCATTTCTTTTTCCTGCCAGGTAAACTGCGGCATTGGGATCTGCGAATACATGGAAAATGCAATGATAAATGCTTTTAATGCTGTTGTCATAATCGTCTCCATTTCCGGGTTATTTTACAAGAAGCGGGATTCCCGCAACAACCTCAACAACTGAATCTGCCATTTCTGCCAGCAACTGATTGATCTGCCCAAGATTTCTGATATATTCCGTCGTCCCCGGCTCATAAGTGATTCCGTCCTCAAAAATCTGGTTGGTTACGACCACTAAATGAGCGGTCTGATCTCTCAGATGCCTGATCTGACGGATTATATTTTGGGCACAGCTATTTGTCTCTTTCTGTTGTTTCTTTGTTATATATACATCATTTTGTTCTGCGGGATTTTCTTCCTCCATACAGCCTCTCTCCTGCTCATCTCCAGGCTCCGGAAACATCTCGTTTGCGACAAGATTGGACATACACTCCAGCAAAGCCACCGGCATAGATGATTTTCTGCCGAATTCATCCCCTACGCACATAAGAATTTCTGAAAATGCTTCGTCCACATTTATGGGACACTCCACTGTATAAAATCCCTTTCCTGCGCGCAATTTTCTGTGCCTCTCCACCCGGCGCATGCCCTCTTCTCCATACACACGCATCGTCGCAAGATAATACAACTTATGACTTTCCGCTGACAGATATCCATCACAGATTTCTGATGCGTGGTCCGCATCCGGGATTTTATTTCCAGTATCCTGATTCTTTTTCCCTGCCAGCTTCACTGCCAGATTTTCCGCATATTCCGACTTTCCGCTGCCGCTTGCACCTGTTACCAATATCATCATATTTCCGTAAACCTCCGGTATGCTTCCACCCTGATATCTGAAAAAGTTGTCCTGTTATCATAGACAGCATGTACCGTATCCAGAAGTCCAAACATCAGAACTGCGCCTGTTCCCTCACCGAGTGCTAACGCACCATCAATGACCGGATGTACTCCAAGTTCCTGTAAGATCAATGCCGCAGCAGGCTCTCTGCTTTTATGGGAGGCGATCAAAAAATCTTTTACCCCCGGCACCAGCCGTTCTGCCACAAGTGCAGAAACTGCACTGATCACACCGTCTAACACAACAGGAACACCATAAACTGCTCCTCCGATACACACACCACATAAGCCGGCAATATCAAGTCCTCCAACCGAACACAGAATCCGGAATGTCTCTTTGGAATCAAACTGATATTTTTCCCGTGCTGCATTGATGACTTCTATCTTGTGCTGTAATCCCTCATCACTTAACCCTGCACCTTTTCCGGTAATATCTGCAGTCCCACAGTCCAGCAGTGCCGCAGCCACAGCACTGCTGGTTGTTGTATTTCCAATTCCCATCTCACCGGTTGCAAACAGCATCACGCCATCTTCTTTACATTTTTTGACGCTTTTAATCCCTGCTTCAATCGCAGCTAGTGCTTCCTGCTCTGTCATCGCAGGCTGTTTTAAGAAGTTTTTGGTACCAGGGCATACTTTTTTGTTCCAGACACCCTCCGGTGTTTTTTCTGCTGCGATACCAATATCGATTGGTATCACCTCGGCATTCACCTGTGCTGCCATAAGACAGACAGAACTTTTTCTTTTTCCCATGGATTCTGCAACCTGATACGTGACCTCCTGTCCGGACTGGCTGATGCCCTCCTCGACGATTCCATTGTCTGCACACATCACGATAACTGCCTTTTTCTGTATCGGAACACTCTCATCGCCCGTCACTGCACCGATCTGCGTAAATATCTTTTCAAAAATTCCCAGACCGTCTAATGGTTTCGCCAGGGAATCCCAGTTTTCCTGCACTTTTTTCCGTATGTTCTCATCTGGTTTTCTGATTTTGATTTGCTTAAGCTGCTGGTTTGTCATGTATTTTTTGTCCATTTCTATAATATCTATATTTTTATAAGCTCCCAACAAATGCTGGTTTGTTTATGAAATAAATCATCTCCCCAAATGGTGTATCGTAGGATTGTGAGTGGCATCTTGCGCAAAGCCGGAGTAATTTTTGTTCCGTTGTACGAAAATAAGAAAAGTCTAGGTATGCCTGAATTAGATTTTCTCGGAGTGACGTGACCGGCAACAACGAGTCATCCATGACTCGATGCTGCCTTGTTCTGCCATCCGTGGCAGAACATCACTATGTATAGACAGGCACACCAAGATTTTCTAATTTTCTCCCAAAGTCACAAAATTAGCTCCGGCTTTGCGCAAGATGCCAGCCTCCAGGTTGTGAACACCATTTGGGTGGGCGGTTCATCTCAGAATTGTGGGCGCGGGTGTGGATTTTTGATATTCGCACGAATAAAAATATGCTTAAAATTCTAATGTGCTGTATCATTAATATTTAGCCTGATGACTTTCCAAAATTTTCAGCTGCTGCATTGTATTACATGAAATTTTTCGTAAATTGCCAGATTAATAACGCAGAATATTTTTTCAAATGTGTATGGCAATAAATATGGGCAGAGTGGTATATATCGAGGTTTTTGCCAGTGTTGTCAAACAAATAATAAACCATTGAATATAGTTATTTGGAAATCTTTTTTTAATCAGATTCAGACACAAAACACTAAAAATTTACGCACCCCCAAGGTTGTAAAATGAGTTTCCCAACGAAGGGTGGTTCACAGCCTTACGGCTGGCAAATCGCATCAAGCCGGGATTGCTTTTGTGACTTTGGGAGAAAATTAGAAAGTCTTTGTATGCCTGTTCACAATACAGTGTTGTGCTGCCATGGACGGCAGCACAAGTCCTAATGTGCCCGGACGGCACATTTAGGACGCACACGTCACTCCGCCTCAACCTGAAGCAGGCATACTTAGACTTTCTTATTTTCGGACAACGGAACAAAACAGTCCCGGCTTGATGCAATTTGCCAATCGAAAACCCCCGGAACCACCCTATACGAGGAAACTCATGTCACCCGCAAACCAGCATTTTTATTTATTTCTGCTATCGTTTATTATAGGACAGTTTCCTGTATTCAGCAACAAACAAATTTCCTCTGTCAGATAATTTACCGTTCCATTCCCATCATCTGATACACCGCATCCATATCCAAATATTCCCGCAGTGTATCAGCAAGTTTATCATACTGCGTTTCCTTAAATTCCTGATAACTCTGCAGTGTTGCTGTCTCCATGGAAATTCCTTTTTTTGCTGCCAGTGCTTCCACGATCTTTGCGGCGATACCGTCTGCATCGAATACACCGTGGACATACGTACCATAGATGTTTCCTTTGCATATTCCATCTGTCTTTTTCATTCCATTCTGATCTGTAATATAGCACAGATTTTCATTGTGATATCTCCGCAATTTGGTTTTCCGGCTTTGCATTTCCTGCTGTTTTTGTGATTTCTGCAGAATTTCAGCTCTCGCTCTCTGACACGGATCTGCAGCAGCCATATCCATCTCATTTTCCGTAAAATCCGTTCTGCTGCTCGCTCCCATATGAATCTCATACCCCGTCAGCTTCATGCCGGACAGTACAGACAGCACACCGGAAAGTTTTTCAAATTCCCCGTCCACCTGTGTTCTCGTCTTTTCCTGTTCCATCTCTGTTACCATCGGCAAAAGTTCCATGCCGCGCAGCATACCGCCCTCCTCAACACCATAAGGATCTGCAATACACTCTCCTAACATCTGGTAGCCGCCGCAGATTCCAAAGATCACGGCATCCTGATTTTTCGCATGCTTTTTTATGGCAGCTTCCAGACCATTCTGACGCATCCATTTTAAATCACCCATCGTATTTTTGCTGCCCGGCAGAATGATCATGTCAGGCTGATGCAGCTTTTCCGGTGTATCTATATAGCGGACAGAAACACCTTCGATCGATTCAAATACCATGAAATCCGTAAAATTGGAAATACGCGGAAAACGGATAACTGCAATATCAACTGCCTTTTCCTCGTGATCCGTAAACCGGTCTGACAGACTGTCCTCATCTTCAAGTACTAAATGCATATAAGGCACGACTCCGGTAACCGGAATCCCGCCTTTTTCCTCTAACATCTGTATACCAGGATCTAAGATCGACACATCCCCGCGGAACTTATTGATGATAAGTCCTTTAATGCGTTCCCGTTCTTTTTCTTCTAACAAAACTAATGTACCGATCAGCTGTGCAAATACACCCCCACGGTCAATATCCCCGACGAGCAGTACCGGTGCGTCTAATAACTCTGCAAGCCCCATGTTTACAATATCGTTTTCTTTGAGATTGATCTCTGCCGGACTGCCGGCTCCTTCGACCACTATGATATCAGCCTGCTGCTCTAACGTCTGATATGCTTTTAAAATATCCGGGATCAGTTTCTTTTTATACGCAAAATAATCCCGTGCCTTCATATTTTTAAGCACTTCGCCGTTTACGATCACCTGGGAGCCTGTATCATTCGTTGGTTTTAAAAGAATCGGATTCATGCAGACCTGCGGTTTTATCCCTGCTGCCTCTGCCTGCATGACCTGCGCACGCCCCATCTCAAGTCCCTCTTCGGTAATATAAGAGTTGAGTGCCATATTTTGGGATTTGAATGGTGCCACACGGTAACCGTCCTGCTTAAAAATACGGCATAAACCTGCTACAAGCAGGCTTTTCCCAGCATTTGACATTGTTCCCTGAATCATGATTCTTTTTGCCATAAATTTATTTCTCTTTCCTATCCCTGTATTTTCTTTTTAGAACAAAGAGGTGCTTGCGACTCTTTCGCATTTACCCATCTACTCTCGGCGGCTGATCTCATCCCGCAGTAACGCGGTCATTTCCTGATCTGCTTTTTTTAGACCGACAGCTTTTAATTTTTGCTGCATCTCATCCCATTTTGCATCAAAATCCTCCGGTTTGCAGACAATGCAGTCGATCAGTCCTTTCCATGCTATGTCATTCAGATTACTTAATATCTGATTCAGCTCATCCGGCAGTGTCAAAGACCAGAGCGGTGAATAATTTTCTTTTTCAAATTCTTCTTTCTGTGGGAAAATATCGATCAGCATATCTGCATTCCATGCTTTTAATGCCTCTTTTTCCATCTCATCATAACTTTCCTTTATCACATTTCTTGAACTCTTGCTGTATGAATTGCCGGTAGAATCAACTGCCTCATTTCCATAACTTGGAAACGGATATACACGGAAGCCAACTCCTGTGCGCTCCGAATAATTCGTATCACTTTTCGATACCTCAAGGTCTTCCTCCGTAATACAGCGTTTTCCATTTTCATCATAATAGTAGTTAACTCCTTCGATTCCCCAGTTCAGAAGGATCTGTCCCTCATCACTGCATATCCAGTCCAGAAATTTGACCGCCCGTACAGGATCTTTACAGCTTTTCGTAATACCGATTCCCCAGCCGACTGCCAGACTTCTCTGCTTTAAAGACGGGCATTTTACAGATTCATCAATCGTAACCGGAAGTCCCGCATAAGTCCGCTCGTCCTGTCCTTCCGATCTTAAAGATACCTCCGCATTTGCATAATCCCAGTCTTTATCCAGCAGTCCAAGCACCCTGCCGTCTGCAATCTTCATAATATAATCTTCGTGTGTCTGTGTGGCAAATTCCGGATCTAAAATTCCTTCATTATATATTTCGTTCAGCCATTCATAATATTCTTTCTGTCCATCCGCTGCATGCTTATAATATACTTCTTCCTTGTCCTCATCCACGATCCACTGACCATTATCCGGCGAACCATTTGCGATAAACCCGGACGGATTAGACAACATCGTATACCAGTGCCAGTCAGAACATGCAATGGAAATACCGATGGTCGGTTTTTCATTAATAGTGGGATATTTTACCATATAGTCACGGATCATCTGTGTATATTCATCTAATGTATATGGTATCTGATACCCGTTTTCCTGCAATACCGCCCACTGGAGCTGGGCTGTCCCTGATGTTTCCAATATTTCTTCCTGCACCTTGTCACTGCATAACTGGTAAATAGATGGATCATCACTGGAATAACGCAGATTTTCGTACTCATCTCCATACAATTTTTTAATATTAGGACCATACTCATCGATCAGATCTGACATATCAATCAATGCATCATTCTGGATCAATGTCGGAGCATCCCCTTTTGCAAACACAAGATCCGGATATTCCCCGGTTGCAACCATCAGCGCAATACGGTTATCACTGGCATCCGCAGGGTAATCCATCTTTAGCGTAACACCTGTCTTTTCTGTTATTTTCTGTGCGACAGGATCTGTCCATGTGTCCTCCATCCCGTCCGCATTATAAAATGTAAATGTAACCGGTTCTAAATCTTCCTGACTGCTCTCCTGCTTTTGTGTGTCTGAAACAGTTGTATTTTCTGTGGCCCCACAGCCATATAACCCCATCAGCAGACTGCCTGTGATAAGACCACTTACGATCCTGCTGCACACTGTTCTATTGCATGCAAAATATTTACATACAAAAGTTTTACCTATACCTTTGTATAAAAAACTCCTTCCCATATATCCTGCCCCTTTAAATTATTTTCTCATTTTCAGAATGTAATATTTCATTACTCAATTTCCGACGTCAGAACCGGAAGTTTGATACTGACTTTCGTTCCTGCTCCTGTCTTACTCTCAAATTCTACTCCGTAATTCTCCCCATACTGAAGTTTAATTCTCTGATTGACATTACAGATTCCGATATGCGTCCGGTCAAGATTGTCAAAATCATTCAACGCCTTACGCACTTCGTCTAGTTTTTCCATGGACATTCCGCATCCATTATCTGATACTGTAATCCACAGATGGGATCTCACTTCAACCCTGATCACGATTTCTCCCCCGCTTTCCTTTGCCTCAAGTCCATGCACAAATGCATTTTCCACAAAGGGCTGGATCAATAGCGGCATAACCTTCAGTGAACTGATATCTCCCTCCGTCTCAATACTGTAATGAATCCTGTCATGGAAACGGTAATCCTGTATTTTCAGATAATACTCGACTAACTTCAATTCTGATTTTAACGGCTGTAATGTATTGCTTACCTGAATATTTCTCCGCATGATCTTTGCAAGCATTTTTGCTAATTCTTCGATATCCGGCTGATTGTGAATCCTTGCCTGCATGCGGATCGTCTCCAACGTATTATACAAAAAATGCGGATTAATCTGGCTTGCAAGCATCTTAAATTCCACTTCTTTCTGCCTTGCATTGACCTGTTCTTTCTGCACACGCTCCTTGATCACATTATTCATCAGTTCCTGGATAGAATCGATCATAACCTTCAGATCACGATAAAGATCTGTGATTTCATCCTCACCGCCGATATCTTCTGTAATATTAAAATCTCCGGTTGCCGCCTTGTGCATCTGGAGACGGAACGTATTTACCCTTGCACTGAACTGATTGGAAAATGCTAAAATGATTCCAAGTCCAAATGCCACACATACAAGCTGCGGCACAAGACTTCCCAACGCACTGCGTGCTGCTGATCCGGCAATCTCCTCATACGGACATACACTTACTAACGTATAATAATCATCAGAGTAATCCGGTTTTACCCGCACTGTCGATAAAAGACAGGTATCTTCGCCCTGAAAACGTACTTTTCCGGAATAAGTATCATCTTTGATCTGCTTTAATAACAGAATCATCTCATCTGTATCACGGTTATTTTCATTGCGATGTAAAACCACAGTATCATCATACACTAAATAAGTATCCTGTGTCCGCTCCTGCACCGGCAGTTCTGTACGCTTATACTGCATGGTTATCGCAAGTACACCGACCGGCTCCATATCCTTTGTATATAAAAGTCTTGACATCCGAAGGGAATCTTTGCGTTTGAGCGAATCATACGAATAAGACCAGTAAGGCTTTCCATCCAGATCTAATGTATTCTGGTACCATGGTTTCTCTGCGATCTCCTGGTCTACATGTACAAAATATTCATTATTGGAAATTGTATCATTATTAAGATACAATGTGATACTTGAAATTTCATGATAATAATATTTCAGATAATCAGAAATGGTATCATAGTCTCTGTAATCTGCAAGAATCTCTGAATAATTTTCATATTGATGAAATGCGATATGCTCGATCTTTTCATCAAAGTACATCTGTTTGGAAATATCAGAGATGACGGACATACTTTCGCTCATGGAATCTGCGATCATATTCAGTCCATCCATCTCGCTTTCCTTTGCTTTCTGGATCAGTACCGTTCTTGTATTCTGATAAGTATAAATATCCAATAACAAGATCGGCAGAATTCCTCCGGCAATATATATAAAGAGCATTCTCTCCCGCAGTCTTAAGTTACCTATAAACGTTTTTATCCGGGCAAACAAACTCATATTTCTACACCTTTCGTTTGTCTTTCAGTCAGACCGGCATTTCCCACTATTTATTCCGGGCAAACACGTACTATAACCGGAAATCTGCTGTTTATTCCGGGTGCTGTGACATGAAGTCCCTCCCCGTCAACAGACCACTGCAGCTTACCGTCATATCCTAAAATGTCCACCGAATCAATGATGCCATGAAACTCCGGTACATTCTGGTCACTGCTGTCTGCAAGTGAATGGATACAGAAAACACCATCTTTAGGACATTGTAACGCAATCGCGTAAATATTTCCATGATTAATCGTAAAACGATAATCTCTGTCTGTAAATTTCAGTTCTTTCTGATCCTGAAACTGCCCTTCTGCCGTTACAGTAGGTCCTTCCATGGATTTTCTCCATACCTTTGCCCCCGTGATGGCTTCACTGTTTACTTTCATCCATCCTGCAAGGTCTTCTAAAATCGCACGGTCGCCATCCGGTATGGTTCCATCCGCTTTTGGACCGATATTCAGTAAAAGATTTCCGTTTTTGCTGACCACATCAACAAGCGTACAGATGATCTCATTGCTGCTCTTATAATCTAACGTATCTGTATAGCACCAGGAATTTCTTGCTACCGCCGTATCTGTCTGCCATTCATACGGCTTTGCCTCCGCAAAACCACCTCGTTCTACTTCTACAATACCGCTGCCAAACATCATTGCATCATGTTTATAACAGATTTTTACATCTTTGCCCCATTTTACGCCACAGTTATAATAAAATGCTGCAATTTTCTTTAAATATGGCTTAAATGCCTGATGCTGTACCCACCAGTCAAAATAAAGCAGCGATGGTTGATAATTTAAGATCAGTTCTGCGGTGCGTGCTAACCAGTCATTTAAAAATTCTTCCGTCGGATATGGTTCTCCATAAAGATCTTCCGCATCCGGTTCCGGCATAGACGGCCAGTACAGATCTCCTTTTTGCAGAGGTTCTCTGATATCACTGTCAAATTCTTTTCCATGCCCTAAGAAAAACCAGTGTTCTGCACGGTGGGAAGATGCACAAAACATCATACCCTGTTTTTCAATCTCTTCTTTCAGTTCCCCAAGCACATCCCTCTTTGGTCCCATCTCTGCGGCATTCCAGTGGGACAGTCCGCTTTTGTACATCTGAAATCCATCATGATGTTCCGCAACCGGAAATACATAACCGGCACCAGCCTCTTTAAATAATTTTACCCATTCTGCAGGGTTAAATTTTTCAGCACGAAACATTGGAATAAAATCTTTGTAACCAAAATTTTTCTGGCTTCCGTAAGTTTTTACATGGTGTTCATATGCAGGCATTCCTTCGATATACATGTTCCTCGGATACCATTCATTAGAGTTTGCAGGAACGCTGTAAACACCCCAGTGGATGAAGATTCCAAAATGGTTTTGTTTAAACCAGTCCGGGGTGTTTGCCTGCATCAGGGAGGACCAGGTGGGTTGATACGGTCCTTCTGCAATGATGCGGTCTACGGTTTCAAGAAGTTGTTGTTCTTTCTGCTGTTCCATAACATGTGTCCCTTTTCATTGTTCTGTATTTGGTGCGAAACTCTGGATGATCGCAACTGCTTTAGGTTCAAGCACAATATTTTCTCCTGCCTGGTAATCTGCTTTACCGAGCAGGTCGGTTCCGGCTTTTTTCAGCGTTACTTCCTGTGGTTCATCCGTTGGATTTAAGAGGAATAAGAAGCTGCCATTTTTGTTCTCGCGGAGGGTGATTTCTACTTTTTCGCTGCCTGAAGCGAGAGCCTCGACACCGGCATCTTTCAGGATATCCGTCAGGAAGGTACGGTAAAACTCTCCGTCTGAACGGGTTGCAACGTAGCAGGCTTTTCCTGTTCCAAAGGAATTGCAGGTCAGTACCGGCATTCCGGCATAAAAATCATTGTCATAAACGGCAAGCGTTTCTGCACCTTCGGTGTGTAAGAGGTCACAGAGTACTTCAGCCGGGTAAGTGACATCTTTGTATGCAAAAGTGTGTTTCATTCCGACATTCCCCTCCGGGATGGCATCGGATTCTTCCACCCAGATGCCTAAGATATCGCGCAGTCTGCCCGGGTATCCGCCTGTAATAACAAGATCATGATCTTCCACATAACCACTGAAATAGGAAGTTACAAATGTACCTCCTTCTTTGACATATGCACGGATTTTTTCATCATAACCGTCTTTACACATGTATAACATCGGTGCGATCACAACTTTATAACCGGACAGTTCATCATCCACACCAACAAAATCCATCGGAATATGAAGATTCAACAATGCTTTATAATACTGATAGATTTCTTCATAATAATTGATGCATCGGCTTGGTCCTGCGGACAGCACGGTTGCCCACCAGTTATCCCAGTCAAACACCATTGCCACTTTTGCCGGAGTACGTGCGCCAAGCAATGTATCCGAAAGTCCTTCAAGTTCTTCCCCAAGCGCCGTAATCTCACGGAATACCCTTGTATTTTCATTACCAACATGGTCGATCACTGCACCATGATATTTTTCACAGGCACCTATGCTTCTGCGCATCTGGAAAAACATGACCGTGTCTGCTCCATGCGCTGCTGCCTGATAGCTGTATAAACGCATCACACCCGGACGTTTCAGGGCACAATAAGTATGCCAGTTGCTCACACTCGGTGTCTGCTCCATCAGTGCAAACGGTTTTCCGCCCTTTAACCCGCGCATCAGATCATGCGCCATCGCATTGTTTTCTGTTTCTGCCCCAAATGACGGATAGCTGTCCCAGGAAATAAAATCCATCTCTTTTGCCCATTTCTGGTAGTCTAATGACGGATAAAATCCCATCAGATTCGTGGTAACCGGAACGTCCGGTGTATATGCTTTTACCGTATCACGCTCTAACTTATAACAGTCTAAAATACTGTCTGAATTAAATCTGCGGTAATCGAGCGAAATTCCCTGGAAGTTTGTGCGGATACCATCCCAGTTAAATTCTTCCGAACGCATATCCGGCAGAACGACATCATCCCAGTCATAAAATGTATGGCTCCAGAAACAAGTATTCCACACACGGTTTAACTCATCGATCGTCTTATATTTTTTGCGCAGCCATACACGGAATGCTTTTTCACAGTTTTCACAATAACATTCTCCGCCATATTCGTTGGAAATATGCCATGCAACGATATTGTCATAATCTTTATAACGCTCTGCAAGTTTTCCAGCCAGTGCCACGGAATATTTCCGGTAGGTCGGACTGTTTGGGCAGGAATTATGACGTGCTCCAAACTTACGTTTCATACCGTTATGCTCCACACGCAGGATATCCGGATATTTTCTTGCCATCCATGCCGGATGCGCACCTGTTGAGGTTGCAAAGCAGACTTTTAATCCGTTTTCTTTTACATATTTCATGATCTTATCCAGTTTGGAAAAATCATAGGTAACTTCATCCGGCTGCAATGCTGCCCAGCTAAACACATTTAAAGTCACAACATCTATATGCGCCAGTTTAAACATGCGCATATCCTCTTTCCAGATCTCTTCCGGCCACTGCTCCGGATTATAGTCTCCGCCGTATAAAATTTTATGTACTTTGCTGCTCTCGATCATCTCTTTACTCCTCTTGCCTTTTTATATTTTTTCATTGCCTATAAATATATTTTATCTGCTTTTTTAAATAGTGAACTGTCCAAAAATTGACAATCTCTTATTCACCCTCACGATTCACACGCTCGATCTGCAGAAAAATACGTTTACTCACTGCTGCAACCGTATAAATGATAAATCCAGGGCCAAATAAGATTCCAAGGAATATCATCGTGGAATTATACTGGAAAATCAGCACTTCCGCAGCAACAAGTATCACTAAGATCAGCGTTTTTCCAAAATATTTTCTTGAAATATCCATAGAGTTCTGAATGGTACGGATCACTGTATTTTCGTATCTTGCCAACAGCGGAAATGCATAGATCATCGCAATGATTACAAGAAATACGGAGACCATACCAATGATCAGCAAAATGACCGGATTGTTTTTCACCGCTCCAAAAAGCTGGAAATCAAGATACACCGCATACCACGCAATCAGAAAGATCAGTCCCATCGGAACTCCCTGCTTAAAGTTTGCCTTGTATGCCTCAAAATAAGATTTTGCAATATAACCTTCCTCATCATCCGCTAATTTTAGTGCAACTGACATTGCTGCTGTCGTTGATACACCGATCGTAAAAATTGGTATACTTCCTAGAATCCACAAAAAATTTAATTTTAAAATATCTAACAATCTGCTCAAAAAACGGTATAACGGACTGTCCACACTGAAAAATTTCATCTTTTCCTCCGATCCAGAGTGCTGTAAATACACTTCTCTCTTTTATTTATTTTTTCTGTCTGATCTGCTTTCATCATACAGGATTTTTACAAATATATCCAGTATGATGAAAACAGACCGGGGCGATCCGGACGTTTTGTCCGGATCCTTTGCTCAGGTCTGTCTTTTCAAACAACAGACGTCTTTACATAACATGCCATCTATTGTTTTTCATCACATCGTTATTTGATTGTCTCTTTTACTGCGTCCTCAGCTGCTTTTCTAAGTGATGCTTCATTCTCCTGGAATGCGATACACTCATCATAGCCGTAATCTTTTGCCTGAGAGATCATATCAGAAACGATCTGGTCGTATTCAGCATCTGTCTTAGCATAGATTGCTTTCCATGAATTTGTCTTGATGCACTCAGCAACCTGTGTCCATAATACATTTAACTCATCAGATTTTACAGACTCAGAGTATGTTGTACCAAGAGAAAGTTTGTAAGGTCTTGATCCCATGTACTCATCTGCTGTTGCAAAACCGGTCTTATCTCTCCAATCCTGCTCAATGTCAGAATTTGCATCTGTTGCAAAACTAGCCCATTTACGATAGTTGTATGTCTCACCGTTTGAATCAGGATTTAAGGAATCAAGTGCCCATGTTGTGTTGTTCATTTTAAAGGAACCATCATCAAATGTTCCGCTGTAACCATCAGACATCTGTGTGCTGATATCTGTCTTAGCTGCACGTCCTAAATCTGTAAACTGTGTTTTTCCATTTTCATCATAGTACCAGCAGACATCCTTTGGACCATACTCAGCTGTCATACGTCCTTCCGGAGTAGATAACCAGTTTAAGATAGCCATACACAATTCCGGATACTCTGTCTTAGCACCGATAGACCAGATACGGTTTCCACCATAGATATTCTGACCATAGCAGATCGGGGTTGCATCTTCCGGTGGGCAAGGATACATTGCTTTTCCTTCCTGTGCATGTGAATCTGAGTTGTAGAAAGTAGAACCTAAGAAGTTGAATACATTTAAGAATGCTCCACCGTTCTGGTAATCTTCCTGCATACCATCATATCCCTGTGTCTGTGAGTCAGGATCAAGTAATCCTTTCTGAAACAGATTGTTATAGAATTTTAAGCATGTAAGATAAGGTCCATTCTCCTCTAACACCGGATGGAATACCTGCTCCTCCGGATCATAAAGACCAAAACCGAATTCATCATATCCATAATAAGCAGTTGCCGTTGATTTTACGAACATTACCATATTTCCATCCCAATCGTTAAATAAGGAAACACCGTAAGTTGTTTTTCCATTATCATCTGTCGGGCAGATTTCTTTCATCTGACCCAATACATCTACCATATCATCTAATGTTTTGATCTCAGGATATCCTAACTCTTTGTAAAGATCCCATCTTAAATCCCAGGTATACATGAAATCCTGACGTGCTGTTGCATCTCTTGCAACATCAAATCCGAATCCATAAACCGTACCGCCGGAAAGGTCTGCATTTTTCTGTAATGCATACGGCATGTTTTGTTTGATGTATGGACCATAATCGCTTAAGATATCATCCTCATTCCAGTCAAAGAGCATTCCTTTGTTCACTGCCTGCTGATACTCATCGGAGTCATTTCCCCAGAGAACCAGGTCTCCAAGATTTCCTGACTCCATACGTGTCTCATATACACCGTCGGAATCCGGAATGATATTTAATTTTACATTGAATTTGTCCAACATGATCTGACCGAACCAGCCGATCTGCTCTCCGGAATAGTTTGCTAACTGGTCGAATACATCAAGAGTTACTGTCTCCTCCGGAATGATGTCTGCCAGATCCTCAGCATCCGCCTCATCGGAAGAAGCGTCTCCAGTCTCTGTGCCAGCTTCGTCCACAGCATTATCTGCTGCTGTGTCATTTTTTGTGTTGCTTGCCTGATCATTTCCCCCACAGGCTGCCATGGAAACTGTCATCGCAGCTACCAAAAGCAGTGATACAATTTTTTTAGCTTTCATATAATCCTCCTTGTTTTGCGAAGCAAAATCCGAACCCTTTGGTGAGGAGAGGATTTTACTCCTTGTTTTGCGAAGCAAAATCCGAGTCCTTTGGTGAGGAGAGGATTTTACTCCTTGTTTTGTGTTATATTGATTCCGCACCACGCGGTTAACACCTCTTTAACCTTTTACGGCACCTAACATGATACCTTTCTCAAAGTAACGCTGCATGAATGGATATACGACTAAGATCGGAATTACGGTTACCATGGAAATCGTATATTTGATAACTTTTCCACTCATTGCTGATTTAAGAACAGCCTCGCTGACAGCTCCACCGGACTCCATCAATGCACTTAAGTTGGATGCCTGATTTAAGTAAATGTAAAGTCTGTGCTGTAACGTATATAATTTCGGAGCAGATGTCATTAAAATCAGGGAATCCGTAAAGGAGTTCCAGTGGCCAACTGCACCAAAGATCGCAATCGTTGCAAGGATCGGTTTGCTGAGCGGCCAGATGATCTTACGAAATACGGTAAAGAAACTTGCTCCGTCGATCTGTGCGCTCTCTTCGAGTTCTGCCGGAATAGACTCTATGTACGTCTTTACCAAAATGATGTTATATGGTGCCACAATACCAGGAATGATGTATGCCCAGAATGTATTGGTCAGTCCTAACATCTGCATGTTTAAGAACCATGGGATCAGACCTGCATTAAAATACATGGTGATCACAAGGAATCTGTACCAGAATTTTCTGCCCCACATTTCATCTTTTGTTACCAGATAACCGATAAATCCTGATGCTGCAACCATAAGTGCTGTACCAAGTACTGTTCTTGACAATGATACGATCAATGCACTTGAAAGGTCACTTACGTTTAACAGAGCTGTATAGTTATCCAGATGGATTCCTCTCGGTACGAAGTTGATCACACCCCTGATTACCAGATCGTTATCACTGATCGTATTGATGAACAGGTAATAAAACGGGAATATACATGCGATTGTAAATAATGTAAAAAACAGGTAGTTTAAAATGTTAAATACGACATCGCCGGGTTTTAAGCGATATTTGCGTTTATGTGTTTTTTCATAAAGCTTTTCGGCTTTTAAATCAGCCTTTTCCTGTGCTGTTTTTGCCATGTCTTATGCCTCCTTATACAATACTCTCGCCACGAATCAGTTTTGAAATACCGTTTGCACCAAACAGTAAGGTTACACTGACAAGTGATTTTACCATACCAATTACTGTTGATAATGGGATCTGTCCCTGTCCGATACCAAGTTTGTATACATACAGGTCAAGTACCATAATAGCGTTTGTATTGGTAGAGTTTTCAAATACTAAATACTGATCCATACCGTTGCTTAAGATATTGGCGATTGACATTAACAGTAATACACAGAATGTCGGGATCAGGCTTGGCACTGTGATATTCCACATTCTCTGGAAGCGGCCTGCGCCATCCACCGTTGCTGCTTCATAAAGCTGCTGGTCAATACCGGAAATCGCTGCGATATAAATGATTGCACTCCAGCCGATTCCTTTCCATAAGCCCCATGCTAACATCTGCAGCCATACATGGCTGCCTCCCATCAGCATGTTCACACCCTCTGACCAGATTCCTGCATTTACCATCAAACTGCTGATAAATCCGTCTGTTGAGAAGATGCAGAAAGCGATTGCATATACAAGTACCCAGCTGATGAAGTTTGGCACAGTCGTAAGTGTCTGTACAACGCGGCGGAACTTCATATTTTTAATCTCACAAAGGAAGATTGCAAATGCCATTGGAAGCCAGCTTGTCAAAATTCCAAGTCCACTCATTGCAAGTGTGTTTTTCAGAACACGAATGATATCTCTTACGGTAGCCGGATTCTTAAATAACTGTGTGAACCATTTGAATCCAACAAAGTTAGCCCTGCTTAAAGTATCACCAACTTTGTAATCGAAAAATGCATATCTCCATCCCCATAATGGCAGATAACAGAACACACCAGCCAGTGCTAAAAACGGCATCAGCATCAGAAACAGGCGATACTTTGTTTCCATCTCATATTTTGCACCTGCCTCAACTTTCGGCTGTTTTATCATCACGATCAATGTAACTGCTAAAAGTATGATCGCAACGATTAATATTGCATAGAAGCCATTGGAAAAGATCGGTTCTATCTTACCAGGTTTTTCCGTTTTGTTGATCTGGCTGTATGCAAGTGCGATACCGCCAAGTCCGAGGATCATCACTGCACTTCCTGCCGCTGTGAAGATGTTGCTCAGTTTTTTCATTTTCAGATTACCAAGTGATAAACATCCTCCCGCTGCAACCGCTGCTGTTCCAAGACAGGTAACCAGAGCAGATACAGAGTCAAGCCGTAATGTTGACTTCATGACCCATCCTTTTCGGAATGCACGTCCAAACTCTGATGCCAGTGATGAGTATGAGATACCGGAAGTAAACAAGGATAAGTTTCTTCCGATCATTCCACTGATTCGCGCTGGGTTAATTCCAGGTATGAACATAAATAAGACTGCAAACAGAACTGCGATCCGAAGTACAAGATATAACTTATCTGTAACGCCGGTGCCATCTGCTTTTTTGTTTTTTGAAATGCCCGTTTCTTTCATTTCTCCCTTTCCCTTCTTTTTGGTTTTCTCCAGCATCCGGAGTTTTTTCGAAAACGTTTAAGTTTTGCTTTAAAAAAAATATTTCCGAACTGCTTTTGTTGTATTTATTATATAAAAGGGAAGAAAATTAAAATACCGTAAATAATTGATAAAATATACCTTGATTTTTGGTCATTGAAAATCAGATGTAAAAAAATAGAGGTATTTTTTTCTAATAAATACCCCTGTCCTTTTGATCATCTTCTGACGTACCTGAATTTTATGATGTTATAACCAATCCCCCCTCACACTCTATTCTCACTTCAATAAAATGGAAACTGCATATGCTTTACATACAGCTTCTGAAATTCTTCTGTGTCTGCAAGATTGATTTCATTCGATAACGTTGTAATTTTTTCTGGCTTCAGCCCATTTTTTTCTTTTTTGCCAGTCAGGCAACAGACAGCGCCCTCCAAGGCGCTGTTTCCGACAGGAATCAGCTTTCCTCGTAGTCCTGACGGCAGAAGTCCGATCCCAACTGCCTTTTCCATGTCAAGACCTGTACCAAATCCGCCTGCCACATATACCCGATTGATCTGTTCATATGGTATATGTGCTTTCTGCAGCAGAACTTCCACACCTGCGCAGATAGCTGCCTTCGCCATCTGTACCTGTCTGATATCCTCCTGTGTAAAATAGATTTTACCGGGTACGACCGGAAACCCTTTGGTAAACCATGGCTCTTTCAGGGTTCCATGTGTATCAACGATACGATGGCGCACTAATTCGTACATCACGTCAATAATTCCTGTTCCGCACAACCCGATCGCGGGTTTGCCACCAATCATTTTCGTCACCATATTTTCTTTTCCGAACAGAACTGCACGGCAGACAGCCCCCGGTACTCCCGGCACTCCACAGGATATGTTTCCACCCTCGAATGCAGGTCCTGCTGCAACGGATGATACAAGGAAATGATCCCCCGCAGATAAGACCATCTCACCGTTTGTTCCAATATCGATCAGCATCTCACACTGATCCGGACGCATATCGCATCCGATCATACCTGCTGTAATATCACCTCCGACAAAAGCAGAGATTCCCGGAACGATGTATACCTCCGCACACTGGTTTATTCCGATATTCCCACTATTTCTGACATCTCCATGCTCTCCAGTGCTTCTGATGTTTCCTCCATCTCCATATTCTCCAATACTTATGCCTTTCTTTACATCTTCACACTCTCCGGTTAATTCGCTCCAAGTCATCTTCTCCGGCGCAAGATTTACCGGTGTAAACGGCGCAATTCCAAGTCCCGCACAGGAATACCCAAGCAGTAAATGGCACATAGTTGTATTTCCAGCAATCACGATCTTACTGACACTTTGTGTGCTTTGTTCATCCATTTTCTGCCCAGCAAGCAATATTCCTACCAGATCTTTTATATCTTTTAAAATGCTCTGTCTTAAATTTTCTGCGTCACCAGACGCTGCCGCCCGGATTCTTGATATCACGTCTGCTCCATATGCTCTCTGATGATTGACGCACACTGCTGTATTTATGCATTTTCCATCCGTAAGTGAAATCAGCTCGCCTGCCAGCGTGGTCGTTCCGATATCGATTGCAATGCCATATGTAGAGTTTTCTGTATCTACGCTCTCTAATGGCATTTCCAAAGCCAGTGATATCTGCTGGTTATCTTCTGTTCTCTTTTTTTCGATAAATTCCGGCTGCCTGTCCCCTGCATCTTCCTTTTCCCATACAGATACTCCTTGCCCATCACCTGCTTCCTTTTTTCCACGGATAAATTCAGTCTGCACATGCATCTGCTCCCCACCTTCTTCTGGAATGCGCACATACATATCGCCTGATGGAATCGTCATACAGGAAAGACGCCATCCTTCTTCTAACTCCTTCTCTGTAAACACTTCTTTTTCCCGTGGTTTGGGTGGATCTGCTTTTTGTATTTCTTCTATTATAATGCAACATTTTCCACAGGTACCTTTTCCATTGCAGGGTGCATCTAAATATTCCCCCTGTGCTCTCAATAGTTCCAGCACTGTCCTGTTCTGGTTTTGTTGTAAAAAAACTCGTTTCATCAATTCCTACCTGCCATGAACTTACTTATTGAAATAAATTATACCATTCTCCCTACAATATGGAAACACCACTTCTTTCTGTTATCAACAATATACATACACTGTTTTGTCAGCAGCAATTGCATATTTTCCTTGTTTAGCACAAAATATAATGCTATGATATTTTGCAGAAAAAAGAAATAGAGATTCGTGTAAAAAAGATATTTTTCACACGTAGAATGGAGATTACTATGAAACTGATATCCTGGAATGTCAACGGGCTGCGTGCCTGTATTCAAAAAGGTTTTCTTGATTTTTTTCATGAAATAGATGCAGATATTTTCTGTATTCAGGAATCGAAACTACAGGAAGGACAGATTGACCTTCCACTGCCCGGTTATTTTTCGTACTGGAATTACGCAGAGAAAAAAGGTTATTCCGGCACCGCAATTTTTACCCGAAAAGAACCTTTAAATGTGACCTACGGCATCGGTATCGAAGAACACGACAAAGAAGGACGTGTCATCACTTTGGAATACCCTGATTTTTATATGGTTACCTGTTATACACCAAATTCACAGAATGAACTGGCACGTCTTCCTTACCGTATGCAGTGGGAAGATGATTTCCGTACTTATTTAAAGAAACTTGATGACGTAAAACCCGTCATTCTCTGTGGAGATTTAAATGTAGCACACAAGGAAATTGACCTAAAGAATCCAAAAACGAACCGGAAAAATGCCGGTTTTTCAGATGAAGAACGTGCAAAAATGACAGAACTTTTAGGCGCCGGTTTTACAGACACTTTCCGTTATTTTTATCCGGATATGGAACAGATCTATTCCTGGTGGTCTTATCGTTTTAAGGCACGTGAAAAGAATGCCGGATGGCGTATTGACTATTTTATCACATCAAACCGGCTCAAAGACAAACTCACCGGTGCAAAGATCCATACAGATATTTTCGGCTCAGACCACTGCCCGGTAGAACTAGATATCGACTTATAAAATGAATTGCCCCTATAAATACTGGTTTGCGGGTGACATGAGTTTCCCTGTGTAGGGTGGTTCCGGGGGTTTTCGATTGGCAAATTGCATCAAGCCGGGACTCGTTTTGTTCCGTTGTACGAAAATAAGAAAGTCTAAGTATGCCTGATTCAGGTTGGGGCGGAGTGACGTGTGCGTCCTAAATGTGCCGTCCGGGCACATTAGGACTTGTGCTGCCGTCCGTGGCAGCACAACACTGTGTTACGGACAGGCATCCTAAGAGTTTCTAATTTTCTCCCAAAGTCACAAAAGCAATCCCGGCTTGATGCGATTTGCCAGCCGTAAGGCTGTGAACCACCCTTCGTCGGGGAACTCATTTTACAACCTTGGGGGTGCGTAAATTTTTAGTGTTTTGTGTCTGAATCTGATTAAAAAATATTTCTAAATAACTATATTCAATAATTTATTATTTGTTTGATAACGCTGGCAAAAACCTCAATATATTCCACTATGCTCATGTTTATTGCCATACACATTTGAAGAATATTTTGTGTTATTGGTCTGACAATTTACGAAACAATTCATGTAGTACAATGTAGCAGATGGAAATTCTGGGAAGTCACTAGGCTGAATATCAATGATACAGCACCTTAGGATTTTAAGCATATTTCCATTCGTGCGAATATCAAAAATCCGCACTTACGCCCCCAGATTTTGAGATGAACCGCCCACCCAAATGGTGTTCACAACCTGGAGGTGGGCATCTTGCGCAAAGCCGGAGCTAATTTTGTGACTTTGGGAGAAAATTAGAAAATCTTAGTGTGTCTGTAGATACACAGTGATGTTCTGCCACGGATGGCAGAACAAGGCAGCATCGAGTCATGGATGACTCGTTGTTGCCGTTCACGTCACTCCGAGAAAATCTAACTCAGACACACTTAGACTCTTCTTATTTTCGTACAACGGAACAAAAATTACTTCGGCTTTGCGCAAGATGCCACTCACAAACCTACGAAATACTATTTGAGCGGACGATTTATTTCATAAACAAACCCGCATTTATCCCATACTACTTCAACTGATCCACCGCTTTTTTCAGTTGCACAAACGCCTGCTCTAATGTTCTTCTCGGACATGCAATATTAATGCGCTCAAATCCTATTCCTGTTTTTCCAAAAATAGCTCCGGCATCCAGCCACAGTCCGGCTTTGTCGATCAGAGCCTCTAGTTCTTTTCTTTCCAGTCCAAGCGCTTCAAAATCCAGCCAGATCAGATACGTTCCTTCCGGCTCGATCAATTTGACTTCTGGCAGATTTTCTTTCAGATATTCACGTACAAAGGAAAGATTTCCAAGCAGATATTCTTTTAACTGCAAAAGCCATTCTGCTCCTTCTTCATAAGCAGCCTGACACGCGACAAGTCCCATCAGGTTTACCTGACTGTACCCCGCCTGATCCACCGCACGGATAAATTTTTTACGCAATCCTTCGTCAGCAATAAAAATATTTGACACCTGAAGTCCGGCAAGATTGAATGTTTTGCTTGGTGCTGTACAGATCACGGATATCTTCTCAAATTCCGGTTCTATAGACGCAAATACATAATGTTTATTTCCCGGATACACAAAATCACTATGGATCTCATCGCTGACAACAACAACCTGATATTTCAGACATATTTCTCCGATCTTTCTTAATTCCCATTCTTTCCAGACACGTCCTACCGGATTATGCGGACTGCAGAGTAAAAACAAATGAATCTGATGTTCCTTTATTTTTGCCTCAAAATCTTCAAAATCAATCTCATAATGACCATCCCGCAAGACGAGATCACTGCTGACTAACTTTCTGTCATTTGATTCGATCACCTGACGGAATGGATAGTATACCGGCTGCTGAATCAGTACGGCATCGCCTTTTTCTGTATAAGCACGTACTGCTGCCGCAAGTGCAAAAACGACCCCTGGAGTTTTTATCATCCATTCCTGCTTTGTGTTCCAGTCAAAATGATCACGGTACCATCCTGACACTGCTGCAAAATAATCTTCCTTACTGTCACTGTACCCATAAATCCCATGTTCCACTGCTTTCTGCAGTCTTTTTGTTACCGCCGGCACAGTCTTAAAATCCATATCAGCAACCCACAGTGGCAATACATCTTCTTTTTTTCCACGCTCTTTTGCGAAATCATATTTTAAACATCCGGTTCCTCTTCGCTCTACTACTTCATCAAAATCGTACTTCATGACATACTCCATTCCGGGATACTGCTCCTTTGCTCATCCTTTGTATTTCTGTTATCAGTTGCCGCATCCTTTTTCTCTTTTATCATTTAATTCATATCAAATTAGTATGATATTAGCATTTTCAATATCATATGTCAATAGTACTAAAAAAGACTGTTCAAACGAAAATCTGTATTCTCCTTCGAACAGTCTATGATCTCTTATATATAATGATAAGTTTTTATGAATTTCCGTGTCTGATATCACGGATTGGAATATTAACAAACAATGCCGGTACAGTTCCATTGTTTGACTCTGACTCTGTCTGTGTGATCTGGATGTCAAGGCCTTCCATATCAATATCCATATGTTTTGAAATTACCTGAATGATCTCGTTTTTGATCTGCTCCATCATTTCCGGGGAACAGCTTGCGCGGTCAGTCACCAGCAAAAGTTTTAAACGGTCTTTTGCAACATCACCGGAACTTTTCTTTTTAAATAAGTCCATCAATCCCATGACTGTTCCTCCTAATTTTTCTTAAATAAATCTTTTAATTTTGAAAATACTCCCTGTTTTGCCTCAAGATCAAGGAATGCGACTTCCTCGCCAAGAATACGATGGCAGATATTTTGATATGCCTGTCCTGCAAGACAGTTGCTGCCAACTAACGGCTCACCCTGATTCGTAGAAATTACGATATTCTCATCATCCGGTACTGCACCGATCAGATTGATCGCTAAAATATCGCACACATCTTCTACATTCATCATATCGCCACGTCTTACCATGTCCATACGCAGACGGTTTACGATAAGATCAACCTTTTGGATCTGGTTTGCCTGAAGCAGTCCGATGATACGATCTGCATCACGCACTGCGGAAACCTCAGGTGTTGTAACTACAAGTGCTCTGTCTGCACCTGCAATGGCATTCTTAAATCCCTGCTCGATTCCTGCCGGGCAGTCTAATAAAATATAATCGAAATCCTGTCTTAAATCTTCGATCAGCGCCTGCATCTGCTCCGGAGATACTGCTGACTTATCTCTCGTCTGTGCTGACGGTAAAAGACATAAATTCGGATATTTTTTGTCTTTGATCAATGCCTGCTCAACACGGCAGTTTCCTTCTACAACGTCTACCAGGTTGTAAACAATGCGGTTTTCAAGTCCCATTACAACATCCAGATTACGAAGTCCGATATCGGTATCGATCAGCACTACTTTTTTATTTAACTGTGCCAGACCTGTTCCAACATTTGCGGTTGTAGTCGTTTTACCAACTCCGCCCTTTCCGGACGTAATTACAATAACTTCACTCATTTCAAAAAATTCCTCCTGCCGTTAAATATCGCTTAATAGTTCTTTTGTCAGCGGTTCAATACAGATTGTTCCATCTTTTAAATACGCAATCTGCGGAGACGTGGTCGTTTCCTTGACCTTTTTTCTTATTTTACGCCTGCCAAAAGGTTTGTCCGGACTCTTTGCCAGAACATTTCCAATGCGGATCTGAATCGGGTCCATATCCAGTGCAACGATAAATGCACTGTCATCTCCACCAAGTCCTGCATAGACACTTCCTTTTACCGCTCCAAGTACAACGATACTGCCGTTTGCCATGACTGCTGCGCCCGGATTGACATCACCTACCACTACAATACCTGTTTCGCTCTCAAGTGTCTGACCTGAGCGAAGCGTTCCGCGGTAAAACTGAGTCCCTCCATCCACATACGGCTGCTGCACAGATGCCTGATATTCTTCGATCTGCTGCTTGACGTATGCTTCACGGTCCGGATCATGATCTACAATGCACAATATCTCGATACTTGTATTAGATGTCACTGCATCAATGATAGCCATTTCTTCATCATGTGTCAGCTTTCTTCCCTCGAAAGAAATCGCCAGTTTTGCCCCTTTAAAGAACTTCTCTGACTCTTTGAACTTCTCGACGATGGCATCTAAAAGTGCTTTAAAAGATATCTCATTGCTTAATACAAGATGTATCCCGTATTTATTACTTTTTATAACAACTGCCTGTGACATATCGTCCCTCCACTTTACTATCCGATTTAGTATAGCAGATTCTTGAAACAGGTGCAATGCGACATGAGAAATTTGATTGAAATTTTTATATTTTTTATGTTATATTGTCATAAACGCTGACATGATACATGCTCCCTCTGCCCCACATTCACACACAAGGTCAACTTTTCCATCACCAAACCCGATTCCACCGATAGCGTATACCGGTATATGCACGGCTTTACACACCTGCTTTAAAAATTCTGTTCCACGCGGCGGAAGCCCCTTCTTACAATCTGTGGCAAAAATATGACCTGCGGTCAGATAAGATGCACCTAGTTTTTCCGCCTCGATAGCATCCTCCACAGAATGAACGGAACAGCCTAAGATCATTTTAACTTTTGTCTCTGTCTGCTTTTTCCCATTTTCCGTTTTTTCCATATAAACTCTTAATAATGGAAGCGGCAGATGAATGTACCTGCTCCCTAACCGCTCTGCGACTTCCAGATAACTGTGCAGAATACAGATCACCCCATATTCTGCACAAATTTTTAAAACCTGTATTGCCAGACTTTCATATTCTGTTTGCGGCAGATCTTTTTCCCTTAATATCAGCGCCGCTGGTTTCTTTTCACATACTCTTTTAACCTGTTCTAAAAATGAGCGGTCACAAAGTGTGCGATTTGTAACCGCAATTATTTTTCCCGGAATTGGATTTTCTTTTTTATACATAAATATAGTCACTCATAACAGGCTGCAGTCCTTCTTCAAGCAATGCATCATACACCTGTTTTACTGTCCTTCCATCCGAAATTTCAAACTGCTCATCTCCCCGATCCTCAAGTCCCTTTGCATGGCTTCCGATACCGGTGCTGACTCCCGCGGAAATCTTTGTTGCAGCGATCTCCATCAGACTGTCTCTTACCCTCGCACACTCTCTGGTAGAAACCGTGATACTTGCAAATGGCATAAACAGACGGTACGCCGTCACAACCTGCAGAAGCTGTTTTTCATGCACATCCATCGGGTTGATCTTGTCATTATTGATAATCGGACGAAGTCTCGGACAGGAAAAAGCAATCTCTGCATGCGGGTATTTTCTCTGCAGCAGATAAGCATGCATTCCTGTCGCAAACGCATCTTTTCTGAAATCATCCAGCCCTAACAGTGCTGCAAATCCCACACCTCTCATACCGCCGCGGATTGCACGCTCCTGTGCCTCCATACGGTATGGAAAAATACGTTTGTGTCCTGCTAAATGAAGTGTCTCGTATTTATCTGAATTATAGGTTTCCTGAAAAACAGTCACATAATCTGCACCGCATTTGTGCAGATATGCATATTCATCAGAATTCATCGGATAAACTTCAAGTCCTATGACTTTAAAATATTTTCTTGCAATTTTACATGCTTCTCCAATATATTCCACATCCGACATTTTTCTGCTCTCACCTGTCAGAATCAATATTTCCTGCAGACCTGATTTTGCGATCTCAGCCATTTCTGCTTCAATTTCCTCCGTATTCAGCTTTGCCCTGCGGATGCGGTTATGACAGTTGAATCCACAGTAAATACAGTAGTTTTCACAATAATTTGCAATATAAAGTGGTGTAAAAAAGCAGACAGAATTACCAAAATGATTTTCTTTTTCCACCTTTGCGCACTGTGCCATTTCTTCAATAAAAGGCTCTGCCGCAGGTGACAGCAACGCTGCAAAATCTTCTGGTGTACGGTTTCTTTTTGTAAGTGCCCTCCGTACATCTTCCGCTGTGTAACTGTCATAATCATATGCCTGCATTACTTCAACCACCTGTTTTGTGATATCGGATCTCAACGCTTCCATCCCCGGCAAATATGTCATATGATCGATTCTTGCTTCTTTCTGGTGTTCCTTTATCTCGTCGCTTAAAATACTTTCATTGATATGTTCCATGATTTTTTATCCCCTGTGCTTATTTTGAACCCGAAACTTTTTATATTCATTTTTCTGTTCAAATCAAATTATAAAAAATGCATTATATTTTCTGATTCAAAATTTCCATAAAACTAATTTTTATTCTGCTCCCATATTTGCCACTCTGATTCTTCTGAATTATTCAGAGAGAAAACCCGTCAGTGGAGAAGATGCACTTGCCCCACCCATCTTGACACGTCCACAACCCGACAGGTATGCTTTTCTTCCGGCTTCGATAGCCTCACGGAAAGCAGATGCCATTGCCGGAATATCACCTGCTGTCGCAATCGCAGTATTTGCCATAACCGCTGCTGCTCCCATTTCCATAACTTCACATGCCTGGGATGGTTTTCCAATGCCAGCGTCCACGATAATCGGCAGGTCGATCTCATCGATCAATATCTGGATAAAATCTTTTGTACATACTCCACGGTTTGAACCGATCGGCGCCGCAAGCGGCATGATACAGGCTGCACCTGCGTTTTGCATATCACGTGCTGCGTTGAGATCCGGATACATATATGGCATTACAACAAATCCTTCTTTTGCTAACACTTCTACTGCTTTCGCTGTCTCATAATTGTCCGGCAGCAGATATTTTGAATCATGAATGACCTCGATTTTCACAAAATCACTGCCGCTGATCTGTCTTGACAGTCTTGCAATACGGACTGCCTCCTCTGCATTTCGTGCCCCGGATGTATTTGGCAGCAATGTCACATTCTTTGGAATATAATCTAAGATATTTGCCACACCACCCTCATTTGCACGTCGCAGTGCCATCGTCACGATCTCTGCTTTTGCTTCTTTTACTGCTGCATCAATCAGCTCTAAGGAATATTTTCCGGAACCTAATATAAATCTGGAGGTAAACTCATGTCCTCCTAATGTCCATGTATCTTTCGTCATTTCACTCATTTTTTTCCTCTTTTCTGTTATGTCTGTACTGTTATATCTTTTCTGATAACACAGCTATCAACTCTTTTTTCTTTTACAATTTTCTTTATTTCTGCCAGATATTCCGCTTATGCCAGCTTAACAGCCGCCACCCATAAAACTGACAATTTCTAAAATGTCATCATCCTTTAAAACAACTTTCGCATAATCTTCCCTGTCTAAAATCACATAATTGTGCTCAACTGCAATCTGTGCTAACACGTAATGATTCTGCTCTAAGTAATCAAGTATCGTTGTCCCTTCCGGCAACGTTGCATGCTTTCCATTGATCTCCATAAATCCTTTCATTTTCCTCCTTTTGTTTTTTCAGGCAAAAACAAAGAGTCGCTTGCGACTCTTTCGCACTCGAGCAGTGCTATTTACAGCTAACTTCTTCTCCGCGAGATGCGCATCCTGCCCGGAGGGCTTTTTGATTCATAGGACGTAATTTCCTATGAATCAAAAAAAGCGTTCACAAAGAAATACACCCAAGGTGGTGTACCCCTTCATGAACGCTCTGCTCACTCTATTTCAGATGATAGCACTATACAGTGGTGAAGTCAAGAAAAAAAGTTTATACTAATTCACTATATTTTACTCCACTTGTGCAGCACTGCTGACACCTTCCGGCGTCCGATGCTTCGTTACAATGATTTTTTTGTCAATCTGGTCTTTTAGTTCCGATACATGTGAAATGATGCCTACCAGACGATTACCCTCTGTAAGCTGTAACAATGCCTTTAATGCCTGCTCTAGGGCATCCTCATCAAGCGAGCCAAACCCTTCATCCACAAACATGGAATCCATACGGATTCCGCCTGCATAAGACTGTATCTCATCCGACAATCCAAGTGCAAGCGACAATGATGCCTGAAATGACTCTCCGCCGGAAAGTGTCTTGACACTGCGCTTTGTTCCGTTATAATGGTCTACCACACAAAGTTCCAATCCTGCTTTTTCCTTGCGGCTTCCTGTCTCCTCCTCACGCTGCAGTTCATACTGCCCACTGCTCATCGTAAGCATTCTCCTGTTTGCACGGATCAATATCCGGTCAAAGTAAGCCATCTGCACGTAAGTTTCTAATTCGATCTTTGCCTTTCCGGTCAACATACCGCTTGCTGTATCGGAAAGCGACTTCATCCAGACATATTTCTGTTCAGTCTGTGCAATCTCCTTTTGTTTTTTACTGACATTTTCACAGATATTCATATTCGCATGATAAGAAGTATATTTTGATGCCCTGTTTTCTTCGATCTCACTTCTTTTTGTCCGCAGTTCTTCCGCCTGTTTTTCGATTTCTTCTTCCGGAAGTGCTATCAACTTTTCTGTCTCCCTAATCTGACCAAGAAGTACCTGAATAGCACCTTTTTCACTCTCCGTATTTTTTTCGTAATTATTATAGGTTTCCCTCGTCTTTTCCCTGTTCTCTTCAAGATTTTTCTTTTGTTCCGTACATTTTTCTATCTGTGACTGTACTTCCTCTTTTGTAATATCTTCTACCTGCTCTTTCAGTTCTTTTAAACCTTTTTCTTCGTTTACATACTCTGTCTGTAAACGTATTATCTCATTTTCTGCCGCACCGATCTGACTGGTAAGTTCTTTTATTTCTGTTTCATCAAGCGGAATCTGCTTTTCTAATGCAGCCTTTTTTCGTTCTTTCTCCTGCTTTTTGGATAATTCCACCTGTTTTTCACTGGCTGCATTTTGCATCATGACAATCACATCCTCTGCGAAAGCCATCTGTTCGTGCTCTGCTTCCTGTATTTTCTGCACGATAGTAGTGCCGGTATTTCCGAAGATATCTGCCTGACCGCATACAGACTGCATGTCTGTTCTCATCTGCTTTTCGACAGTCTCTTTATTTCCTGTCAGTTTTGCGATTTCTTCCTGGATGCTGCTGATCGTTACACGTATTTTTTGCTTTGATTCTTCACTTTCTTTTAATTCACCTGCAATCTGTTCCACACGCTCCCTGTCTTTTTTTGCCTGCAAAAACTGCATATTTCGTTCTCTTTCAATTTGGGAAAGCTGTGATAAAACAATCTGGGAATCTTCTGTATTTTCCAGCATAAAGCCACAGTCAGCAATATTTTTCTCCCACTGCTGTTTCTGCTGTGTATAACGTTCCTTTGCCGTAGCATTCTTCTGTCCAAGGGCATTCTTCGTTTCACTTAACAGCGTCAGTTCATTCTGCGTATCCTGCATCTTTTGTTCTAACAGATTCTTTGTGTCCAAATCATTCTTTGCCTTTTCTTTTTGACTTTTATATTCTTGTCTTTGTACCTCATTCGCATTCTTTTGTTTTTGATTCTCCAGCCTGATCTCTGCTAAAGACATTTTGTCATCAGATATTCCCAATAATTCCTTTGCATCTTTTAATACAGCAGATATTTTTTCTTCTTCCTGTACCATAAGCTGATGTGCCTTTTCACTCAGCCTGCTGACTTTTTCCCTTGATTTTGCATCCTCCGCTTTCGCATTCTCTAACTCATCCCTCTCCGGAGTCTCCTGTGGTATAACTGCCGGCAGGGGATGATGCACCGAGCCACAGACCGGGCACGGTTCTTCTTCTTTCAGTCCCTGTGCCAATATTCCTGCCTGTGCATCCCAGAATTGCTGCTCCATCTTCCTGTAATGCTCACTGATCTGTTTTTGCGCTGTGACCTCTTTTTGATACTCTTTTTGTGCCTTTTCCCTGTTTTTACTGATTTTTTCCCAATCTTCTAACTTATCTTCCAGCTCATCCTGTCTGCGTATCGCTTCCGATACCTTAATACTCTCTGTTTCAGCCTGTTTTTCCCTTCTTTCTGCGTCGGAAACCTGCTCTAACATTTCTTTTTGCTGCTGCAGTTCGCTGCTTTTCGTATCATACTTCTTCTGTGCATTATCCTGTTCCATGCCCAGTCTTTTCACTTCTTTTGCTGCCGTTTCCAACTGTTCCGTAATCTCTGTCAGATTTCTTATTTTCTGCCGGATATCATTTAATGCGTTCTTACAGACAATTTCACAGCCTGCAGCATCTTTCTTCTGTTCCTGTTCTTCTTTTAGTTTTTGTTCCTGCATTAACAGATGATCTTCTGTTTTCTTTTGTAAACTTAAACTTTCCTTTCTGACTGAAAGTGCCGTTTCCAGTTCAACAATCTTTTTTTTCTGATTTTCTAACGAATCTCTTTTTTCTGTAATTGTGTGGATTTCCCGTTCCACACGCTGTTTTTCTACAGTAGCACCCTCATATGATTTTAAATTTTCTTTCTCCTGCTGCAGTTTTTCCTCCAGCCTGATTTTTCTCTGTTCCTCCTGCTGCTTTTTTTGAACTTTCTCTTCTATATTCTGCTGTTTTGTCCGCTGTGCCAGGTCAAGTTTCTGGATTTTTTCATATAGTGTCAGCTTCTTTTCATATTCCTCCACTGCCCTGTCTAATCTTTCGCAGTCTTTTGCTGCTTCTTGGGCGTACAACATATCTTCTTTTGCCTTTATAAGTAGTGGTTCTAATTCCTTTAATCTTTGCTTTTTCTCTTCTAATAACTGCTTTCTTTTTGTATTTTCCCGTACTTTTCCACTGAGTTCATCCGCACTTCTGATCTTTTCATCAAGTGTCTGTTTCTCATTCTGTAAATATTCTAATGACTCTTTCTGTACCTGGCAGAGCTGCTCTAAAAGCAAAATTCCCTCTTCCACCCTGCCATCAAACTTTTCTTTTTTGAGCAGGCTCATTTTTTCAGCGATTGCTGCCCCTTCTTCATTCAATGAATCACTATCACAAACAATTCCATCCATATACTGATTGATACTGCGCCGCAGTTCATCATATTCCCTCCACTGCTTTTTCACAGCATCTTTCAGCCGTTCCTGCAGCACACGGTAAATATCTGTACCGAATATCTGTCGAAAGATCTTTCCTCTCTCCTCCGTATTTGCAAACAATACTTTCTGAAAATCTCCCTGTGCGATCATCGCTATCTGGGTAAACTGTTTGCAGTCTAAGCCAATCAGTTCTGTGATGGCACGTGTAACCTCTCTGCTTTTTGTCACCGGTTCCCTGTCATCCGGATACTCTAACGTAGCATTCGCTTTTTCCATTGTCATTCCAGTTCCGCGTCCTTTTGGACGCATGTATTCCGGATTGCGTTCTACGATATACCGCTTATTTGCATACTCAAACGTCAGACGCACAAATGTTTTCACATCCGCTTTGGCGTATTTACTGCGGAACATATCCGCTTTGCGCACATCACCGCTGGCTTCCCCGTACAATGCAAATGTGATCGCATCAAAAATTGTAGTCTTTCCTGCTCCGGTATCTCCTGTAATCAGGAATAATCCCTGTGATCCAAGCCGTTCAAAATCTATGGTCTGTTCTCCCGCATATGGTCCAAATGCACTTATTGTAAGACTGACTGGTTTCATAACCGCTCCTTTTTCCTGTTTTATGAAAACATAATAATATTGAGATCAAATAGTTATTTACAATATTAATGTAATTCCTCTAATAGTTTTTTTACAAAATTCTGCTGTTCTTCATTCATCGGCTGATTATTTTGTATCTCGTAAAATTCTTCAAACAATTCTATCTCTGACTTTTGCTCCACATGCTCCGTCACTTCAACCTGCCTGCTCTGTCTGGTTCTGCTATTATCATAGACAAGCTGCATCAGATTGGGATATACCGTCCGAAGTTTCGCCATTCCATCCGGGACATCTTCCTCATCAGTCAGCGTGATCTGCAGATAATCGTCCGTTTCTGTGCCCTCATAAAAATCTTTTGACATCAGTTCCATGTAGGTTCCACGAATCTTACGCAGATCACGAAGAGGTTTCAATGGAACCTTTTCAATACAGACATCCCCCTTCTCCTTTATCTCCATAACAACAACAGACTTTTCCTGTTCTGCCTCTGAAAAAGAATACTTGAGCGGTGTTCCGCAATAACGCAGTGTCTCCCGGCTGATATACTGTGGACTGTGAATGTGCCCAAGTGCAACGTAATCAAAAATATTAAATACTCCCGCCTCGATCTGGTCTAATCCGCCAACAGAAACTTCTTCCGACTCACAACGGGCTGCACCTGTCACAAACTGATGTGCCACTAATATATTACGCTTTGATATGTCTACCGGCATGTGTGATACGACATACTGCAGTGCATCCTGATATGTTTCCACTGTCTCCACGTTATCTTCTTTCGCAAGATCCTGTTTTGTCCCGGCATCATTTTTCCCAATAGATATCCCCTCTGTCACATTTCTCCACGCATGGCGCACAACCGCAGGACGGATAAACGGAAGCAGCCAGATACACAGTTCTCCGTATTCATCTTGACAGGTAACGCATCTTACCTCTCCATCATAAACCGGAGAAACATAAACTTCCCGGCTGCTCATAAGCTGCGCACCAAATGCAATGCGTTCCGCTGAATCATGGTTTCCACTGACTGCAAATACCTTTTTCCCGCAATCTGCAAGTTCTGTCAGAAACTTGTCAAACAACTGTACCGCCTCTGCAGACGGAACCGGCTTATCATAAATATCCCCCGCGATCATAACTGCATCCACCTGCTGCTCCAATGCAATTTTTTTGATCTGCCGTAAAATATATTTCTGATCTTCGATCATGGAAAACTCATTGACACGTTTCCCAATATGTAAATCTGAGATATGAAGAAATTTCATGTTCTCCCCCTGTACTATATCAATCGTAATATTTGATTTAAATGTACCACATAACACCGCGCAATGCAAACATATGTTTTGTTTTTGTTACTTTTTCACAAAAATCAGGTCTCTGAAAATCAAAACACAATTTTCAAAGACCTGACCGATTATTTTTCTACTCTTCCCGGATCTCTATCGGATGTGCATCCGCAACAAAAATCATTCCATCATACAATTTTTCCGGCGATTGTGATATGCGGTAACTTTGAGGGAAAATACTCATAAAAAACGCACTGTAACCCTCTCCTAATGATCCCATAGAAACATGATCTGTAATCTGTTCTTTCAGTTTTGAATTTTCCGGAACCTTTGAAAAATCCAGCCAGCACATATCATAACCGGCTTTCTTCGCGGCTTTTGCAAGAGGATCATACGAATAAAACGTGTGCGTGATACGCTTTCCATCACTTTTCGGAAGATTGCAGTTTGTCTTGTAAAAATCTGTTCCTATTGCAAAATATCCTTCTCCAAGTTCATCCGATAAAATATTTCCCATAACCCTGTTATCCGTGCCATAATTTCCAGACCGCTCTATATGTCCATTGTGACCGGAAATAAAAATACATGCATTCCCCCGTTGTTCTTCCATAGAAAGAATCCACATCACATTTTCTGCCATCCGTTGATCTCTGAGCGCATTTCCTTCTACGGCAGAATCGATCACTTTTCCAAGAGAAATATTCTGCAGCAGCGTATCTGCCAGATGATCTGCCTGTTTAATGTCTTTCGCATCTGATTCCTGCAATTCTTTTTTTATTTCCATTATAATCCTGGTCTGTTCCTCAATATCATAGCCGCCGTCTGCCTCGTCATTGTCTTCTAATTTTTTCAGTTCAGTTACGTCGATTCCTGACGCTTTACATGCCTCGGTCAGATACTGCAGATTATAGGACCAGTTTTGCATGTCAAACCCATAAAATCTTAAGTCATCTCCAGCCTTTGCAGTCTCATTGTATTTTCGCATATAAGAAATCAGATCTGCCATCTCATCGGTTCTGTATATTGCAAAGCCAATCGCCGCGGCAGCCTGCTCTGCCGTTCCTTCCCCGCCGTGAATGTAACGGTTCACATACTCACATCCGCCATAGTCTCCCTCCAGTGCAAATGCCCTTATCCCGGCATTTTCCACCAGATTTTGAAATACGGAAAGTTTTAACTGCTGAAACTCTACATTTCCATGGGATGCTTCCCCTAATGCCACAATCTTTGTTTTCTCCGGTATTTTTATATTATCCACCTGGTCTGCGTATTGCATAAATTCCGTTTCATCAGCACATGGTCCGGTACCAAATCCTCCAAAATGAGAATATATACTGCCGACAGCAACTATACCCAGCAGGATTATACCTACGACAGCCCAGATTCGCGAATGTTTTTTCTTTTTCATAAATTTCCCTCCCCAAAAATTATCTGCTTTACTTAATTCACGACTTTATCTTAACAAAAAAGGAAATGTACCGCCATTTTATTAGCTTACATTTCCCTGATAAATCTTACATTTTTGTAAGATTGGAAGAATCTTCAAATTTATATTGCAAGATAACTTTACTTCCCAAAAGTGTGATCGCCTTTTGTGGACAATTACATATACAGCGGTAACACATCGTACATTTGCCACCTGGATGAGGTCTTCCATTCTCCATCGTGATATTTTTCATGGGGCAGATTTTTGCACACTTACCACATCCCACGCAATCCTGATTTATTTTTAGCTGGTCGGTATATCCCGCCGTTTTTTTATAAAACCAGAGCCTTTGTCCAATAAGTCCTGCTATATGGGCGAAAATTGTCAGCCCCTCCGCAGGATAATCCCCCTGCCTGATCCGTTCTGCAGCTTCTTTCAATTTTTCATCCGCTTTCCTGATGATCTTTTCATTTTCTTCCACTGATTTTTTCAACATTTTACTGTCACATATGGAATCCGGCATTTTAAGATGTACGCCGCCTAAGATTACTGCTCCGTATTTTTTCAGAAGTCTCGCTGCACATCCGGCGCCGTCCCCGCTAAATGCTCCCATGGTCGCGACACATATCATTTTCTTGCCCTTCCATAAAGAGGCATGCGTTTGGATAAAATCTCTGATCATATATGGTGCATTCGAAAACTGCGTCGGATATCCCAGGATAATCGTTTCATTCCTTTTTATTTTATCAGTAACAGATTCATCCTCTAATGGAACCACATCGGCTGACGCATCAATTAATTTCACCAGTCTTGTAACACAATGTTTCGTATTGCCTGTACCACTCAAATAGATTCCTAACATACACTTACTCACTCCCAATAAAATTTTATGCAGCTCCTTTAAGTGCAACCTCAACCGCCTTCTTAATAACAATACTCGAATTCGTCGCACCTGAAACGGTATCGACGTCTATTCTCTGTTCATCAACGATCTCATTTTATTCTCCGATATAAACTCCATCCGGAATATCCGAAATATTTACTTCTTCAATAGTCGTTTCCTTTACAGCCCGCTTATACTCTCCAACACGATCTATATAAGCAGTTCCAAAAATTAATGCTAAAAGAAGAAACAACATAATAAGAATCATCACTATCTTTTTTCTGGATATACTCATTTCAAACTCCTCCTCTTTCTATTATTCTGGTATTTTTTTTATAGAATATTTTCTATGGAATGATACAGCATGCAAAACCCATCCTCTAAAAATTCGCTCTTCGATAAATCCATCGACATTTTGATATATTCTTCCTTATTCGCCGCAAGCTGTATCAGTCCTGCTAACATTCCCCAAAGCTGAAAGATCGTAGGCATTATTTTTAAATCTTCACGCAAATCGCCTTTTTGAATGCCTGCCGCTAAAAATTCTTTCATTTTTTCATTGATTTCTTCCCCTACCTGATAGGTAGCTTTCTCTTCCGGCAGATAATCATGATCTTTAAAATCAACATTAATTTTGTCTAACACCATTTTAAAATAAAACGGAAATTCCTCCTGATACTGTATTAAACCTTTACAGATCATATCGTATCTCGCCCTTGTTGTCTGCTGCTCTTCTAACGCAGCAACTATATATCCATATAATTTTTGCATGCTCTCTAAAACCAGCAGACCAACGATCTCCTCTTTGTTTTCAAAATATACATATAACGTAGCTTTGCTGTACCCGGCAGCTTTTGCTATATCGCTCATGGAAGTTGCCGTAATTCCATTTTCCATAAACAATACCGATGCCGCTGACGCAATATTTTCTCTATGTACTGCCCTCGGTTCTTTTTTTCTTCGTCCCATATACCTCTCCTTTTTTATTAATTAAACTCTCAGTTTAATTATATTGACAAATATATGGATTGTCAATCCTTACCCTTACACAAAAAAACCCACACAAACCTTTCGGTTCATGCGGGTTTTCCCTCTATATATTACCTTCTCCCAAAAATAACATATCCCCTTTTTAATTTATGCAAAACAATTTATTTGTTTGCAATTGCTGCACTGTGCATGCAGCACAGGCAGCATTTTACCTTACAACAAATTATTTATTTGCAATAGCAGCCTGTGCTGCAGCTAAACGAGCGATCGGCACACGGAATGGTGAACAGGATACATAATCCAGACCAATCTTGTGGCAGAACTCAACAGATGAAGGATCTCCACCGTGCTCACCACAGATACCAACATGGAGTTTCGGATTAACCGGTTTTCCAAGTTTAATAGCTGTCTCCATTAACTTACCAACACCTGTCTGGTCAAGTTTTGCAAATGGATCGTTCTCGAAGATTTTCTTATCATAGTAAGCATTTAAGAACTTACCAGCATCGTCACGAGAGAATCCATATGTCATCTGTGTTAAGTCGTTTGTACCGAAGCAGAAGAAGTCAGCCTCTTTAGCGATCTCATCAGCTGTAAGAGCAGCTCTTGGGATCTCGATCATAGTACCTACTTCATAATCAAGTTTGATACCTGCTGCTGCGATCTCAGCATCTGCTGTCTCAACAACAACCTGTTTTACATATTTTAACTCTTTTACTTCGCAAACCAATGGGATCATGATCTCAGGTTTTACAGTCCAGTCAGAATGTTTCTTCTGAACGTTGATTGCTGCACGGATAACAGCTTTTGTCTGCATCTTTGCAATTTCCGGATAAGTAACTGCAAGACGGCATCCTCTGTGTCCCATCATTGGGTTGAACTCATGTAAAGAAGCGATGATGTTCTTAATTGTCTCAACAGATTTACCCTGAGCTTTTGCAAGTTTCTCAATGTCAGCTTCCTCAGTAGGAACGAACTCATGAAGAGGCGGATCAAGGAAACGGATAGTAACTGGGTTGCCTTCCAGAGCTTCATATAATGCTTCGAAGTCTCCCTGCTGATATGGCAGGATCTTCTCTAATGCAGCTTCTCTCTCTTCTACTGTATCGGAGCAGATCATTTCACGGAAAGCAGCGATTCTGTCTTCCTCGAAGAACATATGCTCTGTACGGCAGAGACCGATACCTTCTGCACCAAGCTCACGAGCTTTCTTAGCATCTGCAGGAGTATCTGCATTTGTACGAACCTTAAGAGTTCTGAACTGATCAGCCCATGCCATAACACGTCCGAACTCACCAGCGATCGTAGCGTCAACTGTCTTGATAGCTCCATCGTAAATGTTACCGGTTGTACCATCGATAGAGATATAATCTCCCTCATGGAACTCTTTGCCAGCTAATGTGAATTTCTTATTCTCTTCGTCCATAGCGATATCGCCACATCCGGATACACAGCAGGTACCCATACCACGTGCAACTACGGCTGCGTGAGATGTCATACCACCACGAACTGTTAAGATACCCTGGGAAGCTTTCATACCAGTAATATCTTCCGGAGAAGTTTCAAGACGTACTAATACGACTTTCTCTCCTCTTGCATTCCACTCTTCAGCATCCTCTGCTGTAAATACGATCTTACCGCAGGCAGCACCCGGAGAAGCACCAAGTCCTTTTCCGATCGGTGTAGCAGCTTTTAATGCAGCAGCATCGAACTGTGGATGAAGTAATGTATCAAGGTTACGAGGATCGATCATAGCGACTGCCTCTTCCGGAGTCTTATGTCCCTCGTCTACTAAATCACAAGCGATCTTAAGTGCAGCTGGAGCTGTTCTCTTACCGTTACGGCACTGAAGCATGTATAACTTCTTGTTCTCAACGGTGAACTCCATATCCTGCATATCATGATAGTGATTCTCAAGAGTCTCACAAACTTTAAGGAAGTCTGCATATGCCTCCGGGAACTCTTTCTCCATCTGAGCGATCGGCATAGGTGTACGAACACCGGCAACTACGTCCTCACCCTGTGCATTGATTAAGAACTCACCCATCAGTTTGTTCTCACCAGTTGCAGGATCACGTGTAAATGCAACACCTGTACCAGATTCGTTATTTAAGTTACCGAATACCATAGGCATTACGTTAACTGCAGTACCCCAGGAATATGGGATATCGTTATCACGACGATATACGTTCGCACGTGGGTTGTCCCATGAACGGAATACAGCCTCGATAGCAAGTTTTAACTGCTCAACAGGATCTGAAGGGAAATCTGTTCCTAACTGATTCTTGTACTCAGCCTTGAACTGCTCTGCTAACTCTTTTAAGTCAGCTGCTGTGAGGTCGATATCGAATTTAACGCCTCTTTCTTCTTTCATCTTGTCGATGAGCTGCTCGAAGTATTTTTTACCAACTTCCATAACTACATCTGAGAACATCTGAATGAAACGTCTATATGAGTCATATACGAAACGCTCGAATGCAGGATCCGGATTACCTTTGATCATAGCAGCAACTACTTCGTCATTTAAACCAAGATTTAAGATGGTATCCATCATACCTGGCATGGAAGCTCTTGCTCCTGAACGAACAGATACTAACAATGGATTCTCAAGATCGCCGAATTTCTTTCCGTTGATCTCTTCCATTTTCTTAACGCCTTCCATAGCCTGAGCCATGATCTCGTCGTTGATCTTACGACCATCTTCATAGTACTGTGTACAAGCCTCTGTTGTGATTGTGAATCCCTGTGGTACAGGAAGTCCGATGCTTGTCATCTCTGCAAGGTTGGCACCTTTACCGCCAAGCAGGTTACGCATGGTCATGTCGCCTTCGCTAAACATATACACCCATTTGTTTGCCATTTTGATAATTCCTCCTAAATTATATTACTATGTAATTATGGACACTGTATTTGTTTCCATAATCAAGCCATGTCATGTACATTTCTAAAACGCACATATTCATTCTATCATATTTTGTCTAAATAGCAACATTTTTTTTGCTATTTATCCCTGTTTTTTTGTTACATTTTCACAATGTAAAACTTTGTTTCGTGATGTGGAACATTTTGTAAGTATTTATTTCTTTTTCCACTTCGCATACAGCGTCATTTTCCCTGTGCTGCCTTTTTTAATTGAGGTTACCTTTTTGGTACATTTTTTATCACGGTACCATGTGGTGTCAACTTTTATGATCCACGCAGAACCAGCACAAGTTGGAAACAGTAGCTGCCGGTGCATCTG
This sequence comes from Roseburia rectibacter, assembly GCF_014287515.2. Classification (NCBI taxonomy): domain Bacteria; kingdom Bacillati; phylum Bacillota; class Clostridia; order Lachnospirales; family Lachnospiraceae; genus Roseburia; species Roseburia rectibacter. Next base: position 2,440,074 of record NZ_CP092473.1, read on the forward strand.
GAATCTCAGATAAACCAGAAAAGGACCCACAACCACAGGGCACAAAGTTCAAAGTCGTAAGTCCAAAGAATAAAATAAGCCCACAGCAAGTCCACGAGAATGACTTAAGCCCATGCATCGGCTTCGCTGAATGCACATAAAAACAGACGGATCATTCCCTCCCAACCGGAAAATCCGTCTGTCTTTTTCTTTTCCTTTTTATTCTCAGACTCTAAAAATCCTAGAAATCCTAGAAATCTACTTCCGTATCATAGTAGCAGCACTTCAGCAGTTTCTCCATCTCCTCCTGGCTCGGCTGACGCGGATTCGATCCGGTACAAGCATCTAAGATGGCATTGGCTGCGATCTCCGGCAGTCTCTCTAAGAACACTTCTTCCGGTACAAATCCCTGCTCGGTCGGATAACTGTCTGCACCATAATTCTTAATACAGTGCGGAATCTTTAAGTCATCATTCATACCACGCAGATATTTGATCAGAAGTTCCACTTTCTCGTCTAATGAATCACCGCCAAGTCCCATGAAATCTGCGATCTCACCATAACGTTTCTTTGCAGTTTCATCTTTGGCGTTAAATGCGATCACTTTCGGCAGATACATTGCGTTGGCTGCACCGTGGATGATATGTGCGCCGTAATCCGCAAATGCAGCACCGGTCTTATGTGCCATGGAATGTACGATACCAAGCAGTGCATTGGAAAATGCCATACCGGCAAGACACTGTGCATTATGCATGTTATCTCTCTTTTCCATATCCCCGTTATAAGATCCTACCAGATCACGCTGGATCATCTTGATTGCATGCAGGGCAAGCGGATCTGTGAAATCACAGTTCGCTGTCGATACATATGCCTCGATTGCATGTGTCATCGCATCCATTCCGGTATGTGCTACCAGTTTCTGTGGCATTGTCTCTGCAAGTTCCGGATCAACGATTGCAACATCCGGTGTGATCTCAAAGTCAGCGATCGGATATTTGATACCTTTCTCATAATCGGTGATGATGGAAAATGCAGTTACCTCTGTTGCAGTTCCCGAAGTTGAGGAAATCGCACAGAAATGCGCTTTCTTACGAAGTTTTGGAATACCAAACACCTTGCACATATCCTCAAATGTGATATCCGGATATTCGTATTTGATCCACATAGCCTTTGCCGCATCGATCGGCGAACCTCCTCCGATCGCAACGATCCAGTCCGGACCAAACTCTTCCATCGCCTTTGCGCCCTTCATTACGGTCTCCACCGATGGATCCGGCTCAATTCCTTCAAAAAGCTGTACTTCCATGCCGGCTTCTTCCAGATACTGTTTTGCGCGGTCAAGAAAACCGAAACGTTTCATGGAACCACCGCCTACGCAGATAATCGCCTTTTTGCCTTCAAACGTCTTTAATGCTTCCAATGCCCCTTTTCCGTGATACAAATCGCGTGGTAATGTAAATCTTGCCATCTTTCCTCCAATCTGCCGCCATCAAAAGGCCGCCCCCTGACACATACACATGCCTGTATTTTTTGTGTCATTTACTGTGTGCAACTTTTATATAACCATCACATATTTTGTTAATTAAATAACAATATGTATGGTAACATTATATCATATCTTTCAAAAATAAGAAGCATTTTTATACATTTTTAATAATTCTTAATATTTTCTAAGCATTGTTTTTAAATCCACATTTTGGACAGATATTTCCTCCCTTATATACATAACCACAGCGGAAGCAGCAGATCGTATCATGTTTTTCTTTCGCCAGATAAGAAATATTTCGCGAATCCGGTTTTTCCTGTAAATAATGAATAAATTCATTCAATACCCCGGCATATGCCGTGAGCTGCTTATTCTCTACCGCATATGGAATTTTCGTCTTTTTCCCATTTTTCTCTGTCACATACACACCACGGTTTAAAAGTCCTGTGTATGCAGTGATCTCATCTATGGACGGAATATCAATACGGTAAGATGTCATCAGTGTGCTGTAATATAGATGTTCCGGTGTCAGGATAATCCCCTCTTTTCCACTGTTGTTTCTCGATGTGTCCACCACAAAAATCGGATATTCAAACAGACCGTTTCCTGCGGCATAGGATGCCATGGCATAATCGATAACCTCTGTTTCCTGCGGCGCTGCCTGCTTTAACAGCACTTTTCTCGCCGGGTAAAAATAATGTTTCTGGCTTTCTGTGATTCCCGCCTCTTCCAGTTCATTTTTCAGCTTATTTACAAGCTGTTCACACTCATCTGTCTTGATCTTGGAAAGACGCCTGCTTAAAAGTTCTAATGCATTATCCTTTAAATCCGGTAAATATGGTCCTTCTGCAATCTTCTGATACGCATCCATTCCCTCATCAAAGGACATGTGTGCCGGATCACCGGTAATTTCTGCGATCTCATTTTCATCCATCTGACGGATTTTATTCTCGATCTGCTCAAAATACGGCAAAACCAGCCCCGGCTCAAACTCCTTTTCTTTCAGACGCTCCTTAAGCTCTGTCAGATCATCTCTGGTGATTTTTCTCGACTGGCGGATCATATTTTTTATTTCCTGCTGTTCGGCAAGATTTTTCTGCGATTCTAACCGTTCCTGATATGGAGTTAAATCTACTCCTTCGTATTCTTTTAATTTCTCCCGAAGTGCATGGTAACGTGCCCTGTCCATATTAGGCGGCATTTTCCCAACCAGCCCTGCGACTTCCCGCTCTGCCTGTGTCTGCATTTTCTGTTTCAGATTTAAAAGCAGATTCTGTTTTTTCTCCTGCGGCAGCTTTTCCTCTGCAATCTCGTCATAGACACGGCGCATCACGGCATAATTTTTATCTGCGCAGTTCTCTGCCTTTTTATTTAACGCGGCAAGCTTTCTGTCCTGTTCTTTTTCCTCTAACATATCCAGGTATTGTTTCCGCTCTTCGGGCGAAATTCTTGTTTCATGCATGAGCTGGTGTTTTAATTCGGAAAGCTGGCGCTCTGACATACGGTCTGCGACTCCAAATTTAGCCTGATAAGTCTCGCGGACTTTCTGTGCCTCCGCATTATTTACCTGTGCATATTTTTCATCGGACGATTCCCCACCAATCCGCCCAGCTTCGTGCGGCTGCCTGCTGTCACTCTCATATCGGGAACCTTTCACATGGCGTCGTTCGGTTTCATCCTGACGTGCATCTGCATACAGCCTTTCGTTCTCATTCCGCTTCCATCCACTTTCACCCGCGCTTTCATTTCCATGCTGTTTTTCTGCGTGCCGGTTCTTGCTCTCATCCTGCTCTTCTTCATCATCTGTGACTTCGTCCTGATCTGATGCAGGCGTACTCTTTAACTTTTTACGACGCTTTTTTTCCTCCTGTATGGCAGGTTCGCAGGCTGCAATACTGCTTTCCGGGAAAAATCCCTCTTCTATCTTATTTAATAATTCCTCAAAGTCTGCATCTGAATATTCCGGCAGATCCTCGCACAGTTCCTCAAGTGGCTGCTGCTCGTCCTCGACACCCGCCGGCTTTCTGCCGTCCTCATACTCATTATAACGGCTGTTTGCCTCATGCTCGCCGTTACGCCCCATCAGCTCAAGATAATCTTCGTATGCCTTTTTATCCTCCTCAAAATCCATCAGATAAATATCGCCGTCTCCAAGAAGTTTCCATGGGCGCGGCGTATAAAATCTGTGACACGCTGCACAGGTACATGCTTTTGCCAAAAGGACTACTCCCTCAGGCGTCTCGATTCGAAACTCTTTTCCTTTCGGATACATGATCATATGCAGATTTCCTTTGCATTTTGGGCAGCGGTAACCAACTTTATAAAAGTTATTGCCAATCCTGCCTTTTGCTCTTTCTGACAGTGAAAGTTCTATTCTCTCAAAAACAGTATGCGCCATCTTCCATTCAACTTTATGCCAGAGTCCCTGTTCCTCGTCTGCTTCCTCTTCCTTCTGCACTGCTTCTTTTGCCTCAAGTGCCGCCTGTATCACATCTTCATAGGTAATACGCTTTCCTGCATGATAAAAACGAAAATACTGCGTGGTATATTCCGGTTCAATATAGATTCCTGCAAGCACATGCCCGAAAAGAGTATTCAGCTGCTCCGTATTTTTTTCCACACGAAGTCCCTGGATCGTTCCCCATTTTCCAAATGCATACAGGATCATATTGATCACATCCCGTACTGCTGCCTCATCGGTATCTTTGATCTCATCTTCTTTGATCGGCAGATCTACAATATTTTCCGCCACTTTTCTACTGTCAAAATGAAAAAACAGGGAGCGCACTTCCCCCTGTAAAATGAGATAATTATCAAGTGCCACAAAAAGACCTGTCCAGTTTACATTTGCATGCATGGTCTTTATCAGCCGTTCAAATGTCATTTTTAATTCGCTATCTGCTTTTAATACGATCACTTTTTTCACCTCTTACTTTTCAAATGCAGATTTTTCCTTCAAGATCTGCGCAAAACCCATATGAAGTTCTTCTTTTGCCCACTCAAAATCAATCTCCTGATTGCTGTCATTCAAACAGACGCTTCCACTCTTCTGATGACCTATATCAGCCACAATCCTGCTGTTATCATTTGAGACATCATAATACCGGCAGAGTCTTCTTACATTGCCGGGAACAAAACCGCCAGTCAGTTTCTGATACTCCCTGAGCACATACTGGCTGACATCCTCTTTCTGACGGAATTTATGGCTGCACACCTCGTTTAACAACTCCGGCTCTAATTCCCACATTTTCACAAAAGTACTCTTTTTAAAAGGAGACGGCCCATGAACCGTGTAAAATCCTGTAAACAACGGGAACGCCAGTTCTAACATATTATAAATAAAATACATAAACGGATAACCGGGATGGAAATATGCTCCCGGCTGTTTTTTCATATTTTCACGTTTGTCAAAATATTTTGCCAGAAGCATGGCATTATTCAGGTAAATATATGGCATGACCTGATCTTTTGTATTTGCCACATCAGGCTGAAGAGCCAGCATATCCACCGGAAGATCATTTTTAAAATACTGTTCCGGTCTGACCTTTTTTATCAGAAACATATCATCATTAAAATATACAAAATTCTCTGCCAGACCTGGGATTCTGTGCATATTCCACTCAATGGCATGTGAATTAAATGTCGGCAGATATTTTTCTGGAATAAAATCTTTATGATTTACAATATTTAACTTCGGATGTTCTTTATTTAACCAGGATGGCAGATGCCCCCATGTAACAAAGTGTATCCTGCGCACCCATGGTGCAAAACGCTCCACACCACGAAACCAGTACCTCAGCAGATCCCAGTCTCTGTATCTCTCTTTTCTGTCATCCTGTTTCTGCGACAGATCCGGCTGCATACTGTACTCCATTTTCTGTTTCTGCCAGTCCGGATCATTGCCATCTACCCATGTGATCACAAAATCAATTTCCGGAATGTTATTGTCGCATGTCATAATAATCTCCATTTCTGCCCAGCAAACATCTTTTTCATCTGCTTAATAAATTTCACTGTTATCATGATAAAACAAATCCTGCAAAATGAAAATCCTATTTATCTGCTTAATTTATATTTTTTTAAGAAATACTGGTTTTTCCCTGTTTTAAGGCATTTCCGTTTCTTTTGTTAGCACTCATTAAAAAAGAGTGCTGATTTTCTATTGACTTTTGAAATTTGCGGTTATAATATTAGATTCAGGCAGCAGCGAGGCGGATCTGCCCACTGCATTTTATTACGATTATAAAGGAGTGTTTGAATATGGCAGAGAAACATGGAAATCTTTCAATTAACAGCGATAATCTGTTCCCGATTATCAAAAAATGGTTATATTCCGATCACGACATCTTCTTCCGTGAGCTGATCAGTAACGGATGTGATGCGATCACAAAATTAAAAAAACTCGAAATGATGGGCGAATATACATTACCGTCTGACTACAAACCGGAGATCCACGTTGTTGTAAATCCGGAGGAAAAAACCTTAAAATTTATCGATAATGGTCTTGGTATGACCGCAGACGAGGTTGAGGAATACATCAACCAGATCGCATTTTCCGGTGCAACAGATTTCATTGAAAAATACAAAGACAAAGCAAACGACGATCAGATCATCGGTCACTTTGGACTTGGCTTCTATTCCGCATTCATGGTAGCTGATCAGGTAACGATCGATACATTATCCTACAAAGACGGCGCAACGGCTGTTCACTGGTCCTGCGACGGCGGTACTGAATTTGATATGGCTGATGGCACCAAAGAAGGCGTCGGTACAGAAATCACCCTTTTCTTAAACGAGGATTCCGTTGAATTTTCCAACGAGTACCGTGCAAGAGAAGTCATCGAAAAGTACTGCTCTTTCATGCCGACTCCGATCTTCCTTGAGAAGGCAAACGCTGAGACAGAATATGAGACGATCGACGCCGCTGATAAATTAGACACAGACACTGTCGTTGAGACGATCCATGAGGAAGCAAAAACAGAGGAGAAAGAAAACGAAAACGGCGAAAAAGAAGTCATTGAAGTTTCTCCTGCAAAAGATAAATTAAAGATCGTAAAGCGTCCGGTTTCATTAAACGATACCAACCCTCTCTGGGCAAAGAGTCCGAACGAATGCACCGACGAAGAATACAAAGCATTTTACCGCAAAGTATTCTTAGATTACAAAGAACCATTGTTCTGGATCCACTTGAATATGGACTATCCGTTCAACTTAAAGGGTATCCTGTACTTCCCGAAGATCAATACCGAGTATGATTCCATCGAGGGAACCATCAAACTTTACAACAATCAGGTATTTATCGCCGACAACATCAAGGAAGTCATTCCTGAATTCTTAATGCTCTTAAAAGGTGTGATCGACTGCCCGGATCTACCGCTTAACGTATCCAGAAGTGCACTGCAGAACGATGGTTTTGTAAAGAAGATCTCCGAGTACATCACCAAGAAAGTAGCTGACAAGCTGATCGGTATGTGCAAGACGGATAAAGAAAATTACGAGAAATACTGGGACGACATCAGCCCGTTCATCAAATTCGGCTGTCTGAAAGATACCAAGTTCTGTGACAAGATGAACGATTACATCCTGTTCAAGAATCTGGATGACAAATATCTCACTCTTCCGGAACTCTTAGTCAAAGAGGAAGAAAAGAAAGACGAAAACAAAGATGAAGCTGAGGTATTAGATGCTGACGGCAATCCGATCAAAAAGGAAAGCACCGATGCAGCAGATGAGAATACTGAGGAAAAAGATGAGCGCAAGGTAATCTACTATGTAACTGACAAACTTCAGCAGGGTCAGTACATTAAGATGTTCAAAGAGCAGAACATGGACGCTGTCATCTTAGACCACAACATTGATACTTCTTTCATTTCACAGTTGGAACAGCGCAACGAGCATTATAAATTCATGCGTATCGATGCAGATGTGACAGAATCCTTAAAGGACGAGACTTCTGCTGAGGACTTAAGGGCTGAGACAGATACCCTGACGGATGTATTCAAAAAAGCCTTAAACAATGACAAGCTGACTGTCAAAGTCGAGAAACTGAAAAATGCTGATATTGCTTCTGTCATCACTCTCTCCGAGGAAGGCAGACGTATGCAGGATATGATGAAGATGTACGCAATGAACGGCATGGGTGGTATGGACCCGAACATGTTTGCAGCAGATCAGACCCTGACGTTAAATGCAAATAACGAACTTGTAAAATACATTTTCGAGCACAAGGATTCTGAGCATGTTCCGATGTTCTGCGAACAGTTATACGATCTTGCAATGCTTTCAAACCAACCTCTGTCTGTTGATGCAATGTCCAAATTTGTACAGCGCAGCAACCAGATCATGATGCTTTTAGCAAAATAAATATGAGTCATCCAGTTTATTAGATCAAAAAAAGCGATGCCACCGGTTAAAACCGTGCATCGCTTTTTTCATTTAATTCTAATTTTACAGGAAAACGCAATCCTGCTTTTTAATTCTATTGTTACATTGAAATCTTATCTAAAATTCCGGTCAGATGGGCGATCGTCACACCATAATTGGTCATCGGAACCTGCTGTTTTTTTGCTCGGTCGATCCGGGACAGCACATATTTACGGTTAAACATACATGCACCGCACTGGATGACCAGATCATAATCTGATAAATCCTCCGGGAAATCCGTTCCACTTACAATATCTACCGTAAGCCCCTCCCCAGCACGTTTTTTTAACATGCGCGGGATCTTGACTCTTCCGATGTCTTCCTGCAACGGTGCATGGCTGCAGCACTCTGCAATCAGAACGTGTGATTCATTCGTCAGGGAGTCTAACATCTTCGCACCTTCCACATAATAAGGAAGATCCCCTTTATAGGCTGCAAATAAAACGGAAAATGAAGTCAGCATGCTCTCTTTGGGTTTGTGCTCATACACATAGCCAAACACCTGTGAGTCCGTAATGATCAGTTTCGGCGGTTCTTTTAAGGCTGCAAGTGCCGGCACCAGTTTGTCTGTTGTCACACTCATGACCAGACATTTTTTATCTAAAAGCTCCCGCAGCGTCTGCACCTGCGGCAGGATCAGGCGTCCTTTCGGTGCCTGAATATCCTGCGGCATAACCAGCAGGACAAGATCTTCCTCTGTGACAAGTTCTCCCGTGATCTTTCTTTCCCCGAAGTTTTCCGGTACAAGGCGGGCTAATTCTTCTCTTACCACATCGATTCCTGCCCCGGTTTCTGCACTGATTGCAAACGCTTTCTTTCCGGTTTTTTCTTTGATATATGAAATAAGTTCTTCTGTGTGCGGATCAATATCTGATTTTCCGACGAGGAACAAGACCGGTGTGTTTTTCTCTTTCAAAAACTGGTACCACTTTAATTCTTCTGTGATATCCCATTCATTATCCGGCTGTGATACCACGATCACTGCAATATCTGCCTTTTCTGCCGCCAGTTTTGTTTTCTCCACACGACGTTCACCAAGCTCGCTTGTATCATCAAATCCTGCTGTGTCAATGATCACACAGGGGCCAAGCGGGCTGATCTCCATCGGCTTATAGACCGGATCTGTCGTCGTTCCGGCAATATCCGCAACAATGGAAACTTCCTGATGTGTGAACGCATTGATAAAAGAAGATTTTCCACTGTTTGTTTTTCCAAACACACCGATATGCAGACGGTTGCTGCCCGGTGTGTCATTTAGTGTTCCTGCCATAGTACTCCTTTCGAACAGCCTGCGGGCATAATTTATCTGCCTTTGGTTTGTTCATTCCGAATATGCATCACGTTTTTCTTAGAATCTGAAATCACGTTTTCCTTCTGCAATATCATGAATATGCTCGTATGCAGTCTGTTTTACTTTCGGATTCGGAATCTTTTCGAGTTCTCTGTCGATCAGCTCCATACCAAGTTTTTTAGTCTCCTCGCTCGCATAATCCTCTAAGTATTCTTTTAACGTCATCAGCGCATTCGGGTGACAGCAGTTTAAGATCTGCATGTTTTTACAAAGTGCCATAAAACGGTCACCGGTTCTTCCCTCACGGTAACATGCCGTACAGAAACTTGGGATATAACCAAGTTTGATCAGCCAGTTTACAACCTCATCTAACGTTCTCTGGTCACTGACATCAAACTGCTCACTGGTCACTTCGTCCTCTTTTTCCGGCTCTGCATATCCTCCTACGCTTGTCTTTGATGCGCCGCTGATCTGAGATACACCAAGCGGAAGTACTTTATTTCTCACTTCCTGGCTCTCTCTGGTTGAGATAATCATTCCGGTATATGGAACAGAAACACGGATCAGTGCACAGATTTTTGCAAATGTATCATCGGAAATACCGTTATCAAACGCATCCGGATCAATATCATCTGCATGTTTTACTCTTGGAACACTGATCGTATGAGGTCCCACTCCATGTACTGCCTCTAAATGCTCTGCATGCATTAAAAGTCCTGCAAACTCATAGCGGTACAGGTCAAGTCCGAATAATACACCAAGTCCCACATCATCAATGCCGCCCTCCATTGCGCGGTCCATTGCTTCCGTATGATATGCATAATCATGTTTCGGTCCGGTCGGATGTAGTTTTTCATAGCTGTCTTTGTGGTAAGTCTCCTGAAACAGGATGTAAGTTCCGATTCCTGCCTCTTTTAATTTGCGGTAATTTTCTACGGTCGTTGCTGCAATGTTGACATTGACACGGCGGATCGCACCATTTTTATGTTTGATACTGTAGATGGTTTTGATACACTCTAAAATATATTCGATCGGATTGTTGACCGGATCTTCCCCAGCCTCTATCGCAAGACGTTTATGTCCCATATCCTGCAGTGCAGTAACTTCTTTTACGATATCTTCCTGTGTCAGTTTCTTTCTTGCAATGTGTTTGTTTTTCAGATGATACGGACAGTATACACAGCCGTTTACACAGTAGTTTGACAGGTAAAGCGGTGCAAATAATACGATACGGTTTCCGTAAAAGTCTTTTTTGATCTGCTCTGCAAGTTCATAAACTTCCTGGATCTTTTCCGGGATCTCACATGCTAAAAGGACAGATGCCTCCCTGTGATTTAAACCTTTTCTTAATTTTGCCTTTTCGATGATCTCATCGATCAGTGCCACATTGTCTTTGTTGGCATCTGCATAGGCAAGTGTCTCTTTGATCTCCTCGTCTGAAATAAACTCTTCTGCTTTTAATGATTTTGCGTTGTACATACATGCTTCCTTTCTTTCCGGTCAGTCTGCACCCGCTGTTACTGTTCACTCATACCGTGTGAGCAGTAACCACCCGCTTACTTTCCGGTTAGTATTTTTTATATGGTATGACAGTTTTTCTGTCACCTAAAACCGGCAATGCTATTTTAGAACTGCCAGTTCTTTATCTGTTTTCTCTGTTATGCCAAAAAATCTCCCCTGTTTACAACTACCTGATAACCAATGCTTTCCATGCGCCGCTGCATGCAGAAACGGCACTCTGCCGCCTCATCGCCGGTACAGATCTTATTGTCATATAATTTATATTTTTCACGCACGGCAACCGGAGACAGATTTGGCATGACAACATTCGCTCCTGCTAAGATTCCGAGCTCCCTGCCCTTTGGATGGATCGTTCCAAGTGCCGTGGTTGCCGGGAGCAGCACATGCGGATGGATCAGCCTTATGACCGACAGCAGCCGCAGTGTCATCTCCATCGTACCCGCCGTCTCATTGCCAAACGGCGTATCCTTCTGCGGGATAAATGGCCCGATACCGACCATCTGCGGTTTTAATCTGCGGATAAACTGCAGATCCTCCCACAAAGTATCTACGGTCTGATATGGCGAACCCACCATAAATCCACAGCCGGTCTGATATCCAATTTCTTTTAAATCTCTAAGACATCGCATCCGGTTCTGATAGGACATCTCCGCCGGGTGCAGCTTTTTATAATGTGCCTCATCTGCCGTCTCGTGGCGCAGCAGATACCGGTCTGCCCCGGCATCAAAATATGCCTGATAACTCTCCTTTGATTTTTCACCGATGGAAAGTGTCACCGCACAGTCCGGATATTCCTCCTTGATCTTTGAAACAAGATGACAGATTTTTTCATCTGAATAAAATCCATCCTCTCCCCCCTGTAATACAAAAGTCCGGAATCCCAGTTCATATCCGTTCTTACAGCAGGAAAGGATTTCCTTCTCCGTCAGCCTGTAACGGTCTGTGTGGCAGTTACTTCTGCGGATTCCACAGTAAAGGCAGTCATTCTTGCAGTAATTGGTAAACTCGATCAGTCCGCGGATATAAATATTTTTTCCATAGATGCGGTCACCCACACTCCGCGCACGTTGTTTTAAGTCCTGTATCATTGCCTTGTCCTCTGTGGAAAGAAGAAATGCGAGCTGTTCTTTTGTGATATCTGCTGTCTTTTCTATTGTCTCCGGCAGATTTTTAAGTTCACGCTCTGGCATGCCGTAGGTGCTCTGTGTGCTCTGTGTATTTTTGTTTTGATCTTGTATTATCTGGTTTTGTAACATAAATTCCTCATTTTTTAATTAGTAATTTCAATCACATCTGCACTGGTGTACTGTATCACTAACAATAATAGCGTACACTAGCTTATGCCAACATTAGAATACACTGTCTTTGCCGTGATTCCGTTAAGTCTGCCAATTTTGCCGGAAAGTGCATTAATGATATCCTGCGGCGCATCGATCGCAACACTGATGATATGTACATTCCGCTTGCGGTATGGTAAACCCATACGTCCGATGATATACGAACCATATTCATGCAAAAGATTATTTAATTCTGGTGTGGAATCCATATTTTCTACAATGATCCCTATCAAAGCTACTCTTGTTTCCATTCATTTTCTCCCTGATTACCAAATTTATATTATTTTCATACACGAATCTATGATGCAGCTTTTGGAAGAAAAAAAGCTGTACCCCTAATTCCAGGTACAGCCCAAAAAGAGTCACAATGCGCCTCTTATATTTCACTCTATGCCGTACCTTTCATCTCAGATAATTCTTTCAATGTCAGTGTCTTTTCTTTTTCCATTTAAAATCTTACGCAAAAAGGACTTTAAATGTGCTCTTTGCAAAGATTTACAATATTACTTCACAAAAATACCCTCTGTATACATGAAAATTATACAGGCAAAATATTTTGCATATAAGTATTATGTATACAAAGGGTATCATGATTTTTTAAGAAATGCAATTATGTTTCTGTTCTGTATGCCATAAAATACAAAGCATACCCTGCAAAAATCTGTCACACTTTTACGGCACCGGCTCTTCCTCCGGCACCTCGATCTCTTTAATCATCGTTTCATTTCCACATAAAAGCCAGGTATGTTCACCACCACACTCCGGGCAGATCTTACCGTGCTCTACGGTATCATATTCACAGCCACAGTCGTCACAATGTGTTACCGCATGGATCATATCAATTTTTAACTCACTGCCTGATAAGATCTCTGTACGGTCTGCTGCCCAGCGCCAGCAGTCTGTAAGATAGGACGGCACAATGCCGGACACTTCCCCAATGGAAAGTGTCACAGCCGAAACCTTTGTCAGATCATTTTCCTGTGCGATCTCCTCTACGCTTTTGATCACATGAAATACGATTCCAAGTTCATGCATTCGCTTTATTTCTCCTTTTTCCCAAAACGGATCTTCACTTCACGTTTTAACATATAAGGAAGAATTGCCTTCATCTTATCCTCTGCTTTTACCATGCGGCTGCACTCCGGCAGTTCACGGTGCAGATGGATCGCATCAAACTCACATTTTGTTGTGCAGACACCGCATCCGATACACTTGTTCGGATCCACCACGGAAGCACCACAGCCAAGACAACGCGCTGTCTCGATCTTCACCTGCTCCTCGGTCAGTGTCTTATGTGCATCACGGAAGGATCTGTGTGCATCAATCTTATCATCCATTGCAGGACGCTGTCTCTTTGCATTGTCATATCCTTCGAGCGCAAGATTTTCCTTATCCAGTTCGATAAACTGACGGCGGTTTCTTCCGATCGTCATGCTCGCATTTTCATGGACAAAACGGTGAATGGACTCTGCACCTTCTTTTCCGGCTGCGATCGCATTGATTGCAAAGCTCGGTCCGGTATAGACATCTCCACCAACAAAAATATCCGGTTCTGCAGTCTGATAAGTAAGCGGATCTGCCACAGCTCCGTTTCCTCTTCCAAGTTCCACTTTTGAACCTGCTAAAAGGTCACCCCAGAGGATACTCTGTCCGATACTTAAGTAAACATGCTCACATTCCACAGTCATCGTATCATTCTCATCAAACTGAGGGTTAAAGCGGCCTGTCTCATCTTTAACAGAAAGACATTTTTTCAGCACAATGCCGCGTACTTTGCCATTTTCTGTTAAAATTTCTTTCGGACCCCAGCCACAATGAACGGCTGCGCCCTCTCCTTTAACTTCCGCCACCTCATCTTTTGATGCCGGCATCTCTTTTTCGGACTCCAGGCAGAACATGGAAACTTCATTTGAACCACAGCGTGCTGCTGTACGTGCCACGTCAATTGCAACATTACCGCCACCGATGACAACGGATCTGCCATCCACACGATAATCTTCATTTCCACCGGATACGATATGTAAGAAATCAACTGCACTCATCACACCGTCTGCATCCTCACCCGGAATACCTGCTTTACGGCTTCCCTGACATCCAATTGCGATATAAAATGCCTGATATCCCTGTGCACGCAGCTCATCTAATGAAATATCTTTTCCAACTTCCACGCCGCATTTAATATCTACGCCAAGTTCACGCATTACTTCAATCTCAGCATCCACAACATTTTTCTCTAATTTGAAGGAAGGAATACCGTAAACGAGCATTCCACCCGGACGTTCATTTTTCTCAAATACAGTCGGTTTGTAACCTCTGGCAGCCAGATAAAATGCACAGCTTAAACCTGCAGGGCCACCACCGATGATCGCGATCTTCTGTGGGAAAGTTCCACGGTTTGACGGCTGTACGACTGGTGGAATATAACGCGTTTCTGCCTTTAAATCAAGTTCTGCGATAAATTTCTTAACATCATCGATCGCAACCGCCTGATCTACGGTACCTCTTGTACATGCATCCTCACAACGATGGTTGCAGACACGACCGCAGACTGCCGGAAATGGATTCTCCTTTTTGATCAGAGCAAGCGCATCCGTATAACGTCCCTGTGCTGCCATTTTTAAATATCCCTGTACTGCGATATGTGCCGGACAGGCAGTCTTACACGGTGCTGTTCCGGTATCATAGCAGTTGATACGGTTATTATCACGGTAATCCATATCCCATTTTTCCGGTCCCCATTTGGTATTATCCGGCAGTTCGTGTTTCGGATATGTGATAGCTCCGTCTTTCGTACAAAGCTTCTGACCAAGTTTTACGGCACCTGCCGGGCAGTACTCTACGCAGCGTCCACATGCAACACAATCCTTCGTCTCAACCTTTGCCACATAAGCAGAACGCGACATATTCGGCGTGTTAAATAACTGTGAAGTACGAAGCGCATTACAGATATTTACATTACAGTTACAGATAGCAAAAATCTTGTCCTCGCCGTCAATATTTGTGATCTGATGGACAAAACCGTTGTCCTCTGCACGCTGTAAGATCTCCATTACCTTTTCACGTGTGATATAATGTCCCTTATTTGTCTCAACCAGATAATCAGCCATATCGCCGACACCGATACACCAGTCTTCCGGATCATCCGCACATCCCTCGCCTAAAACACCGCGTGAATAACGGCAGGAACATGGACCTGCTGCGTATTTTCCGTCATATTTATCCAGCCAGTGGGAAATATGCTCGACACTGACAGACTCATTCTCTGTCTCGATCGCTTTCTCAACCGGAATAACATGCATACCGATTCCTGCGCCTCCTGGCGGTACCATCGGTGTTACTTTCTGCAATGGTAAAAATGCCATACGCTCAAAGAATGACGCTACCTCCGGGTGCTCTTTGATCTGGTCTAACTTCATATTAAAGAACTCTGCACTTCCCGGTACATACATCGGAAGAACATACTGTTTCTCATGCTTTGGATTTTCCCAGTTGTATTCCAAAAGACCGATATTGCTCATCTCCTGCAGCAATTCTTCGAGTGCTTTCTCTTCTTTTCCGGTTGCTTTTACGATCTGCGCTAATGTCATCGGCTTACGCACTTTCATTTTCAGTGCAACCTCTGCCATCTCATCGGTCACAAGTGCCTCTAAACCATAATATTCCGGATCTTCTGCTGTCACCGTATGACCGATGCGGTCAGTGATCTTCTGTCCTAATTTTAAGATCAGCTCTCTCGGCTGTTCCGGTGGTGTGTACTCAAACTTTTTCATGCGTGTTCCTCCTCTTTCCATGCAGCTGTTTCTGTTTTCAGCCAGTCTGCCCATTCTTCAATACCCTCTCCGGTCTTTGCACAGATCGGGATGATCTTTGCATTCGGATTGCGCATTAAGATATTCTTTTTACACTGTTCCAGATCAAAATCAAAATAAGGCATCACATCTATTTTGTTGATCAGTACAACATCGCAGATAGAAAACATCAGCGGATATTTTAAAGGCTTATCATGTCCTTCCGGCACAGATAAGATCATTGCATTTTTAACAGCACCTGTGTCAAACTCTGCTGGACATACCAGATTGCCGACATTCTCTAAAATAACCAGTTCCACATCATCTGTCCCAAGTCCTTTTAATCCCTGTCCCGTCATATCTGCATCCAGATGACACATGCCGCCTGTATGAAGCTGGATCGCTTTTGCTCCGGTCTTTAAAATCGTCTCTGCATCCACATCTGAATCAATATCTGCTTCCATGACACCGATCTTTAAATCATCTTTCAGTGCCTCGATCGTGCGTGTTAACGTCGTTGTTTTGCCCGATCCAGGTGATGACATAAGGTTCAGTAAGAACACACCATCTTTTTTCAGTTCTTCGCGGAGCAATGCTGCCTGCTTGTCATTGCTCTCGAAAATACTCTGTTTTACTTCCAGAATCCGTACATTTCCCATTGATAATCTCCATTTCTGATGTAACATTTTTGTTTCGTCTGTTACTTATAGATAAATTCTATCATTTAATAGTGGTGATGTCAATAAATTCTGGTCATACCAGTGTGCCAATTATTTATATTTTGTTTAGAATTATCTTTTTTCTTCCATTTCTTAAACAATTTTCTGTCTGCTCGCAAACCCATCCTTCTTAAATTCTGAATTTAACATCTCTGCTTTCACCGGCGTCACACGGATCAAATGCATCGGCTGCGGTAATTTTTTCAGTGCATCTATTGGAATCTTTTTAAATTCTGCTGCCGCAACATATTCGTCCGAAAATGGCTCTATGATCTGTGCTTTGCCTGATTACCTGCATTGCCATACCACTTGCTGTCGGCGCACTGGCATCTCTTCTTACCAAAAACAGCATGGAAAACTTTGCAATGCTAAACAAACCTGCTTTTGCTCCACCGGGTTTTCTGTTTCCGGTAGTCTGGACAATTCTGTATGTTCTGATGGGAATCGCATCTTATCTGGTGGTCACATCACAAAAGCCCACTGGTAACGCTCTGACCGTATACGGCATCCAGCTTGTGTTTAACTTTTTCTGGTCCATTTTCTTTTTTAATTTTGGGCTATGTCTGTTTGCTTTTATCTGGCTCGTGCTGCTGTGGCTTCTGATCTTATTGACAGCAATTCTGTTTTACCCGATTTCAAAGCCAGCCGGATATCTGATGATCCCCTATCTGCTTTGGGTGACTTTTGCAGGATACTTAAATCTGGGGATCTGTCTGCTGAACGGATAAGCGCAACAAAAAAGCCTGCTGGCTTTTTTTTAAGTCAGCAGGCTCTTGCATCATTCATATCCTGTTTTTTATTTCGTGTCTTATTTTTTATCACTTACCCCTTTACACTACCAAGAGCAACACCCTGTACGATATGTTTTGATAAAAACAGATATACAATAATAACCGGGAAGATGGAGAATGCGATCATCACATATACCTGCCCCATATCAAATTTAAGCCAGTCAGCTCCACGTAACTGCGCGATCAAGATAGGCAGTGTCTTTTTCTTGTCATCGTGCAGGATCAATGCCGGTGTGAAGTAGTTATTCCAGCTGCTTACAAAAGTAAAGATCATCTGTACGGCGATCGCCGGCTTCATTAATGGCATTACGATAGAGTTAAATGTACGAAACTCCCCGGAGCCATCAATGCGGGCTGCCTCGATCAGTGACAACGGCAGTGTGCTCTCCATATACTGTTTCATATAGAAAAAAGTAACCGGAGCTGCAATTGCAGGCACAATCAGAGGAATAAAAGAATCTTCCAGATGCATACCAGATACAAGTTTGATAAATCCAAGTGCAGTTACCTGTGTCGGAATCATCATAACCATTAAAATAAATGGATAAATATATTTTTTCAGTTTGAAATCATACGCATGGATCGCATAAGCTGTCATCGTTGAAAAATACACACCAAGTACTGCACCGCATGCTGAAATGATCAGGCTGTTGAACATACCATTCCAAACCGGAAGTGTTCCGTTTCTTAAGTTCTTCCAGTTTTCCCACAAATGACTGCTTGGAACCAGTGTAAAACCGGACTGCATCTCACCATTTGATCTGGTTGCATTGATAAATAATACATAAAACCAGAATAAACACAAAACAGAAACAATCGCCAATACAACATATGCAATAAATCTCCTTGCATGAATACCTACGCCTTTTTTCAAATTACGATTTTCATTCATGATCTTCACCCCTTCCTCTTATCATTGCCGGTAATCTTAAATACGATCAGACTTAAAATACCTGTAATGATAAACAGAATAACTGACAATGCACCAGCCATACCATAGTTCTTACTGTAGAGATGTTTATTTAAGAACATAATCAGTGTCATAGTAGAACGCATCGGATCACCGGTTCCATTGGTTAAGATCTGTGGAACATCGAATAACTGTAAACCACCGATCAGAGATGTGATGACCACATATACAAGGATCGGACGTAACAGCGGTAACGTGATCTGCCAGAATACCTGGGAAGAAGTTGCTCCATCGACTTCTGCTGCCTCAAATAAAGAAGTATCGATACCCATCATACCAGCCATCAGAAGGATCGTTGTATTACCAAACCACATCAGGCAGTTCATCAGTGCGATCAGTCCTCTTGCACTTCCCGCATTTGATAAAAATTTATATGGTGTATCAATAAATCCGATCTGCATCAGCATTGAGTTGATCGGTCCTCCATCGGAAAACAAGGTAAAGAACAACATGGAAAATGCGGATGCCATGATCAGGTTTGGAAGATATACGACCGTTTTAAAGAAACGTGTTCCTTTTAATTTGAGACGCACATCCGAAAACCATGCCCCAAGTACAAGCGATAAAATAATCTGCGGTACGAAGCACATGATCCACAATAACAGAGTATTTTTGGTATAAATCCAGATATCTCCATCGGAGAAGAGTTTTTGATAATTTTCAAATCCGACAAACCTTGGTCCAACCTGTGTTAATCCTGACATATAGTTTTCAAAGAAACTGTTGTAAATAGTGCTGACCAATGGGATCAACTGAAAAATAACATATACTACAATAAAAGGAATCAAAAAGATATATCCCCATTTATTGTACTTTACTACCTTTCCACTGCTTTTTTTCATAACAGCCCAACCTCCTTTTTCAGAGTATATTTTCTCATCCACAGAGCTCACAGCATCCCTCACTTTTCTTCTGTGTAAACATGCTGTCAGCTTTGCGCTAATGGTTTTACATAATAAACCGCACCTGCCTTCCTTACGATCTGGCAGGCGCAGTTTCATTCATAGTAACAGAACTTAGTGTGAAAAATACATTTTTCACACGCAAGATTTGTGCTTCGCACAAACTTGTGATGCGCTTAAAAACAGCGCAAGAATGGAGATTAATATGTCAATTCCGGATATTTCTCTAAAACTGATTTGTAGAACAGATCTAATGCTTCTTCTTTCGTTGCACTTCCTTCGAAGTAGTTCTTCATTGCATGCTGGAACTCTTCGTTACAACCCTGATCGTAGGAAGAAAGATTGCTTAAATCAAGTTTGGAAACTCCTGAGCTGTAAATGCCAAGTGGATTCTGTCCGCCTAAGATCTTGCTTGAGTAAGAGCTGTCTGCCATCTCAGCAATTACGTCCTGATTGTTTACGAAGTCATCATCTTTCTCAATGATATCTTTCATAACGTCATCATTGGTTGTCATCTGAAGCATGATATCTTTTACAAGGCTCTGGTTATCAGTTCCATTGGCTGCACAGATCCATGTACCACCCCAGAAGAAGCCCTGAGGTCCTTCCGTTGCGCCCCAGCCACCATTGTAACCGATACTGCCTTCTGTATCTGCTGCCATTGAGAAGTTTACTAACCATGCAGGTCCAAAGTAGCAGAATACATTTCCTTCCGGATAGAAACCTTTCTTCCAGTCATCACTCCACAGATCATATGTTCCTGTCTCACCTGCATCTACAAGCTCTTTGGAATCATCCACCCATTTCATAATGTTGTCATCAATATTGATCTTGCCGTCAACAACCCATTTTGAAGTGACGTTATTAGAATATACACGGAAAGTATCGTTTGCGGAAGATGTGATTGTGTAACCGGCATCTTTCATTTTCTTTGCTGTATCATTAAATGTATCCCAGTCTTTTACATAATTCTGAACCTCAGCAGGATCATCCGAACCTAATACTTCTTTTGCTGCATCTCTGTTATAGAATAATACGCCAGGGCAGCCCTGCCAGGAAAGACCTTTTAATACACCGTTGGAATCTGTAACAACATCTTTGGTGTACTGGTACTGTTTGGAAAGATCAGCATCGGTAATTCCAAGATCTGTAACTGCCATTGTGTAATCTGTATCAACATATTTTAATGCGTAATCGGCTTCTACCAGAAAGATATCGATCTTGTCATCTGCTGCTGCATCTGCCTGTTTTAATAAGGTTGCATCCAGATTGTTCTGATATGCCATATCATCACTTGGGGTAATGTTCCATTTTACAATTACATCACCGATCGTTCCTGTAGTTGCATCCACCTCTGTATATCCTGGATAATGATCTGTCAGACGACTCTTAAATTCCTCGTTCCAGCAGTAAATATTAAGTACCTTTCCTTCATCAGAAGTACCTGCCTGTGCATCTGTGTTTTCTGCTTCTGTTGCCGGAGCATTTTCATCTGTGGCTGTTGCATCGCTGCCAGTTGCTTCTGCAGCATTGTCGCTCTTTGTGTCATTGCT